>JBAUWE010000251.1:0-8353 GCA_049583595.1 Terriglobia bacterium
GTGTACAGGTTTCTGAAGCCGGACCCTACGCGGCCAAATCGGGCAAGTCAGGCGGAGGGACTGCATCCTACTTCACCGAGATTCCACTGGCCAGGTTTCCTCCGGGACGGTACTGGATGCAGGTGAATGTGATCGATGCATCCGCGAACCAGGTGGCGTTCGCGCGCGTCCCCATGGCCATCCTGTCAGACCCTGACAAGGGTGGAATTCCTGCCGGGACCACGGGAGACCAAAGCAACCGTGGTCCTGGAACAGGCGGAGACTAGCCCCATCGCCTCCCCGGCGTGGCCGTCTCTCTTGTCCCAGGTTCAGGAAGCGGTACTTTACGGATACCTTCTCTGGGCTCCAGTGCGTGCGGTGACTTGGTGAACGCAGACAGACGTCATTCTATGGAGTCACGGGATGTCCCTGATTGCGGGGTAGATTTCTCTTTGCTGACGAATCAATCGACTAGTGCGATACGGCCCCCCAGCATTAGAAAATGTTTTTGGCGTAAGACTCAAAACGTGTGTATAAAGGTAAAGGCCATTTCAATTCGCATTTCGAGAGTGCAGGATAGGCCTTGACAGAGCGGGTCCAATAATGGCATTTACTGTCCAGGGCGCGGTAATCATATGCCTTGACAGTTGCGGGGTTATTGCTTAGAGTTTCGCATTTCGGTCAACCAAGGGGACTCCCAATATCTAAATTTCAGGAGAGGAGCAGCAAATGGCAAAAGTGATGACCAAAACCCAGGTGATATCTCATCTGGCTGACAAAGTCGGGCTGCAGAAGAAAGCCACGGCCGCGGTGCTTGAAGAGCTGTTGGCTTTGGCCACCAAGGAGTGCAAGAGCGGAGGGCAGTTCGTGATTCCTGGCCTTGGTAAGGCTGTCAAAGCTCACCGCAAGGAACGCACGGGTCGAAATCCCCAAACCGGAGCACCCATCAAGATTCCCGCCAAGACGGTGGTCAAGTTCCGCTTGGCGAAGTCCTTCAAGGACGCGGTCGTTCCGCCCAAAAAGAAGTAGGATACAGCCAGATTGGCAGAGGCATTTCTTGAACTGCTCCAGTCGGCAGGCGCATGGCGCGTCATCAGCATCCGGCAAGACGGTTTCAGAATTTTAACTGCGCGACTCCCCAGGAATCTGGCAGCGGTTTCCCGGGGAGCGGCGTCTTGGGCGCGTCGTTCCCCGATTATTTCCTTCCCGCCTTTGAGTGAAAAGTACGGGGGCCAGCAGGCACGGCAAATCAATAGTTCGGCGGTCTGGATTTCCAGGCTGAGGCGGAGCTGTTCTTGCCGGGCAACGCCCTGTCGCAAATTTACCGCCAGAGCGTCCGGTGGGGCTCAGATGGTTTTAAGCCTGAGCCTCAAGCAACTTCTGGATTTCACGTTCGGAATCACCACGGAGGGAGGGCCAATCCCGGCCACTTCTGGTCGTTGGAGCCCAAAGCACGGTCCAGATTGAATGCGGCGCTGATCAGGGCCACATGGGTGAAAGCCTGTGGGAAATTCCCCAGGCCTTCGGCGCATGGTCCCGTTTCCTCCGCATACAGCCCCAGATGGTTTGCATAGCTGAGCATCTTGTCGAAGACCAGTACGGCCTGGTCCAGCCGCCCCCTGTCAACGCGTCCCGCACGGGTCAACGCCTCAACCAGCCAAAACGTGCACATGTTGAAGGTTCCTTCATTGCCTTGCAGGCCGTCAATCCCGCCCCGTACGTTGTAACGATAGGCAAGGCTGTTGGAGACCAGCCCGCCTTTGTCCGGAGGACGGTTGATGGCATCGATTGTCCTCAGCATGCGTGGATCGGTGGGCGACATGAAGAAGACCAGTGGCATGATCAGGCTGGAGGCGTCAAGGCAGTCGCACCCGTAGTATTGCACGAAGGACTGCCGCTTCGAGTTCCATCCCTTTTCCAGGATTTCTTCGTAGATGGCATCCCGTGTTTTCATCCAGTGGGTACGGTCTGCCGGGAATGAACGCTTTTCGGCCAGGCGCAGGCCACGGTCAAGAGCCACCCAGCACATGACTTTCGAATACACAAAATGCTGGCGGCCGCCTCGAACTTCCCAGACGCCGTCGTCGGGCTGGTGCCAGTTGTCGCAGACCCAGTTCAGCAATTCGCGCAACTCAACCCAGAGTTCGTAAGAAATCGGGCTGCCGTACTTGTTGTACAGGTAAACGGAATCCATCAGCTCTCCGTAAATATCCAGTTGTAACTGGTTTGAGGCAGCATTCCCCACCCTGACCGGCCGCGACCCCTTGTACCCTTCCAGGTGGTCCAGGGTGATCTCATCCAGTTCATGCCGGCCGTCGATGCCGTACATGATCTGTAGAGAGCCGTCTTCACGCCGCTCGTGGCATCGGGCTTCCAGCCAGTGCATAAATTTGGCTGCTTCCCCTGTGAAGCCGAGCCGCATCAAGGCATAAACCGCAAACGCCGCATCGCGAATCCAGGTGTAGCGATAGTCCCAGTTGCGCCCGCCGCCGATGCTTTCTGGCAGGCTGCAGGTGGGCGCCGCGACGATGGCTCCCGTCGGGTGATAAGTGAGCAGCTTGAGAACCAGGGCCGACCGGTAAACCATTTCCCGCCAGCGCCCCTTGTAGCGGCACTGCGAGAGCCAGCGACGCCAGTAGTTCACCGTGCTCTGGAAAAGCTGGTCCTCCCGTGACTCTGTGATAGGCTCGCCGCAGCCTGCGCCGGGTGGCATGTCCTGGAGCAGGAAAATGGCGTTTTCGTCTTCTCCAAGAGTGAATTCAGCGCTCACGGCACCTTTGCCATCGTTCTTCAGCGGAACCTCGGTGGCGAGACCGAATTGCAGGCCAGGAGACTCAAAACAGGCTCCCTTTGGCAAGAGCCGCACCTTGTGCTTGTCTTGTGCATAATTGAAGGCGGGCTGGCACACCATCCGAAAGGGCATCGAGCCACGGACCACCCGCACTCTTCGCACCAGCTGGTGTTTGCCTTCCGCCCGGCCCTTGTCATCAATGGGCATATAGTCGGTGATCTCGCCCACGCCTGACGTGGATAGAAATCGCGTGACCAGCACGTTGGTTTCCGGCCAGTAGAGCTGTTTGAAGGTGATTCCTTCCAAGGTGGGAGCTATCTGGAACCGGCCGCCCTTTTCGTCGTCCAGCATGGCCGCGAAGATGCTGGGGGAATCGAAGTTCGGAAAGCAAAGCCAATCAATGGACCCGTTCATTCCGATCAGGGCAACCGTGTGCAGGTCGCCGATAACGCCGTAATTTTCAATTGGTTGGTAGCCCATGCGGAAATCTCTCCCGATTGGTGTTTTCCGATACACGAACGCAGGCGACAATCTTATCATCCTCGGCAGAGCCTCCTGCCATGAAATCAGCCAGCATTACACTTTGCACGGGGGATGAAGGCCATCGGTGATGGGGAAACGCTCACGTGACGGTACTAAGACAACCGATGCTTGTCGCACCCCTACCAGGAACACGCGCACGCTTATGGCGTACACTTGCCGGGGCTGGCAAGGCTGCTGCCGGTTGAACCCCTCCATAACGTTATTGGTCTTAGGTGAGCGGAAGTTTCGATATACCTTCTGCTGATTATCTTTCCGGGGCGGCGGGTTTCTTCAACAGCCACACCTCGGCAAGGCGCGACTGCCGGCGCCAGTTCAGCTTTTCCTCATTCACCGGGCGGTCCCAGGTGAGCACCAGCTTTCTGTTTTTGACGAACCTGGAATCAACGGGGAACTCCTTGAACTCGTCCATCCGGATGCCGTTGATGGTTGGCTCAACCCGTTCGCCATTGATACGCAAAAGCGCCTGGCCATAGCCGGTGGAGCGCACGACGTACTGTGCATCCGGGTCAACCCCTTCATAAACGATAGCGGTTGGCCACATCGTCACCTGCCAGCTGAGGCGGGCGCGGCTCTTTCCCTGGTCCCACCACCAGAAGGTTGGCTGTGGATGCTCTTTCAGTTCGGGCCCATTACCCGGGTAACAGTGCACCACGTGCGGCGACTTCGCAATGTTTCCCAGATCGTCATAGAAACTGCCCGGACCTGGATGTTCCCAGGTTGCGAGCTGAAGCAGCCGCCGGTTCTTTTCGTCTTCTGATTTGAGCGCACGAATGGCCTTGAATTGACCTTCAAGCCACCAGCGATTGTTCAGGGGATAATCGACAAAATCGAGAACCGCGCCCCGCTCCTCGCCAATGGCAAAGTATTTTGGCACGCTCGTCTGCAGGCCGATGGAATGGAACAGCCTGTCACAGAGTTCAGAGATGCAGGTCCGCAGTTCAATGCTGACGGGCTCGGTGACGGCCCGGTTCAGCACACGGGCCGCTTCCTCCATGGCTTTGTCAGCGCCGAACTTTTTTGAGTTGGCGAGGATGGAGTTTGCCTGGGATTCGAGCCTGGTTTCATGCACGAGACGATGGCGCAGATAAGCATCGTAATTCGCGCGTAGCTGGCACATCTGCCAGCGCCAGTTGCCTTCGAGGCCCGGAGACATCTTCGCGAGTTGCTGACATTCGTGCAGCGTTCCTTCCACAGCTCCGTTGTCGATCAAGGGGCCGCGCCAGTTATTTTCCAGCGCCAGGATAGCGTCGGCGGCTCGCTCTGCCACCTGGGGATTGAAATAGACGTTAGCGTAATCGACAAGAATTTTTCTTGGAGCCAGGCCGGGGTCCCAGCCCAAGGCGCTCCAGATGGTCTTGTTGACGTCGTCGTTGACCCCTTCGGAGTACGTGATAAACCCGTTTGTGTAGCCCGAGGTCTGGCTGAAAATCGCCGTGTAGCCGGCGGGGCGAGGGTTGACGGATTCCCGCCCTTCCGTCAGCGCGTAAGCCTGGTCCCAGTCGGGCACTTCATACTGGCAAAGCTTGTTGTGGGTGATGTCGGGATAGTCGCGAAATCCGTATTGCTCCGCCAGCCGGCTGCGGACCGCCTGCATCGGCGGGCTTCCAGGTCCGGCTACGAGACCTCCGAGCCATGACGGCAAATTCCGGTCGATATAGTCGAAAGTGTAATCGACCCCTTTCTGCGTAAAATGCTGCAAGCTTAACCAGACCTTTGCTTCCGGGTGGGTTTGACCCAAGAGTTTCGCGATGTCTTCCAGAAAGGGCAGAACAAGCTCCGGAGGGTTGTCGCCCGGATCGCCGCCGGGGAAAGTGAAGCCCGTGAACACGGGTGTGGCCCGGAAGAATTCCTCGCATTGCTTCAACATCTGGGCGCGCCGGGCTTCGTCCTTAAGGCTAAAGTCGGCCGGGACCCACGCCCAGTAGTCCAGTCCGTAGCGCTGGCAAACTTCGCCAATGGTCCGGTTCATTTCCGGCCGCGGGACTTTCATCACCGGCGTCTTGCTCCTGTCCTGAAATGGAATGCCTTCAATGCTGTTGGCGCCGAAGAAGGTGAGTTCGCGAATGTATTGTTCAAACTGGGTTGCATTCCATGCGTCGTAGGTGTTGGTCAAGGCGCGATACCCGAGTTGGTGCCCGCGAATTGCAAAGGCCGGCGCAGTGGCAATATCCAGATGGGACGGTATCGCCAGTTTACCTCGCGACGCGTTGAGCAGGCGAAGCAGGTTTCCCACACCGAACAGCGCGCCACGGGCGTCAGCTCCGATCACCCAGACAACGGGTTGCTGGTTCTGGCTATCGACGTAAAGCCGGTAGCCTTCCGGGCGTGCTTCCGGCAGACCCGCCCCCTGACGGGCGGGCACCCGTCGTCCCCATTCTGAAGCTGACGTTCCGGACGTAATGGCAATTACGGGTTTGCCTTCAGGCCACGTCGTCGAGATGCCCAGCCGGATCGAGGTTCGTTTTTCCAACTCTTCAACCAGCACCTTCGCTGCGGTCTGCTCTGCGAAGGGCAGCTTTCCCGGACGCGAAACGACAACCGCATCGTGCAACTGGACCTCTTCCCCTTGTCTGGTGTGTTGTGGAATTGTGCCGCTCCTGGACTGTGCGCCCCTGGCCATCAGGTTCTGAGGCTGCAACACGAGTGAGCCCGTGGTGATCGCCTGGCCCAGGCTGATTGCGCTTGCGCCCAACGCGCTGTGCTTAAGAAACCGTCGTCGATTCATCCTGGCCTCGCTCGAAAATGTACTTCCTTCCTGTGTCTACTGGAACGCTCATGCGCGCTTCACCCAGATGGGGCTGGACCATGCCATGGCCACGCGGGTTCGCACCAGGCGCACCTGGCGCAGGCGAACGTAATAGATGGAATCTTCCTTGAACGTCGTGTCCGCCTGGCTCCAGGTGTAGTCGGGGCCTTCGGGAAAGAGCGTGTGGGTGACGATGAACGCGCCGTCGGATTTGCAATAGCGCAGGACCTCCACAAACTCGATCTCGTCGGTTCCGTGCGCCTCGATTTCAAGCCGAGGTGTGCCACTGGCTGTGACCATGCCACCCATCGGCTGGCCGTTGATGTTGAAATCCAGCAGGATTTTGACGCCGGTGGTTCCATAGGTGCGGCGATGGTACAGGCCGTCAAAGATCTCCCCGCGCGTCAGTCCTGTGGCTGAGACGGCGGCCCGTCCGAAATGGGGTTGAGCAGGATGAGCACGGTGGTCATCCGTTGCCGCGATGGTGCTGAGTTGCAGACCTTGCATCCAGGCGTCCTGAACGTACTGGGGACCGTGCACGGATTTGCTTTCGTTCGTGAACTGGCTTTTCTCAAACGAGAGCGGCCCGCGAGGATTGTAGGTCTCGCTCAGCCCATGTCCTGAATAGATTTCAATATTGCGGTCGATCTCATCGTTGTGCGGAAACCAGAAGACCGGGTGGGGAAACTTGCCCGTGTGGTGGGGGATGGTGAGGGCCTCCCCGGCGGTCAATGCATTCCACAGTTCCGGCAAAGTGACGTCGCCGGGAACCAGGAGCGGCCCCGGCTTGCCGCGGAAGAAAACATTGTGGTGGCCGTAGGGCGCGCCGAAGGAAGCCTCATAAGCGTGCAGCGTGACGAATTCCCCGGGCTCGTGGTACTTGTCCGTCTTGGCGGTGTACTCCTCCCAGACGTGGGGCCCGAGTCCCTGTGTGAATTTGCCCTCCGGAGGCATGCTGTGGTCCGTCATGGCGTAAAAGTCCAGCCCTGAGACGTACCGGGCATATCGAAAATTGTCATCGCCCACTCCGTCCCAGCTGTAATGTGAATGCGAGTGAAGATCTCCCCAGTAGACTTTCATCTTCGGCTCCTGGGCGTAGACCTTCATGGGATTTCCGTATGCGCGGAAGCCTCCCTGTGTTGCGGAGACCGTGCCGGATTCATTGCCGTGCGGCACCAGGCGCTTCTTCCGAGCGTCGCCTCCTTTCAGGGTCAGCAAGGCTTCAATCCGCACCATTCCGGGTTCGCGAGGAACAAAGCGGACGGTCCGCCAGCCGTCATCGGATTGGAATGGGACGCGCGGTGGGAGTTTAGTCTTGCCTTTCGTAATACGCAGACTCACCTCGCCATCCACCGGCGTCGGGTTGGCATTAAAGTCAACCACTGCCAGTTTCAGTTCCGCCTCTTTTCCCGCCACCAGCGTCGACGGTCCCCACAACATCAGCTCCATCGGTGGACCGGCATGGCACACCAGGGTTGGGTGGTCGGGGTGCATGCGGAAAGCTCCCGTGCCGCTGGAGTCAACGGCCAGCAGAATGGGTTCCGGCCGGGTGCGAATGATGCTGGCCCGCATGCCCTGGCCGCCTCCTGACGTGTCGCCATAAATCACCGACAGAGTGTCACCCTCCCGCAACTCACCTTTCGTCACCCAAACGCGGATGACGTAGATGTAGCGCTCCAGGCGCCCGTCCAGACCCCGGCGGGGACTTTTCACCAGTTCGCCACTGGGTTGATCCTCGACCCAGGTCCGCAGGTGAACGCCCGGGCGCGAGCACTTCGACGATATATAGTTTTCGCCGCGAGGGTTCGACGACTGAAGACGATTTGCCGAGTTGCGGATTCCTGCGTGCCAGGAGTCGGGCAACTGGACGCGGACGCCACCGTGTTGTTTGATGCCCTTCGAACCGACTCGATAACTCACCGTCCAGGTGCCATGCTCTCCCGCCACACCCTCCGCCGGGCTGACGGATACCGATCCCCCGGAAGTATCCATCTCAACAATGGCAGCCGCCTCCTGCGCGGATGCCTTTACTTCTGCAGAAGGAACAGCCATCGCTCCCAGAGCGCTGCTGCTGATCTTGATAAAATCTCTGCGGGAATGCTTCATACGGGATCCCTCCTCCTGATGAGTCCAGTGACGAAGAGTATCAGGGTATCGACTCGAATCCAATTTGGAATTTCCAGCCGTAGGTCCGCGATAGTCTCGCCCGGATGCATCGGTTGGTCTCCGCGAATCGACGATGGCGTGTACCATTCTGGTGGCTTCCCGGAAACCCAATCGCCTGGAAGTTTTGC
>JBAUWE010000252.1:0-15051 GCA_049583595.1 Terriglobia bacterium
TGGTTCGACACTGCCGAAGTTTACGGTGGCGGGCGTTCGGAGGCGGCGCTCGCCAGGGCCCTGACGGCCGCCGGCAGGAAGAATGGTGATGTGGTGGTGGCCACGAAGTGGTGGCCCCTGTGGCGAACCGCCGGGAACATCAAGGCGACGATCGGCGCGCGCCTGGCGAAGCTGGCGCCGTTCAGCATTGACCTTTACCAGATCCACCAGCCCTTTGCCCTGGCCTCGACCGCGGCACAGATGCACGCCATGGCCGGCCTGGTGGAAGATCGGCAGATCCGCACCGTGGGCGTCAGCAACTTTTCAGCGGCAAAGATGCGGGCTGCGCATCAGGCGCTGGCCACGCGGGGAATCCACCTGGTGTCAAACCAGGTGCGATACAGCCTGCTGGGCCGGCAGATCGAGAAGAACGGGGTCCTCAAGACCGCGCAGGAACTGGGCATCACCGTCATCGCCTACTCGCCGCTGGCGCAAGGGATCCTTTCGGGAAAGTATCACCGCGACCCGGAGATGATTCGTTCGCGCCCGGGTCCCAGGAAGTGGATGGCGGTGTTTCGGCGCCGCGGCCTGGAGCGATCGAGGCCGCTGGTAGGCGCACTCGAGGAAATCGCCCGCGCGCACGGAGCCACGCCCTCGCAGGTGGCGCTGAATTGGCTCGCAAATTTTCACGGGGACACCGTGGTGGTTATCCCTGGGGCGACGAGCGTTGCGCAGGCAAAGGAGAACGCCGGCGCTATGAGTTTCCGGCCGAGCGACGCCGAGATGAAAAGGCTCGATGAGCTTTCGCAATCTTTTTGCTTAATCGTGGAGTGGTGTGCCAGGGCTTCCGTCTTGAGCCAAAGGAGCGAAGAGCCGCAGGCCGCAAGGGCCGGCGCTACGGACGCAGGTTACCGCGTGGGTTCCATCTGGAGGGCGTTGTTGAAGCGGTTGAAGTAATTGAACAGGCCGGCGACGGCGGCGATTTCAATGATTTCGCCTTCGGAGAAATACTGCCGCACGCTCGCGAAAAGTTCGTCGGGGACATTATTGGAATCGAGGGTAAGAGCTTCGGCAAACTTGAGGGCAGCCTGCTCACGCGGGGCGAAGCGACCGGCGTTTCCGTTCTCAAGGACCTGGAGTTCCTCTTCCGTCGCTCCGAATCGCCTTGCCAAGGCGATATGCGAATCCAGTCAATACTCGCAACGGTTCAGGTGAGAAACGCGGACGGCCACCATCTCTTTGAGTTTGCGGCCCACCTCGCCCGTCGTCATGACGGTCTGGAAATGACGGGTCATTGTGGACATGATTTCCGGCCGGTGCGCCGCGGTGCGGAACATGTTGGGGACCCGGCCGCGCTCCTTGATGAAACCTTCAAAGGCCTCGCGGGCTTTGGGGTCGGCCTGGTCGGGCGCGATTTTTGAGAGTCGCGGCATGGCGGTGTGCTCTTAAATAACGCTTACTGCGATTCGTAGGAAGCGAGGAAGGTTTTCATGCCCTGCTCGTTCATCTTGAGCTTGCCGGAGGCGATGAGTTCCTTCTTCAGGTTCTGGCGGTAAATCTCGTAGGCCAGACTGCGCTTTTGCGTCAGGAGCTGCTCGCGGATCTGGGCTTCCTGGGAAGCGAAGTTGCTTTGGTCCGGAGGCGTGTGGGCAAGAACGTGGATGACCACGCTATTGCCTTCAACCGTAATGACTCCGCTGGTCTGGCCGGGCTGGAGCGTAAAAGCTTCCGGCACGCCGCTTCCGGGCCCGAGATTGGGAACCGTATCCTGCTGCGTAAAGTCTTTGCTCTCCTGCAGGTTGTAGCCGCCGGCCTTGGCCAGTTTGGCAAAGTCGCCTTTCTCCGCCTGCGCCGCAAAAGCTTTGGCCTTCTGGTCTGCAATCACCTTTGACTGCGCCGCGCGGTAATCCTCTTCCACCATGGGGCGCACGGGATCCAGCTTGGGAACGTGGGCGGGAACAATTTGTGTGACCTGGATGATGGCCGTACCTTTGGGCACGGTGATGGCCTGCCCCACTTCATTCAGCCGCAGCTCAAACGAGAGGTTCTGGAAGGCGTCGTTCGAGCCGAAGTCGGGAACGGTCTGATTGTACTGGAACAGCGGGGTCTGTTTAACCTCAAGCCCAGCCTGTTGGGCGATGGAATCAAACTGCTTCGGGTTCGCCTTAAGCTTGTTGTCGAGCTTGTCCGCATAGGCCTGCCGGGCGGCCTCCATCTTTTGCTTCATCAGGGTGTCGTGGATGGAATCCTGGACGCTGTTGAAGGACTCGAGGTGCGCAGTCTGCTTGTCCATGACCTTGATGATGTGGATGCCATAGGTGGTGTGGACCAGGCCACTCACCGTTCCGGGCTGCATGTTGAAAGCCGTGTCCTCAAATTCCTTCACCGTCTGTCCGTGGATGATCCATCCGATGTCCCCGCCGTTGGAGGCGCTGGTGTCCTCTGAGTATTTTTTCGCCATGTCAGCGAAGTTGGCCCCCGCCTTGATTTTGGCCAGCACGTCTGCGGCGGTCTTCTCCAGCTGCTTCACTTGTTCCGGGGACTTGCCGGTGGTTTTGAAAAGGATGTGGGCCACCTTGACGCGGTCAGGCACGCGGTAGTCGGAGAGGTGGCTGGTGTAATACTGCTTCATTTCGGGGTCCGTAACGGTGACGTTGGCGCGCACATCGTCCGGAGTGATCAAGACGTAGCGGACCTGCCTCTGCTCCTTCTGCTCATAGTGCGAGGCGTTCTTCTTGAAATAATCCTGCAGGTCCTTGTCGGTGACGGGAACGGCCTTCAGGAATTTGCTGGGATCAAACACCACGTACTGAATTTTAGCCGCCATGTAATGCTGGTCATAAGCCTCGTGCACTTCGGCCGGCGTCACCGAAACGCCGTCGGACACGACAGCCTGGATTTTCTGGAGCAGCAGACTCTGGCGAATCTGGTCCTCAAACTCCTGGGTGCTGATGCCCATCTGCTGGCTGACAAAGTTCTGGTACTGCGTCATGCCGACAAACTTGCCGTTGGGATAGAGCCAGGGCATCTTTTCGAGCGCGGCCAGCAGTTCCTGGCTGGAAACCTCCAGGCCCATCTTTTTGGCCTGCATCGTCATGGCCTGGCGCAGGACCATTTCATCCAGCATGGTGCCGGCAATGGCTGGGATGATGTGGGGGTCACTTCCCATCGAGGAATTGCGCAAACGATTGTCAATGGTTTGCCTGAGGTCCTGCATGGTGATGGTGGTCCCCCCCACGCTGGCCAGAACGTCGGCCGAACCCTGGGCCGTGTTCCCGCCACCCAGCGGCGTGAACATTATGACCATGCTGAGAGAAACGATGCCGAGAAAGAACACCAGCAGGTATTTCTTCACCTTCTCCCGGTGTTTCTTAAAGAGTCTGAACATTATTGCTCCGGACGTTTAGTGTCGATCTTAATCATTATATGTCAGCCCGTAAGGGCTAACAACTGAAAGGAACGAGCAGATTGAAGGGGAACGGGTTGAGAGCGGCAACAGCTTCCGGAGTAAGGGAAAACTGCTTGACCCAGATTGCCCTTTGGTCAAGAATGCTCTAGGGTGTTGGCCGCATGGCTCGAAAATCACGCGTACCAGGCCCCGAGCAAGGACATAAAGTCGAGGTCGAATGGACAACTATCAGTTATCGCACCATCGCTGTTTATGCTGTTCTGGGCCTTGTTGCATTGAGTTTTATCCTTTATCTCATTGCTCCTAGCTATTTTGCCCGGAAGGCCCGGGGGGCACTCCACGCGCTGACGGCGGGAGTGGTGGAAAACGGGGCGGGAAATGTGGCGCCTTCGAAACGCGACGCCCACTTTGTGAATCTGGACGGGACGGTTCGCGTGAAAAAGGCGCAGTCTCCGCAATGGGCTCAGGCCAATTATAATACCAATCTTGTGACCGGAGACTTTATCCAGACCGGCAGTGACGGAGTGGCCAGAATCATTTTTGCAGACGGAACCAATTACGTGATTAAACCGGACTCCCTGATCGCGGTGGAGGAAAGCGGCGAAGACCCGGTGACCAGGGCGACGCGCGTGGCCGTGCAGGTGACTTCCGGAACCGTAAACCTTTCCACGGGTAAATTTGAGGTGCCGGGGTCTACTTCCAAGGTGGCCTTTGCCGATGCGATGGCCAACCTGGGCGAGGAAAGCCGGGCCGTGGTGCAGAACGATCCCAAGAGGAACATCCACCAGATGACCATGGACCAGGGCGACGCCCGGGTCACTCGCGGTTCGACCACTGTCCAGCTGGGGCAGTATGAAAAGGTCACCTTCTCCTCGAAACAGCCGGGACTGGTTCGTGAAAGGGTGATTGCGCCTCCGGGGCTGATCTTACCTGCCAACATGGCCCTGAATGTGGTGCGGGCGCCCCGGGCCACCCAAATCGAATTCAAATGGTCAGCGGTGGAGGGGGCCAGAGAGTACGTGCTCGAGATTTCGCCTTCCGGCATGTTTTCAAACCTTGTGGTGAACCGGAAAGTAAAGGGGTCCTCGGCAGAAGTGTACGGACTTGACGAAGGGGTTTACTATTGGCTTGTGAAGTCGATCGATGGGAACGGGAACCAAAGCCAGCCGTCCAGGCCCAACCGGTTCGATCTTGTTCAGCAGATTTCAGAAAACCACCAGGCGTTTCTTGAAATCACGAGCATCACCCAGCATGGGCGCGTTGTGGAAGTGGTGGGCCGCACGGAACCGGGGTCCACGGTGATCATTAACAATCAGCAGGTGTTTAATATTGCGGCGGACGGCACGTTCCGGCACTTTACGTCTCCGCTGCCCAAGAAGGGGTCGAACCAGATCACCATCACGGCGCAGGACCGGAAGGGCAACACCAAGACCATCCGAAAGACCGTCGTGATCGAGTAGCATAACCAGACAGGTATTCGTTTTCAGAAAGGGATTCGTTAAAGGAATGAGTTTTCGTTCTCTCTTCAGTGTATTTTCTTCAGACCTCGCCATCGATCTTGGCACAGCCAACACCCTGGTTTACGCGAAGGGAAAAGGCGTCATCGTCAACGAGCCCTCGATTGTGGCCATCAACAAGCTGAACGGCGACATCGAGGCCGTGGGGCGTGAAGCCAAGGAGATGCTGGGCCGCACGCCCGGCAACATTGTGGCCATCCGGCCCTTGAAAGACGGCGTCATTGCAGACTTCAAGGTGACGGAAAAGATGCTGAATTACTTCATCCAGAAGGCCCACAACCGCAAGGTGTTCGTCCATCCGCGTATCGTGATCGGCGTGCCATCGGAAATCACCCAGGTGGAAAAGCGCGCGGTGCAGGATTCGGCATTCCGGGCCAAGGCCAGCGAGGTCTACCTGGTGGAACAGGCCATGATGGCCGCCATCGGTTCCGGGCTGCCGATCACCGAACCTTCCGGCAGCATGATTGTCGACATCGGCGGGGGCACCACTGACATCGCCGTGATTTCACTTTCGGGCATTGTTTACAGCCGCTCCGTGCGGGTGGCCGGGAACGAGATGGACGAGGCCATCACCGCCTACCTGAAGCGCCGGTACAACCTGCTGGTGGGTGAAAGGACGGCCGAGCAGATCAAAATGGAACTCGGCTCCGCCTTTCCGCTTGAAAAACCGCAAACCATGGAGATCAAGGGACGGCACCTGCTGGAAGGCGTTCCCAAGACCATCACCATTGATGATTCCGAAATCCGGGACGCCCTTTCAGAATGCGTTGCCACCATCATCAACGCCATTCGCGTGGCCCTGGAGCGCACGCCGCCGGAACTCTCCGCAGACATTTCGGACCGCGGCATTGTTCTCACGGGCGGAGGCGCACTGCTGAAAAATCTCGATAAACGCATCCGCGAGGAAACCGGGCTGCCTGTCTCCATCGCCGAGGACCCGCTGGCTTCCGTGGTGCTGGGTACGGGGCGCATGTTAACAGACTTTAACCTGCTGCGCCGGGTTGCTATAGAATAGAAGGCTCTCCGGGCCCGGCGGATTAGAGTCCCCAGGCTTGGAAGCGCATGGCCCGCTCCCGGCGCGCAGAACATGCCGAGGATCGGCCCGAAAAGGTTGCTGAACGCTCCTGCCCGTTGCGCTGCCGCGGCAGGCGGAAATCAATTGGGAGCGGCATAACAGGCCAGGGAGTCCGGAACGGCGCGGTCCCGGGACGGCCTTGAGCAAACCGGCAGAACCCGGATTGAAGCGGCTTGCGTTGAAACGAACTGCGTTCACACAATTCGACGAGAACTCCTGGCTGCCGGAGATTGTGGCCAGGCACACTTCCTTTTTTGTGCTGCTGGGGGTGTTGTTTGGCCAGCTCCTGCTTCTCTCCATCCAGGTGACCCGAAACCAGAACGTCAGGCTCATCAATGTCTGGGCCGCCGAAATATTCGGTCCCTTTGAACGGGGTTTCCACGGGGCTATCAACGGCACCGCGGAGGCCTGGGTTTCGGTTCACGAACTGTGGGCGCACGGGGAGGCTAACAAGAATCTGGGGTCGGAACTGGTTCTGGCCCGGGCGCGGATCCAACAGCTTTCAGAAGAGGCGGCCGGGGTTGAGCGCCTGAAAGCTCTGCTGCAATTCAAGGAACAATCACCTTACAAGACCGTCGCGGCGCAGGTGATCGCCTCAAGCCCTCAGGAGGGTTCCACTACGATCGTCATCGATCGCGGCCAGGATGCAGGGCTGGAGGCTGACATGCCCGTCATTACACCTGAAGGTGTGGTGGGAAAAATTGCATCAGCCTACGCCCACACGGCACAAGTCCTGCTGATTACGGATCCCACCTGTGGAGTGGGCTGCCTGCTGGAGAAAAGCCGCATCCAGGGAATTTTAAAGGGCAGTGGCCGGGAGCAGTGTGCGCTGCATTATGTGATGGATGACCAGAAAGTGCCCGCTGGAGAAGCCATTATTACCTCCGGCATGGACCAGGTTTATCCCAAGGGTTTGCTGGTGGGGCACGTTGTGCAGTCCGAGGAGGGCAACATTTACCGTCGGATTACCGTCAAGCCGGCGGCCTCCCTCAACCGGCTGGAGAACGTTCTGGTTCTTTTCAAGTCCACCTCGACCTCGACGCACGAAAAAGTGGCACGTCACCCGTCCCGTTGAGGGCTGGGGCGGATTTGTCTGTTTAACCCCAAAAGTTCGCTTGTTGTGGCGGAGAGGCTTCCCGCCCCCACGGCCCTGCTGCCGATGCAAAAGCAATCCATCGAGGGTGGATGAAATGGACGTCTATCGCCATCGACCAAAAGAAGCTTTTCGTGCCCACCCTGCGGTTCTGTCTCTGATCGTTTTTGCCAGCCTGCTGTTGGAGGTCACGCTTCCTCCTACCCTGCCGGTTGCCCGTCTTTTCCAGCTTCCGCTGCTGGTGACCATCTATTTCTCGATGATCCGTGAGAACAAGATCTTCGGCACGGCATTTGGAATGAGCGTGGGGCTGCTGGAAGATGCCTTGTCACATGGTTACCTGGGCCAGATGGGCATGGCGAAAGCCCTGATAGGATACCTTGCGGCGACAGCCGGCCTGAAGCTGGAATTTGACAATCTTCTGGTCCGGGGACTGCTGATTGGCTCGCTCGTCATCATCCACAACATCTTCAGCTATCTTCTTATTCACCAATTACTTGGGCTTCAGACCCCCTTTGATCCCATGCATATTCTGACCACCACGGTGGTGAATGTGGCCCTGGGCTTGATTCTGTTTCTGCTGTTCGACCGCCTCAGAAAGCGGGCCTGAAGGCCGGGCTCCCCTGGCATCATGGACATTGGCGCTGCCTTTACGGAGCGAACCACAAGCCCCGTGTTGTGGGCGGGCGGCGGCGGAACAGACAATAATTTCTTTATCTTGCGAATCATAGTGTGCTATCGTTTGGGGTTAACAGGAGGGGAAATTCTGTAATCCTCTTGGGCGCGGTGGCCATCAAGTGGCGGCTGGTTCGCATCATGAGGAGTCGGGCCTCTGTTGTGCCTGAGGGGCGCCTGACGGAAGTTCATTTGTAATGCAGGTTCGATTCCCGGAGGACGAGCGGTTTCCGTCCTGGAAGATCACCTTCCTGGAGTATTGTGTAGCGGCGGTCTTTATTGCGCTGCTGGTGGGTTACTGGCGTCTGCAGATCCAACAGCACAACCGATTGCTGGAGCAGGCGGAGCATAACCGGATTCGGGACCTTCCCATTATTGCCCCGCGGGGCCGGCTTCTTGACCGGCACGGGCGTGTGCTGGTTGATAATTTTCCATCCTTTACCATCCTGCTGAACCGCGACAATGCTTTGCAGGTGAGCGACGCTCACCTCGAAAAGATCGCCAGCGCGCTGGAGTTGGACCCGGCCGACGTGCGAGACATGATCAGGCGCACGGCGAAGTTGCCGCGGTATCAGCCCGTGGTGCTGAAGCAGGCAGCCTCACTGAAAGACGTCGCCTTTATTGACTCGCACCAGTCCGAGTTCCCAGAAATCGACATCATCCAGTCGCAGCAGCGCTTTTACCCCAAGCACGGCGTTGGCGCGGCGGTGCTGGGTTACGTGGGAGAAGTGTCGCAGGCCGATCTGGCCAGGCCCGGCTCAAATTACCGCCCCGGAGATCTCATCGGGAAATTCGGCATTGAAAGGGAATACAACTCGGTGCTGCGCGGGCGTGACGGAATGAAGCGGGTGGTGGTGAACAGTCGCGGCCAGGAAGTGGGAACCCTCGGCACGGTAAACGCACTGCCGGGCCACGATCTGAGGCTGACTCTGGATTTAAATCTGCAACTGACCGCCGAAGCCGCGATGGGAGACAAGCCTGGGGCGGTGGTGGCGCTGGATCCGCGCACGGGTGAAGTGCTGGCCATGGTCAGCCATCCGACCTTTGATCCCAATGACTTCACCCACCACATCTCCGTCAAAACCTGGCGGGAGCTCACAACAAACCCCCTACATCCACTGATGAACAAAGCCATCCAGGCGCAACTGGCGCCGGGATCCATTTTCAAGATCATCACTGGAACGGCCGCCCTTGAGTCCGGCACCATCACGCCTGACTTTGCCGTCCATTGCAAGGGCGAGGTCACAATTTACGGGCACACTTTTCATGACTGGACATACTGGGTACATCGCGGTGGGCACGGTGAAGTGGATCTCCACCGCGCCATCGTGGTTTCCTGCGACGTTTACTTTTACACCCTGGGCAAGATGCTGGGCATCCAAAAGATCGATTACTATGCGGACCACATGGGGCTGGGCCGCAGGACTGGAATCGATCTACCGGATGAAGATTCTGGCCTGATGCCATCTCCCGGGTGGGTGAGGAAGGCCTTCCACCGTCAGTGGTGGCCGGGAGAGACGATGTCAGTTGCCATCGGGCAGGGAGCCGTGCAGGTCACACCTCTCCAGGTGGCCTACATGATCGGCGGTATTGCATCCGGGGGTGAGTTTGACCGCCCCCATCTGACCTTTCGACATGAACTGGAGGAGCTGGGAGCCGATCCGCCAAAGATTACTGAAGTGAGCTTCCCGTTGCACGACACGACCGTGCAGGCCGTAACCAACGGAATGTGGGGGGTGGTGAATGAAGCCGGCGGCACAGGAGCTGGCGCCCGGTGCCAGGGGCTGAATGTGGCCGGCAAGACGGGAACAGCCCAGGTGGTGAGTACGGGACTTCACAATTCCTCCAGGAAGGCGATCTACAGGAACAACGCCTGGTTTGTGGGTTATTCGCCTTCGCCCAATCCTGACATCGCCGTTGCCGTACTGGTGATGCAAGGCCAGCACTCTTCGGTGGCCGCTCCCATCGCGGGGGACGTGATCAAGGCCTATTATCAGGAAAAAGGGAGAAACCAGACTCCGGCCCAGCTGGTGAGCCAGATGACCACCAAGGCGAAGCCTAAAGCCACGGTGCCCGATCCCTGAGATGGTTTGCAAGCGATGAGGAATTCACTTCATTTTCATGATTTCGACTGGGTCCTGTTCGGGCTGGCGCTCACCATTGCCGGCATTGGACTCCTCGAAATCTACAGCACCACCACCCAGACAGCCCTCGCCGGGCAGTTCCAAAAGCAGGTCTACTGGATCCTGCTGGGTTGCGCTCTGACCTTTATCGTGAGCCAGGTGGACTATCACATGGTTCTGGTCCACATTCCGTGGCTGTATCTTCTCAGCATTCTGGCCCTGGTGGCTGTTCTGGTGGTGGGGCCGCGCCTGGCCGGGACCCACCGCTGGCTGCAGATCGGCGGGTTCACTTTACAAGTGTCAGAAATTGTCAAGTTAGTTATAATACTAGCGGTGGCGGCCACGTTTGCGAAAAGGCGAAACAGGGCCTTCACCTGGGGAGAATTGGCCAAGCTGGGGCTCCTGGCCGGCGTGCCGGGAATCTTGGTGGCAATCGAGCCCGACCTCGGAACTGCGCTGACTTTTCTGCCCATTGTGGCGGTAGGGGCATTCCTGGCAGGTATCCGGCGTCGGCAGATCATGGTTTTGGGACTGATAGGATTGTTGGCGTTGCCAGCGGGTTGGTTTTTGTTACGTCCGTACCAGCGCCAGCGGCTTGAAGCTTTTGTCCATCCCGGGCAGAACACCCAAGGCTCCAGCTATCAAGTAACCCAGACGAAAATCGCCATTGGCTCGGGTGGCCTGTGGGGAAGAGGACTGGGCAACGGTACGCAAAGTCAACTGGGGTTCATCCCGGTTTCCCACGCCGATGCCATCTTTGCCGCGTTTGCCGAAGAGCGGGGTTTTATCGGTACGCTGGCGGTTTTTCTGTTATATGTTATTCTCCTCTTGCGTTTGCTTGAAGGCGCAAAGACGGCGGCCGACGAGGCGGGAAGTTTCCTCCTCATCGGATTCGCTTCGGTTTTGTTCTTTCAGGTTGCTGTAAACGTGGGAATGATGATTGGTCTGTTTCCCATCACCGGCATCCCTTTACCGCTCATGAGCGAGGGTGGGTCCTCGATGCTTTTTATTTTTCTGGGCCTGGGACTTGTGATGAGCGTTAAGATGCAACGGTTTGTGAATTAGAAAATCGAGCAGAAGCAGAAGAAGTGGCAGCAACTTTTGAAATAAATTTTCGGACCCGGATTTTTTGGGACGGCTCAAAGCAGCCGAATATTTTGCAGATGATGGCTCGGGCGCACTCGCTCGCGGAGCGCCGTCTTGCCCAGGGTTTCCAAAAAGAGACCCATGGAGAGGGGCAGGGCGTACGCTCTGAAGTCGATGGCATGTGCGGCCAAGCCGGGGACAATCGAAGTTGATCTCCGCAGTTGCGGATTGATCCTTCCCGATTGCCCGACAAAAAGGAGTTTCCATGAACAAGGAGATGTTTATTTCATCGTCTCCGCACGAGACGAAGGTCGCCGTGTGCGAAGACGGTCAGCTGGTAGAAGTCTATTTTGAACGTGACACCGATGTGGGCCTGGTTGGAGGCATTTACAAGGGCCGCGTCAACCGGGTGCTTCCCGGGATGCAGTCGGCTTTCGTCGATATCGGACTCGATCGCGATGCCTTCCTGTACGTTTCTGACTTCTCGCTTCAGGACCAGGATGAGTTTGAAGGCGTGCTGGACGAATCCCACGCCCGCAGGGCGACGATTGAGGTTGAGCCTCAAAGGAGTTCCGGGGAGAACGAAACTGCCGCAGGTCGGGAGAAATCGGAAGCGACCGGCCAGGCCGCTACGGGTAGCGCAGCAACGAACTCGGTAGCGCCGGAAGAAGCTTCTGTCGTCCCGGCAACCGCCGAACCCTCGTCCGCGGATTCAACGCAAACGCGCCAGTCCGCCGCAGAACCTTCCGGCGAGGGAAAATCGTATCGGCGCCGCTCCCATCGGGGCCGCCGGCGCCGCGGCCGTCAGGGACGCCCTGACGACCGTCGCCATAACCACCACGCTGAGCCGCAGGCCGAGGCTCCGAAACCGGAATCGCCCCCCCCATCCGAGGGTTTTGAAATTCTTCCCGGTGAGTCCCTGGCCAAGTACCGCCAACCGGCCGGCAAAGAACCCGAGGCGAAGGACGCCTCTGCCCAGACGGGTTTCGAGGAACCCGATTCAGCATCCATAACGGCAAGCGAGCAAGCTGCGTCCGAAGCCTCTGCCCACGATGCCGCGCCGTCCGGGAATTCGCAGGTTGAAAAACCCGCGGACGAAGGGAAGAGGAGAAGGCACTCCAGGCATGCGAGGGAGCAGTCCAGGGCCAGGTCTGCGCCTCCGGCCGACCCTGTCAGCAACCGTTCTTCCGCCAACAGCGAAGCGGTGGAAGAAAGCACAACTGAAACCGCGGAGCATGAGACGGACGCGAAAGCTGAAGCGGGTGGCACTTCAGCAAGCGCGGCCCAGCCCGAATCCAGAACCGAAGGAGAAGGGGAACCACGGGCCGACGAATCCGCCTCGGCCGGACCGGAAAACGAACACCAGCCGGAAGCGTCAACAGCACCGGGTGAGGATCCCAAACCAGAGGACAAACCCGAAACCCAAGAACGTGCGGACAAGAATTCTGAAGGAACGGGTGAATCCTCCGACGACCGGTCTTACACCCTGCGCGAACCTCACGCGCGGCCGCGCTTTGCGCCACGCAGTGGACGCCGGGGACGCCGCCGTACGGGCAAGCACTCGTCGCGCCAGAGTTCCAGCCCCGAGCGCGAGTCGTCGCGGGCCGGCAGCCAGAAAGGGCTGCAAATTTCCGAACTCCTGAAAGAGGGCCAGGAAATCATTGTCCAGATCGCCAAGGAACCGCTGGGAACCAAGGGCGCCCGAATCACATCCCACGTGGCCCTGCCGGGACGTTATGTGGTCTATATGCCCACCATCAGCCACATCGGAGTATCGCGAAAGATCGCCTCAGAGCAGGAACGGCTGCGGCTGCGGAACATTGTGATGGAGCACAAGGGCGCGCTGACCGGCGGATTCATCGTTCGCACGGCCGGGGAAGGTCGTTCGGAAGATGAAATCAGGGCCGACCTGCAGTTTTTGACAAACCTGTGGAATGACATTCGCACCCGCGCGGAGCAGGTGAAGGCCCCGGCGCTGCTCTACCGCGACCTCGACCTGGCCCAGCGTCTGATGCGTGACCTGGTGACGCCGGACTTCAAATCCATCTGGCTGAACAACGAGGTCGACTACGAGCGCGTGGTGGAATTCATCAACCAGCTGCAGCCATCGCTGGTGGGATGCGCCAAGCTCCACACCCGGTCTGCCCCGCTTTTTGAGGAGCACGGCATCGAGGACGAGATTGTGAAGGCCCTCAAGCCCAAGGTATGGTTGAAGTCCGGCGGTTACATCGTGATCAACCAGACGGAAGCGCTGGTGGCCATCGACGTCAACACCGGCAAGTACGTCGGCAAAACCAACCGGCTGGAAGACACCATCGTCAAGACCAACACCGATGCCGTCAATGAAATCGTGCGGCAGATTCGCCTGCGCGACCTGGGCGGCATTATCGTGATTGATTTCATTGACATGGACGAGCGCCGCAACCGGAACAAGGTGGTGCAGGCGCTGGAGGAGGCGTTGCGCCGTGATCGCGCACCCACCAAGGTGCTTTCCTTTAACGACTTTGGCCTGGTGGCAGTGACCCGCAAGCGCGTGAAGCAGTCACTGGAACGCACCCTTTGTGATCCCTGCACCTACTGCAACGGCGCGGGTTGGGTGAAATCCGTCAGCACCGTCACCTATGAAATCCTGGCTGAAGCGCGCAAAATGGCTGACGAAATCGAGGGCAAGACGATGACGCTGCGGGTGAATCCCGAGGTCGCCCACGAGTTGAAATCCAAAGAAGGGTCGTTGGTGCGGGAAATAGAAACACTGACGCACAAGAACCTGATCGTCAAGAGCGACCCGACCATTCACCAGGAACGCTTCGAAATCTTTTAAGGATGGGAGGTCCGCCTTTCCGGGCGGACTTTCCGCCGACAGCAAAACTCGTCAAGACTTAAAATCCCCGGGCTCAACGCAAAGTTGACCCGGGGACTTCTGTTTAGGGGTGTTTGCGGAGCCTGCCGTTACAGCTCGATCATTCAGGCGTTACTTCCGGGTTTCCACGCCAGCGCGTTTCGCGCAGCAGCCGCTTTCCAATCCACGGGAGCGGCGCCGTAACCAGTCCCTGCAGCCACAATGGGCCGTTCAACAGACCCCGGGCCAGGCTGGCGATTTTGTAACTTCGGCCTACCGACTGCGACAGGCTTTGCCCATAGATTGCAGCCGCGCGCTCATCCCCCGACCCTTCAGACAGCGATTTCGCCACCGCCTGTGCCGCCAACCGCCCGCTGTGCAAGGCCATGGAAATTCCCTCGCCAGTGAACGGATCAAGGAAACCCGAGGCATCGCCCACCATGAGCACACCGCCTTGTACTGCCTGGCGCCTCGCCAGATGCACAGGGGCCGTCGTAACCACCGCGGAGACCTGTTCCGCCCCGCGCAAGCGCCGTTCCAACGCGGGCTGTTGAGCGACCTGCGCGAGCCAGCCGGCAAAATCATCCATGCCTTTCGCGCCCCTTTCACCAATTCGTTTACGGTGCACCAGGCAGCAGACGTTGCAGGCGCCCTCCTCTACCGGGGCCAGGCCGCAATAGCCTCCAGGGAAGAAATACATCTCGACCTTGCCGCGAGCCGGAAGACCGGCAAAGTGGGCCTTTGCCCCAATCCAGTCACCCGGCGCTTGAGATTCAGGCTGTCGCGCCGGCGAAGGCAATCCCTCAACCGCCCACCAGCGCCCGCAGGCAACCATCAACGCTTTGGCTTTTCGAATGTTCCCGGCGGCCGTTGCAATTTCCCAGGCGGCGGATTGCCTGCCGCCGGAACCAGGCCTGCGGACGCTGCGCACAGATTCACCTTCGTGCATCCCGGCGCCGGCGGCTTCGGCCGCTTTCCATAATGCGGCGTCCAGGAGGCGCCGCGACAATCCCAGCGCGGGGTGCGGCAAACGGAAGGCCCGCGAGACACCATGGGCGGAAACAAATTCCGCATTCCGAATCTCTGCGCCACGAGCCGCCGTCCCCGGAATTTCGGATTGCATCAAAGGGAGCGCTTCCGGAGAAATGAATTCGCCGCAGACTTTATCGCGCGGGAAGCGGTCCCGCTCCCAGACGGCCACGCTTAGGCCCTGCCGGCGGGCTTCCAGCGCCGCGGCCGTTCCTGCCGGGCCGCC
>JBAUWE010000253.1:0-7045 GCA_049583595.1 Terriglobia bacterium
TTTTTGAAGAATTCGCCGCTCTCGATCGAGGCGTCAATACGGGTGATTTCCTGGTAGACAACACGCCCCGCGCCGATGTTCAGATGTCCCACCTCGGAATTGCCCATCAGTCCGTTGGGCAGGCCGACGCGCCGGCCGGAGGTCTGCACCAAGGTGGAGGGATATTCTTTCAAGAGTGCATCGTAGTTGGGCGTTTGTGCCAGCGCGATGGCGTTATTCTCGCGCTCGGCACGATACCCCCAGCCATCCAGAATGATGAGTACAACGGGTTTTGGTATTTTCATAGATCTCTTTTAAAAATGGTCGGGAGTCAGAGGTCAGGGATAAGCGAAAAGGCGCAACCGACATCCACCCTTCCTGATCCCTGGCCCATGGTCCCTGCTTTTATGATGAGGCGACGGCGGCTTTGCCCAGGAATTCTGCGGATTCGCCGAGTTCCTCTTCAATGCGCAGCAGTTGATTGTATTTGCAAACGCGGTCGGTGCGGCTGGCCGACCCGGTCTTGATCTGTCCGGTCTGAAGGCCAACTACAAAGTCGGCGATGAAGGCGTCTTCGGTTTCGCCTGAGCGGTGAGATACCACGGCGGTGTAGCCGTTGCGCTTGGCGAGGTCAATGGCGGCCATGGTTTCCGTGACGGTCCCGATCTGGTTCAGCTTGATGAGGATGGAATTGGCGACGCCCTCATCGATGCCCTGCCGGAGCCGTTCGGTGCTGGTGACGAAAATGTCGTCGCCCACAAGCTGAATCTTGTCATCCAGTTCTTTCGTCAGCTTCTTCCAGCCTTCCCAGTCGTCCTGGGCAAGGCCGTCTTCAATGGATATGATCGGATACTGCTGTACCCAGTCGGCGTAGAGTTCAACCATCTCGTCGGCGGACTTTGCCGATTTGTCTGACTTGAAGAAGACGTACTTGCCATCCTGGAACATCTCACTGGCCGCCGGGTCGAGCGCCAGCGCGATGTCCGCGCCGGGCGAAAAGCCCGCGGCCTCAATCGCCTCAAGAATCAGCTCAATGGCCTCTTCGTTGGACTTCAGGCTGGGAGCAAACCCGCCCTCGTCGCCCACCGAGGTTGAATAACCATGCTCCTTCAGGATTTTCTTCAGCGTGTGGAACGTCTCGACGCCCATGCGCAGGGCGCTGGAAAAAGTCTCCGCGCCTACCGGCATGATCAGGAACTCCTGAAAGTCGACCGTGTTGTCCGCATGCACGCCGCCGTTCAACACGTTCATCTGGGGCACGGGGAGCACTCGCGCCGAAATCCCGCCCAGATAGCGATAGAGCGGCAGGCCGGCCGAACGCGCCGCAGCCCGGCAGACCGCCATGGAAACCGCCAGGATCGCGTTTGCGCCCAGGTTGCTCTTGTTGGGCGTACCGTCCAGCTCAATCAGCCGCTCGTCGATCTCGGACTGCCGGCTGGCTTCGTGGCCGCCCATCTCGCGTGCGATTACAGTGTTGATGTTTTCGACGGCCTGCAACACGCCTTTGCCCTGGTAGCGGCGTTTGTCGCCGTCGCGCAACTCAATTGCTTCATGTTCTCCGGTGGAGGCACCGGAAGGAACCGCCGCCCGCGCAGAAGCTCCGTCGCGAAGGCGGACTTCCGCCTCCACCGTCGGGTTTCCTCGCGAATCAAGAATCTCACGACCTACAATCAGATCAATTTCTGCCACTCAGGTCTCTCCTTTACTGAATATCAAAACTGTTCATTGTAACATAACCCTTTAGGAATATCGTGGTCTGGGATGCGCCATACACGACCAGGGGCAAGCGTTCAATCCTTGCCTCGGGGCGGTGAATGGCGGAATAATGACCGGCGGATCTGCATGTATAACCTCAACCCTGAACAACGGAAGGCAGTGGAGCACGGCGAAGGACCGCTGCTGGTGATTGCCGGTCCGGGCAGCGGGAAAACGCGGGTTATTACCCAGCGGATTGTTCACCTGCTTGAAAACGCGCCTGGGCTCCGGCCGGAAAACATCCTGGCACTGACTTTCACCGAAAAGGCTGCGGCAGAAATGAAGAGCCGCGTGACAAAAGAGCTGCCCGGCCTCGACACCAACCCCCACATTTCCACTTTTCACTCGTTCTGCTATGGCGTCCTGCTCAAGCGTCATTTTGAGCGGGACCTGCTCGACAAAGTCGATATCTGGATCTTCCTCCGCCGAAGGATGGAACAGCTTGGCCTGGAATATTACCAAAAGCTCGCCGCGCCCGGCGCTTTTCTCCACGATCTGAACAACTTTTTCTCGCAGTGCCAGGATGAGCTTGTTGGGCCGGAAGAATTTGAGGCGTATGTCCGCAAGCTCGAAAGTGGATTGCAGGCGCGCGCGGCATCGCTTGACACGGCCGAACGCCTGCTGCAGGAGGGGGAGCTCCGCAAACAGCAGGAGCTTGCGCGCGTGTTTCGCACCAGCCGGCGCCTGATTGAGGAGGCCGGTTATTCGAGCCTGGGTACCCTGATCAGCGAAGTGGTTCATCTCTGGGACCGCGAACCGGAAACGCTGGAAGAATACCACCGGCAGTTCCGCTACATCCTGGTGGATGAATTCCAGGACAGCAACTACGGACAAGTGCAACTCCTGAAGCGCCTGGTTGCACCACCCTTCAACATCACCGCGGTGGGTGATCCGGACCAGGCCATCTATCGCTTCCGTGGCGCCGCGCACGGAACCTTCGACATGTTCAAGCAGGCGTTTCCCTCACCCCAGGAGGTGTATCTTAACTGCAATTATCGCTCCACCCAAAGAATCCTGAGAACTTCGGATGTGGTGATCGCCCGGAACCAACGTAAGGGCAAAAAGCCGCCGCTGGTCACGGAAAATCCCGAAGGCCCCAACGTTTTCCTGCTCTCTTCGCCCGACTACACTGTGGAGGCTGATGGTGTTGCCGGTCTGGTGCAGGACCTCATTCGGGGAAAACGAGCTATCACGGAAATTGCGATACTCTATCGTGCGCACAGCCATCGAGATCTTCTGGTGCGCGAATTCCGCCGACGCAAAATTCCCTTTGTCATCCGAGGGCTCTCGCTTCTCTCCACAACCATCATTCGCGACCTGCTGGCTTATTTGCGCTTGGTCCAATCTCCCCATGACAACATCAGCCTCACGCGAGTGCTCCTTGTGCGCCGTTGGAAGTTTCCAGAACGGCTGGCGCTGGACCTGCGCAAGCAGGCTGCACGGGGCCGCTACTCGATTTATGACGCCATCCGGCAAACTGAGCAATCGCTCTTCAAAGCCGACCTTCAGCGCACGCGCTGGCAGGAACTGAAATCCATTCTCATCGAACTCAGAAAGAAATCAGAGCACGTCCCGGTGACATCCCTCCTGGACCGGATGACCGAGCTTCTGGAACTGAAATTCGTTCCCGGCAGCAGCGATGCAGCCTGCCTGGAAGTCTTCAAGAAATTCCTGGAGAAGTGGGAGGGAAAAAGCGAGACTCGCAAGCTGCCGGAGTTCATGGAGTACTTTGGCTACTTTCTGGAAGCCGGCGGGAAAATAGAAGTGCCGGAACCGCCAGGCCCGGTGAACGCCGTGCAGATGATGAGCGTCCACTCGTCAAAGGGCCTCGAATTTCCCGTTGTCTTCATTCTGAGTGTTGCCTCTCGACGCTTTCCTCATGGCGAAAAGAGACCGGTCATCGAATTTCCCGACGAGCTTCGCAAGGGACCTGTGCCACCGGTCAACCTCCATCTTGAAGAAGAGCGGCGGCTGTTTTACGTGGCGATGACGCGTGCGCAGGAACAGCTCTACGTTTCGAGCGTCGGCAGGAAGGGGAGAAAGGCATCCGTCTTCATCGACGATCTTCTTTCCGACACGGTGGTGGAAGGAAGAGACATCGCAAAGGTCGAGTTTGAAGAAGCAACCGAAAAGAATGAAGCGGCTGAAAAGACCGAACCCGCTAAGCCGCCCGCTAAGAAGGCTGCCCGCAACAACCATCCTTCGCAGCAGACTCTTTTCGGAGAGCCCGCGCCCGCGCCCGATACGGTCCGGCCACCGCTGGCGGAATGGGCACACGCAGTTCCCACCACACCGTCCGACGGAAAACTTCGTCTCAGCGCAACGGCCATTGAGACCTATCTAGACTGTCCGCTGAAATTCAAATTCAGCCACCTCTACCGGATTCCGACGGGACCGCAGGCCGCCCTAACGTTTGGCAACATCATGCACCAGTCGGTGCGCCATTATTTCAACCTGCGCAAAGAGGGGAAAGTCTCCTTTGACGATTTGAGCCAGTTTTACCTCGGCTCCTGGAAAAACGTGGGCTTTGAGGATTCCTACCAGGAAGAGACATACCAGAAATCCGGACTTAGCCAACTGCGTGAGTTTGCGGATCGCCACAACGCGATGCCGATTTCCGCTGACGGCGTGCGAATGGAAGTCCACTTTGAACTCGACATGCAGGACGTGGTGCTCGAAGGCCGTATCGACCAGATCAATCCCGTCAAGCCTCGCGAGCCGAAGCTGGTGCAACTGGTGGATTACAAAACCGGCCGGCCCCGAACGCAGAAGGACGCGGACAAGAGCCTGCAGCTTTCCGTCTATGCTCTCGCCGCGCGCAACCAGATGGGGCTTGAACCTGAAGGACTGATTTTCTACAACCTCACAAACAATCAGCCGGTAGCGAGCGTGAGAACGCAAAAGGAACTGGACGCAGTTCAGAAAAAAATCCTGGGAGTGGCAGAGGAAATCCGCCGGATGATTTTCCCAGCCAAGCCAGGCTTTGTGTGCAGGTATTGCGAATTTGTTCCGATCTGCCCTGCGCATGAAGAAGATTTTTAATCCGCGTTGCTTCTAAGATGTCGATGAAGAGCTGGGAGAAATCATGAACCCATGGATCCTGTTCATAGTCGGAATTGCAGTTGGAGGAGTGGTCGGATGGCTCTTGGCCGGACTCCGCCGGAACTCCGCTCTTTCTACGTTGCGAGTCGAAGCCGAAGGGAAAACGAGGGCTGCCGAAAGCCTGACCGGAGAACTTCGCTCTCAGGTTGTGGACCTCCAGACAAAATTAGCCTCAAGCGAACAACAGACCAGGAACGAAGGTAACCTTCGAGTGGCGGCGGAAACTCGCCTGACGGAAACGCAGGCCAACCTGGAAGGCCAGAAGCGAATGCTTGAAGAAGCGCGCGAGAAACTGGCAGACGTGTTTCAGGCTCTTTCCGCACAAGCCCTGAAAAGCAACAACCAGGCATTCATCGAACTGGCCCGCAGCACGTTTGAAACCATCCAGACCCAGGCGAAGGGTGAGCTCGAAACGCGTGAACAGGCCATCAAGGGACTCGTCAGCCCGCTGGTTGAAACCCTGAAACGTTACGAAGCGCAAATCCAGGAGATGGAGAAGACTCGCCAAAACGCGTATGGATCGCTGGACGAACAACTACGCAATCTGGCGATGGTGAACCAGCAGTTACAGAAGGAAACGGGAACCCTGGCGAACACGTTGAAGGGCGGACCGGCAGTTCGAGGTCGCTGGGGAGAAATGACACTGCGGCGCGTTGCGGAACTGGCGGGGATGTCGGAGCATTGCGATTTCTCCGAGCAGGAAAATTTTGAATCCTCCACAGGCCGCCAGCGTCCGGACATGATTGTCCACCTGCCCAACGGCCGCGAGATCGCCGTGGACGCAAAAGCGCCGCTCCAGGCTTTTCTGGATGCGGCGGCGGCGACAACCGAAGACGAACGCAGAGAAAAACTCACCCGGCACGCGCAGCTTGTGCGTGACCGGATGAAGGAGCTCTCAGCCAAGGCATACTGGGATCAATTTGATCCCGCGCCTGAAATTGTCGTCCTCTTTCTGCCAGGGGAATCATTTTTCAGCGCCGCGCTCGAACAGGACCGCACGCTGCTGGAAGACGGAATGTTGAAGCACGTGGTGATCGCGACGCCTACCACACTGATTGCTCTGCTGCGGGCCGTGGCATTCGGGTGGCGACAGGAACAGGTTGCACAGAACGCGCGGGAAATCAGCGCACTTGGAAAAGACCTCTACGACCGGGTGCGAACCTTTCTGGGACACTTCGAAGGGGTTGGCTCCTCTTTGAAACGGGCGACGGACAGCTACAACCGGGCGGTCGGATCGCTCGAATCACGCGTTCTGCCTTCTGTGCGCAAATTTAAGGAGCTCGGCGCGGCCACGGGCGACGGCATTGCGGAACTTGAACCGGTTGATGAAACAACGAGGAAACTCAATGCGCCGGAAGATTATCCGTCGGAATAAACCTTGATTTGAAACAGGAACGAGAAAGTTGTTGGGCGCGGGAAAAGGCAACCTAAAAAAATTCGGGGATGCATCTCTGCATCCCCGAACCTTCACTTTCAATCTGACTGAAGAGTGTTACCTCTTCTTCTTTTTCGCTTTGGCTTTCGGCTTTGCCTTGGCTTTGGCTTTCGGCTTCGCTTTCGCTTTGGCCTTCGGCTTTGCCTTGGCTTTGGCCTTCGGCTTTGCTTTCTTCTTGGCTACTGCCATTCTATTCTCCTCTCGAACGTTGTTGAGATCGCGTCAGCTAATTGCTGACGGAGCGCGTGCTCAGTCACAATGTATAGTGACAGTCGAGAATCTTGTCAAGAAGAAAGTGAAGTCGCAATTTTGAATCGAGTGTAAAAAAATATTCTTCTCGCATTGTTTTCGTCGCCTCCGAAAAACTTCACATCGTCTCATCAAACTTTTCTTTCTCTGAAAACTTCAAAGCGCGAGCGTTTTTCACTGCATCCAAGTAAACTGAAAGTGAGGATGAATCGTATGACGACACGGCAACAGAAAAATATCAACAGATGCCTCGCGACCGCATCAATAGCAGGCTTCATGCTTGTGCTGCTGTTGTCTGCCGTGGCGGATGCTGCGGCGCAGGAGGTCCCGCAAACAACCGGACCGACACTGAAAGTGACAACGGAGGCGGTGAACGTTTATGCCGTGGTTCGAAACAAGCACGGGCGACTGATTCCCAATCTCACCAAGAATGATTTCGAAATCAAGGAAGACAACACCCCGCAGAAAATTTCTTACTTCTCGCGCGAAACAGACACACCACTGACTCTCGCCATCATGATCGAC
>JBAUWE010000254.1:0-2617 GCA_049583595.1 Terriglobia bacterium
GCTCTTCATTCACCTGCCGGCTGGCGGCAATGTTGAAATCGGCCAGCGGGAACCTGCGGGCTGTCTGTTCGCTGAAAACCCACAAGGTATCACCCAGGATGGCGTAGTCGCGCACTTCCATCTCGTGGCCGTCGTGGAAAACAAAGTCGGTGGCAGGGAATTCGTGCCGGGAGGCGGGTCGGCCTTCCCACAGTGGCTGCTGGGGGCCTTCAGTGCGAGGCGGCTCAACGGACTCCTGAGCGTATTGCCGCAAGGCTTGCTGCGCGCGCAGCGACTGCACCTCATGGGCCAGCACCTTGATCTGGCTGGAAAGATACTCTTTTTCCTGGGCGGCGACCTCCGCCTCGACATCACCGTGCGCAATGCGTGAAGCCTGCTGGTATTGCTCGTCGAGCGGCGGCCACAGGCTCGGATAGAAATAGGTGAACGGATAGCTTGATGGATAGCTAAAAAACTGTGGAAAGACCACAGTGGGGGGACCAGCGAACTGGCGAAATCCGTACGGAGCATTGCGGAAGGGAGCCGGGCGCACCCACGTGCGAGAGGCGGCTGAGCCAGACGTTAAGATGACGGATTGGCCCCGCAGGGCAAGCGGGAACAGGGCACCTGCCAGGAAAGCCGCAATGGCGAGCAGGTACTTCATGAGGGCAGTGTACTAGGATTGTAAAGAGCTGGCGTACAGGAACTTAACGCATAAATCCGCTCATGCCGGTGGTTTCCTGGCAGAGTTTGTCGTTAAGGGGGTCGTCAAGGGCCAGAATCTTGCGCAGTTCAGGACTGAGCCGCGCCTGGACTTCCGGTCGCAGGAGTTTCTTCTGGTACTGTTGCTGTGGTTTGTCCCATCGCGTATAAAACACGTGCAGCGCGCGCCGGGGAAAATCGGTGCGGTTGGCCGTTCCCCCGTGCCACAGGTGCGCGTTCATCACTACCAGTGTTCCGGCCTTGCCGGTCACCAGAATTTCATCGGGATGGGGGGTTGAAGGATCGTCGAAAACCTCCTGGGGCCGTTTCCCGGAACGGTGAGTGCCCGGGACGCATCGCGTGGCGCCATTGTCGGGCGTAAAATCGTCCAGCATCCAGACCGTGTTGCAAACGGAGAACCCTTTTTTGTCCGGGAGCGCACCCGCGTCCACATGAAGCGGCTGGGCGAAGGTGGAATGTGGATTCGCCGCACGAAAGTTGACGCTGCCTAATTTGAAACGCGGCCCCAGGACGTGCGCAGCCAGTTCCAGAATGCGCGGCATCATGACAGCGCGTTCAAATACCTCTCCCTTGTCGACCAGGTTTGCCAGACGGCGTGCGTGCGCTTCCTGCTTGAATTCCGAACCCGCGGCATCTCCTTCCTTCGCCAGCAATTCAGCGATCCGATTACGGAGAGCTTCCAGGAAGTCCGGTGCGATAAAGTCGCCAAGGACGACAAAGCCGTCGCGGTCAAGTTGCTCCAGTTCAGTGCTGGGCATGGCGACATTCTACCGGGTTTAAGGGGGATGTTACAGGTGATTTGTGGTTCGAACGGGTAAGGCTTACGGGCGGCATCGCGCAACGACCAGGGTGATGTCGTCGGCCTGTTCCTCGGCGCTGAATGTCTGCACAGCCTGGATGATGGAATCGAGCAGGGGCTGTGCGTCGAGGTCTTGGTGCGAGCGCAGGAGCTCTACCAGTTGCGACTCCCCGAACTCCTCGCCACCAGAATTGGCGGCCTCCGTGACTCCGTCGGTGTAAAGCAGCAGCGTGTCCCCCGGACCGAGGCTGGTTTCGGATACATTGCATTCCCAGTTTTCAAAAAGTCCAAGGACAGTTGAAGTGGAATCCAGACGTTCGATATTTGAGGGCGGATTCAGACTGGTGGGTGTGCTGCCCCCTTTGCGCAGCAGCAGGGGCGGCAGGTGTCCACAGTTCACATAGCGAAGGCGGTGTGTTGAATCGTCGTAATCCGCAAAAAAGAGCGTGGCATAGCTGTTGTCGCTGGTGTTTTCATAAAACAGACGATTGACCGAGCTTAGAAGCTGACAGATGTCGTCAAGCGCCATGGCGTACTGGCTGCGCAGGTTGGCTTGCAGATTTGCCATCAGCAGCGCGCCAGACACTCCTTTGCCTGCAATATCCGCCAGCACCAGTGCCAGTCGTCCAGGACGCAGTTCCAGAAAATCGTAATAGTCGCCACCCACTTGCCGGGCAGGGGCGCAACCTCCCGCATACTCCAGCGTGCGCAGATCGGGAAATTTCTGCGGAAACAGGCGGGATTGCACCTGGCGGGCAAACTCCATCTCCTGGGTGGCGCGGCGTTCCGCCTCAATGCGTTCGGCAATCTCTTCGCCCAGCCGAATGCTTTCCAGCGCGATTCCGGCCTGGGCGGCTACCGAAGCCAGCAGCTGCTTGTCTTCCCTGGAATAGGGTTCTTCAGATAGCCGTGGCCCCAGCACCAGCAGGCCCACCAACCGGCCGTCGCGCCCAAGGATGGGCACCAGGCAATCGGGGTGGAGGGGTGCCAGCAGAAAAGGCTGCGGGAGGTTTTCTTCCTCCTCGTTCATGATGTCCCAGGGCCGGGCGCGTTTGCCGGCTTCAGCCAGCGTCGGATCGTCGGTTGAAATGACGGAGAGGGAAGCTGGGACTGCAG
>JBAUWE010000255.1:0-2613 GCA_049583595.1 Terriglobia bacterium
GCCGTAAGTAACTGAAATCATTAGGATGCGCTTTTGGCCACCAAAATGCGTGGGACAAAAAAACACGTTTTTTAAAAAACAAAGCGGAGAAGTTACTGATAATAAAGGTTTGGCCACCAAAAACAAAGCGGAACAAACCGAAAAACAAAGCGGAGAAGTTGTTGAAAACACGTTCCTGTGGAAAAAACAAACCCAAAACAAACCCAAAACAAAGCTACCGATCTTGTTGAAAATAAAAGAGAGCTAAAAAACGAACCGGAGAGCATCTGTGCGGTTCCTTTCCTGTCAGAATGGCGACTGTTCAGCAGGGCTACAGGGCATTGGATGAAGGCCCGAACATGCCGGCCCTGGCTACCCTGCGATAACTTTCCCGCCCCTCTGCTGCCTGCCTGCCCGTTGGCATTCTGACCTTTGCGTTTGCAGGTGCACCTGCTGCGTGGCATAATTCGCCCTGCCGTATTGGGGAAATTGCACAACATGGACATTGGCCTGCGCCGCCGTTGCACAAACGCGAGCGCCGGCTGAATCGGGGGCTGGAATGATTGAACAAGAGATTGAAATTCGCACGCACGGCGGAACGGCGGATGCGGTCCTCTACCGGCATGAAGACGGCGTTCAGCGGCCCGGCGTGATCCACTTGACCGACATCGGCGGCATTCGGCCGGCACATCGCCAGATGGCAAAGCGGCTGGCCGAAGAGGGCTATACCGTTCTGATGCCGAATGTCTTTTACCGCACCGGACGTCCGCCGCTGTTTGACTTTCCCCGGCGATTGGGGGAAGAGCGGACGATGAAGCGCTTTGCCGAGCTGATGGGCCCGCTGGGGCCGGAACCCATGGAACTCGACGCCGGTGACTACGTGGACTTTCTGGCTGCGCATGATTCGGTGAACGATGGCCCCATGGGCGTGGTGGGTTACTGCTTTACGGGGGCCATGGCCGTGCGCACCGCTGCCGTGCGGGCAGACAGGATTGTCGCGGCGGCATCGTTCCACGGAGGTGCGCTCTACACCGATGCGCCCGCAAGCCCTCATCTTGCGCTGCCGCGCGTCAAGGCCCGGCTCTATTTTGGCCATGCCGTTGAAGACCGCAGCATGCCGGCTGAAGCGATTGAAAAGCTGAACCAGTCGCTCGAGGCGTGGGGCGGGCAATACGAGAGCGAGGTTTATGAGGGCGCCCGCCACGGCTGGACGGTCCCTGACGGCAAGCCCTACCACCAGTTCCAGGCCGAGCGCGCGTGGAGCAAACTGAAAGACCTGCTGGCCAACACGTTGAAGTAAGTGCGATTGAGAATCACCCGCGCGTCTTTCGCGGAAGCCTCACTTATGAACGAGCCTCGTTTCAAGAAAGATCATCGGGCCAACATCTTAAATGCGAATTACAGTGACGTGGGAATTGGGATCGTGCAAGGGCCAAATGGCAGCCTTTACATCACGCAAGGTTTCGCTACATTTCCACCTGCGTGTGATTTACTGGGCAGAAGAAGGGTCTGGAGGCTTTTCCAGGAGCTGGGACAGAGCGACATACAACTGTTCCAAATCCACCGGCTTGTATAAAAATCTGGCCACGCCAAGTTCCTTCAATTGGGGCTCCTCGCTCGGGTCAATGGTGCCGGTGAGGACAATCACCGGAATCTGACGGGTCTTCGTGGACATCTTGAGATGCTTCAGCACTGCGACTCCGGTCCCCCCGGGCATCTGGATGTCAAGAATGATGGCGTCCGGCAGGATCCGAATGGCGGCCGTGTAGGCCTGAATGGCGTCGTACGCCACCGCCACCTCGAATCCCTTCGCCTTCAGGCGAGTGGATAACATCAAGGTCTGGACCCGGTCATCATCGGCAATCAGGATATTCATCAAGAATGGACTCTCCCCGTCACCATCGCCTCGATAGCCGGCCAGAGGCGCGCAAGCTCCTGCTCGAGCACCCTGCAGGCTTCTTCGGCGCGGGTCAAATCCCCACCTCGTCCAATCTTCTCCAGGCTCAAGGCGGCCTCATAAGCGGCGTGGGCGGAGAAGTTGCCGGTGGAGCCTTTCAGGGCATGGGCCGCGTGCTCCAGGGCCTTGGAGTCGCGTTGCGCAAGCGCCGCGCGCACCTCCGCAAACAATTTCGGGCCATCTTCGAGGAACAATTTCGCCATGTCGGCCAGAAGTTGCCGGTCTCCTTCCACGCGGGCCAGGGCCTCCTCCCAGTTGATGGGCGACACGGTGCTTTCTTCCGAGGTTGGATTCACCGCAACCGGGACCACGGTGGCGTCCTCGATCGTCTCGAACAACTCTTCTGTCGAGATCGGCTTTGACACGTAACCGTCCATGCCGGCGGCCAGGCAACGCTCTTTGTCGCCTTTCATGGAGTGCGCGGTCATGGCGATAATCCGCAGATGAGATCCGGTAGTCTTTTCCTTCTCGCGGATGGCGGCGGTGGCCTGGAAACCGTCCATTTCGGGCATTTGCACGTCCATCAGGACGATGTCAAAGGATTGCGTTCCCAACGTAGCTATTGCCTCCCTGCCATTTTGCGCCACGGCCACCTGATGGCCGCGCTTTTCAAGCAGGCGCACGGCTAATTTGCGGTTCACGGGATTATCCTCGGCCAGCAGGATGCGCAGTTTATG
>JBAUWE010000256.1:0-2858 GCA_049583595.1 Terriglobia bacterium
GAACCGCTTTCATGTCTGACCTCCGATAGATGAATCCTTTGTATGTTATCAAAACGTGAAGGGATAGCTGACGGTTCCTTTCGCATCTGTCTGGAGTAAGAGCGTTATCACGCAAAGACGCAAAGCCGCCAAGTCCAGTACGGTGAAAGGTATGGAATTCTAATGTGAAGACTTCGCGTCTTTGCGCCTTTGCGTGAGTTGCTCTTGTTTGTGAAATGCGGACAGGCGCGCTCAGGACGCGCTCATTGACATTGCCGGTTCCGGAGTTTACCCTGAAAATGATTTTATGAGCGACGTCTTTAGTGAAATTGTCAAGCTGCGGCGAGAAGGCCGCAAGGGCGCCCTGGCCACCATCATCCAGGTGCAGGGATCCATTCCCAGCTACGAGTGCTCCAAGATACTGATCCGCGATGACGGCTCGATTGTGGGCACGGTGGGCGGCGGCTGCGTCGAGGCCGACGTCTGGTCCGCGGCGCAGGACGTAATGCGCGAAGAGAAGCCGCGCCGCCTGCACTTCAACCTGAACGCCAATCCGGAATACGACACGGGGCTGGTCTGCGGCGGTTCGCTCGACATTTTCGTCGAGCCCATCCTGGCCACGCCCACACTCTATCTGTTCGGCGGCGGCCACGTATCGCGCAGCGTCGCGAAGGTGGCGGAGCTTGCCGGGTTTGACATCGTAGTCTCCGACGACCGCGAGGCCTTCGCGAACAAGGAGCGGTTTCCTTCCGCCGTGGCAACGCACGCTGCGCCCTGGGCGGAAATCTTCCCAAAGATTACTCCCAACAACCTTTCTTACATCGTCATCGCCACCCGCGGCCACAAGGGCGATCTCGATTGCCTGCGCTGGGCCGTTACAACTCACGCACGTTACGTCGGGATGGTGGGTAGCAAGAGGAAGCTGGCCGAGTTCGCCAAAATTCTCACCGGCGAGGGAGTTTCCGCCGAGCAGCTTGAGCGGGTGCACTCGCCCGTGGGGCTCGATATCGGCGCGCTCACGCCGGAAGAGATTGCCGTTTCCATCGTGGCGGAAATGATTGCCGTGCGCAGAAATGTCGCCGGCTCGGCTGCCTCACTTGCCTGGAAACCCAAGGTCCAGCAAACTTCATGAGCGCGGGTTCGGAGTCTCGAACGGGGCCGTTCCCGCCGCCGAATGTCGCCGCTGTCGTCCTTGCCGCGGGCGAGTCCTCCCGCATGGGGGCTGACAAGGCCCTGCTGATGTACCGCGGCAGGACTTTTCTTGAAAACATTATCTCTGCGCTGCGGGACGCCGGCATCGGGCGGGTGGTTGTGGTTCTGGGCTACCACGCGGAACTGATCCAGCAGAGCGTCGATCTCTCGGGGGTCGAAGTGGCCGTCAATCAAGAATACCGCCGTGGCCAGACTTCGTCGCTCCAGGCGGGTTTGCGCGTGCTGGCCGCGAATATGCCCGAAGGTGTGGTTTTGTGCCTTGTGGATCATCCTTCTATTTCAACAGATACTGTGCGAACCTTAATTCAACACTTTAAGTCTACGGGTAGGCCGGTTGTCATTCCGCAACTCAATGGCATGCACGGCCATCCGGTTTTGGTGGGCAGGGAAGTATTTGATCAGATTGCTGCACTCGGTCCCGATCAGGGCGCCGACACCGTCATTCATCAATATCGCCCTCAGACCGAGTTTGTAGAAGTCACCGACCCCGGTATCCTCATCGACGTCGACGATCCGGAAAGTTACCTCAAGCTGACACAACAAAAATAGGGCAGCCCTCTGCCCTCATGCAGGGGTCAAAACGAAATCGAGTGGCCGGAGAGCACACCCCAAGTTGTGGGCACGCTTATCCAATCCTCAGCCCGCCTACTGTAATCGTCGCGCATCACGGAGCATTATCGTGATTGCCTGAATAGCACCGATGACTACGCCCAGGGCCACGCAGCCCCAGAATGCGGCGACATTGTAAGGGATATAGTACTGCCGGGCGTTCCAGCCGACCGAGATGACGGACGAAGCCGGCAAGAAAGTTTGGAGGATATAGCCTGCTACTGTCAGCAGGCCTGTTGTCAACAAGCCATCGGACACGGCGCGCATCTCTGAACTCCCGCGTCCCCCCGTTCCCTCCAATTATAACCCCTGCACGCAAGGGGAAAGAACTCTGCTGCGGCCTGGGTCCAAAGCCGGGGGTGGTAGCTATCGACGTGCGCTTTCGGTTGGGGAGGAGTGCGGAGCGCGGAAGATATTGAAAATAAGCCGGAAATGCTACGAAGGTTCGATCCTGCCCATGCCCGGCCCCGGCACTCGCCCGGTCCTTTTTCCTGGGGGCCGGGCGGAGCGGGGCACTGGAAGCGCCCCGCTGTGCCGGCCGGTTTTCAGTTACTTCTTTGACACCCGCCAGATCACGTTGCCCACGTCATCGGACACCAGCAATGATCCGTCTTTGGCCACGGCTACGCCCACGGGGCGGCCGTCCACGGCCTTGGCGCGCGGATTGGGATCAAAGCCATTGAGAAAGCTGATGGGCAGGCCGGAGGGTTCGCCGTTCTTAAAGGGGACAAACACTACCATATATCCCGAATGGATGCTGCGGTTCCAGGAACCGTGCAGAGCGACAAACGCTCCGTGCCAGTAGCTGGCGGGAAATTGTTTGCCTGTATAAAAAGTAGATTCCAGTGGCGCCACATGCGGCCCCAGCAGAACGTCGGGAACAAGGGCTTTGGCCACCAGGTCGGGCCGCTTCTCTTTCACCCGCGGGTCCAGGTTCTTGCCGATGTAGCTGTAAGGCCATCCGAAAAAGCCGCCCTGGGGCACGTGCGTAAAATAATCCGGCGGCAGGTTGTCGCCCATCATGTCGCGCTCGTTGATGTCGGCCCAAAGGGCACCGT
>JBAUWE010000257.1:0-2187 GCA_049583595.1 Terriglobia bacterium
GCGGATCCGTGATAGTTGTTATTCCCAACGATGAACTTATTTTTCGGAGGAATAGAAACCCGGAATTGCTGGCCGTCGGAAACCATATCGAAGATCTCTGTCTTAACCACCGGCGCTTGACCAATGATACGGATCATGGCGGGTTTTTTCATCAGGATGTAGCCGCCGACAGTCTGGTACTCCTTGATAACTCCTGTATAAACTGAGCCCGTCTTTGGTTTGAACTCAACAGTCGCCGTCAGCGTCGTGATGTCCCTACTCCACGCGTCAACGTCCTTGACAAGCTCGGCAACGGTGGCTTGCATGGGAGGGGCTGAAACTGCTGGTGGAGTAACACGGATTGTGCGCTTAACGGCGCAATCCCATCCTCCAATCACCACGGTAAGGAGGACCAGGACAGCGGCGAAACGTCCGGTCAGGGGCAAGGACTTCCGGCGTGACTCACACAAACCAACAGCGTAACACACGCCCCCAAGAGCGTCAATCTGCACCTCTTGTGGGTGGATGCAGTGAAATCTCTCATGCCCATAGTCTGGCAGCTTATCCCCTGAACGAACTGACATTCTAGCTGCTTATTTCTGAAGGCGGCGGATGACAGGTTTGGCTGGAATTTAGAGCCCCTATCGAATCAAACGGCGGCTGTTCAAACTACTCTGATAGGCGTCTATGTGCATTCTGGCCAGATTCCCCCAACTGAACTTTCCTGCCCGTTGCTTCCCGCGCAGGCTCAATCCATGTTTGAGTTCAGGGCTATCCAGAACTTCAATCATCTTTGCCGCCAGTGCGTCATGGTCCTGCGGGTCGTCATAATAAACCGCCGCTTCAGCCGCGACTTCTTCTGTCGAAGGGATGCGCGAGGCGACGATAGGCAGCCCGAAACACATCGCCTCGACGAGTGGAGTCCCGAATCCCTCGTACCAGGAAGGAAATGCGAAGAGCTCAGCCTGTGTGTACAGCAAGGCCAGTTCCTCGTCCGTCACGAACCCGGGTAGAATATAGCGGTCGCGGCATTTTTGGCGATCAACGGAACTCTCGATCTCGGCAAAACCGTAACCGGGCTTACCCACCATCACACACTGCAGATCTAACTTAGCGGCTACGTGGGCAAAGGCCTCCACCAGGGCGGTCACATTCTTCCTCCGTTCCAGTGTCCCCACGAAAAGGACGAAGGGTTTTTGAAGGCCCAGCCGGCTGCCAAGCTGACGACGAAGCTCCTCCTTCCTTTCAGCCGGAATTTCCGGCAGATGCGAGTCCCCGTTCCAGGCGGCCCCAACCTTTTCGTTGGGCAGATTGAAATGCTCAATGACCTCTTTCCTAATCGATTCCGAAGGGCAAAGGATGAGATCGGCAACGTCGACGGCCCGAGAGATGGCTTTCCGGATATACCTTGCGTACATGGGCGGAAGCGCCTCCGGCAGTTTCCAGGCCGTCAAATCGTGAACAGACGCAACATACCTGGCCTTGGACTTACGTCTGCAGGGCACAAGGTAATTTGTAAAATGGACAACGTCGGCCTCCAGCCTCGCAAGCTGACTTTGGAATGTGGTTTCCAGCCAGGCTGCGTAAGCGATGCGCCTGGCGCTGGACGGGCGAATTTTCCGGACCAGTTTCCTCGCCGGCGGCGGCAGAATCTCAACACCCGGATATTGGCCGAGCTCTCGCGCAAGGTTTTGAGTGTATCTTCCGACACCCGTTCCTTTCTCAACTGAGAACCCGTCCTCAAGCAGAAGTCTCATTCTTGCTTCTCTTCTTCTATCACCCGCAGCGCTGGCATTATTGAGAGAATGATTCAGGTTCCGCGAATACGGGACAGACTCGTTTCTCTCTCAGGCAAGCAAAAGCTCAAGGAGCACTTGGTGTCAGAGCTGATCCGACGCTGCGTGCCATCAGTTCGTTCCAGCGCTCGCGAAAGACTTCCGAGGAGAATTCCCGTTCAACGGTGTCGCGAGCGCACCTCCCCAGACTTTGAGCGAGATCATGATCGGCCAGGAGCTGCTTCGCGCGCTCGACTGCTTCCGATACATTCTCCACCAGGAAGCCGTTTTCACCGTTCCGGATCGGAGTCGAGCGATGTTTCAGCGAGATCACGGGCATTCCGGACCCCATCGCCTCCAATACCGCCAGGTTGTGGCCGTCTTCGGGTTCGCGGGTCAGGTTCAGGTACGCTCGATTCCGGCAATAGAGCGA
>JBAUWE010000258.1:0-8306 GCA_049583595.1 Terriglobia bacterium
TTTTTCTTCCGCTGAGTTCACCTCATCCGCCCTACACGGCTCCCCAGGGCTTTCATAACATGTACGATCCGGCGAAGCTGCCGCCCCTGCGTCCTATCGGCCTGCCCCGAAAGCCGAATTTTTATGAGGCCATCCGGAACTATTACCACTTGGGTCCCTTGGGAGAGGATGTCTTCAGAAAAATTCAGGCCGTCTACCTGGGCAAGATCAGTTACACGGACTGGCTGTTGGGTGAAATGCTCGAGGCGATTGAGCGGACCGGCCACGTTGACGACACGGCGGTATTTCTCTTCTCCGACCACGGCGACTGGGCCGGCGACTATGGCCTGGTGGAAAAATGGCCCAGCGCGCTCGACGACGTTCTCACCCACGTTCCCCTGGTCTTGCGGCTGCCGGGCGGCGCGCAAAACCACGTGTCGAAGGAGATTGTTGAACTCTTTGACGTGATGGCCACCTCGCTGGCGCTGGCCGGAATCGAGGCCCGTCATACCCACTTTGCACGGAGCCTGATGCCCCAGCTTCACGGCTCGCCGGGCGACCCGGGCCGCGCCGCGTTTTCAGAAGGCGGTTATAACATCTATGAGCCGCAGTGCTTTGAGCCGGCGGACCTTAAGCCGGGTGAAATTTATTACCCGAAAGAGAAGCTGGAGGCGGACCATCCGGAAACGGTGTCCCGCGCAGCAATGATCAAGACCTCTGCGCACAAGCTGGTGCTTCGCCCCGGCGGCCAAAGCGAATTGTACGACGTGGCGAAGGACCCGCGCGAGCTTCACAACGTTTACGGCGACCGTTCCTACGCCGGCGCGCAGGAGGACCTGGTCGCCCGCCTGCTGCAATGGTATGTCCTCACCGCCGACGTTGCGCCGCCGGACAAGGATCCGCGCGGCTCGCCGCCCTATTACCCGACTCCCCACTTCAAACAAGACGACTGGCAGAAGAAGATTCTGGATTGAGTGGAAGCACGGCTCCAGCCCATCGGTGGCCTGGACGCCTGATCAGTAGAGCGGCTGGGCCTTTGATGGGGTGGAGGTTCTCCCCAGTGGCTCCAAAAACTGGCGTGCGCCTGCCGCCATCAGGCGCAATTCCGTGCCGGCCTGGAAGAAAAGCACTCCCCGCTCCAGATATTTCCTCATCTGCTCGGGGCTGCCCACAGGAGCGCCGACCGCCTTATGATGTTTCTTTGCGGCCTTCACAATTTCTCCCACCGCTTCCTCAACTCGCGGGTGGTCCTGTTTGCCGCGAAATCCCATGGAGAAGGCCAGATCGCTGGTGCCGATGAACAGCACGTCCAGCCCTTCCGTTGCGGCAATGGCATCGATGTTTTCGACGGCTTTGGCCTCTTCGATGTTGGCGATCACCATCACGTTTCTGTCGGCGAAGTCGTGGTAACCTTCCGCCGCCGGCCAGCGGAACGTGGCCAGCCCTGCGCCGGAACCGCGACCGCCATGGGGTGGATACTTGCACGCCGCCACCGCCTGGCGCGCCAGTTCAGGAGTACTGGTGAAGGGAAAGATCACGCCCAGCACGCCGGAATCGAGCACTCGCTTGGCCATCCACAATTCGTTCACGGGAACGCGCGCAAACGGTATCGCCGGGAGCCCGCGGGTGGCCAGCACCATGTTTCTCAGGGTTTCCAGCGTGGTCGGGCTGTGTTCCATTTCGATCCAGAGGAAGTCGAAGCCCAGGTTCGCTCCCTGCGCGGCCACTTCCACGCTGGGAACCGAGACCGTCATTCCTACCACCGGCCTGCCTTCAGCCAGCGACCTTCTGACGGGATTTTCCCACGAGGGTTCCAGTTCAACGTCTGCTGGTGACATGTTTGACGCTTCCTTTTGCGCGAAGTCGGGTCCCATACGCCTTTTGGGAGAGAGACATTATAAGGGGATTGGCGGCCGTGCGGGAAAAACATTCAGGCCAAAGTGCGCACACAGCCGCTGGTGATGATGGCTAGTGGTAGGTGTCGAACTTACGCTGGCTGCGGCCGCTCGCGACCCGGAACGCCGCCGGAAGGCTGAGGTTTCAGTACTTCCGTGGTTTCCTCTTCGCCCGTTTGGGGTGGCACGGGCTTTACCAGTTCAGGCAGCGGTTTGCCATCGATCAGCAGCTTCATGTCAACGGCGTCGAGGCTTTCGCGTTCCAGAAGCGCTTCGGCAATGCGCGCCATCACGTCCCGGTGGGTGTTCAGGATGTCTTTGGCGCGCTGATAGCCCGTGGTCACAAACTTCTTCACTTCCTGGTCAATCTTGATGGCCGTATCTTCGCTGAAGTCGCGCTGGGTGGCCAGGTCGCGCCCCAGGAAGATTTCCTGCTGGTTCTTGCCGTAAGCCAGCGGACCCAGGTCCGACATGCCAAACTCGCACACCATACGCCGCGCGATGCCGGTGGCCTGTTCGATGTCGTTTCCGGCGCCCGTGGTGATGTGGTTCAGGAAGATTTCTTCCGCCACGCGCCCGCCCATCATGATGGCCAGCTGGGCCTCCAGAAAATCACGTGTGTAGGTGTGTTTGTCATCCAGCGGCAGTTGCATAGTGACGCCCAGCGCCATGCCGCGCGGGATGATGGTGACCTTGTGCAGCGGGTCCGCATTGGGCAGAAGGGAAGCCACCAGCGCGTGGCCGGCCTCGTGGTAGGCGGTGTTGCGCTTTTCCTCGTCGGAAAGGATCATCGACCGCCGCTCCGGCCCCATCAGCACTTTGTCTTTCGCCGTATCCATGTCCACCATGCTTACCTGTTTGCGGTTCTGGCGCGCCGCCAGCAAGGCTCCCTCGTTCACCAGGTTGGCGAGATCGGCGCCGGAAAATCCCGGTGTCCCACGAGCCAGCACGGGCAGATCCACGTCCTCGGACAACGGAATCTTCTTGGTGTGGACTTTCAGGATGGCTTCGCGGCCCTTGACGTCCGGCCGCGGAACGATCACCCGCCGGTCAAAGCGGCCGGGGCGCAGCAACGCAGGGTCCAGAACATCGGGCCGGTTGGTGGCGGCGATCAGGATAACGCCTTCGTTCGATTCAAATCCGTCCATTTCAACCAGCAGCTGGTTCAGGGTCTGTTCGCGTTCGTCATGGCCGCCGCCCAGTCCGGCGCCGCGATGGCGGCCGACGGCGTCAATTTCGTCGATAAAGATAATGCAGGGAGCGTTTTTCTTGCCCTGCTCAAAAAGGTCTCTCACGCGCGATGCGCCCACGCCCACAAACATCTCCACAAAATCCGATCCGGAGATGGAAAAGAACGGCACGTTCGCTTCGCCGGCGATGGCCCGGGCCAGCAGGGTCTTTCCGGTTCCCGGCGGGCCCACCAGTAGGACGCCCTTGGGGATGCGCCCTCCCAGTTTCTGGAACTTCTGGGGTTCCCGGAGGAAATCGATGATTTCCGTGAGCTCTTCCTTGGCTTCGTGCACGCCGGCCACGTCTTTAAAGGTGATCTTCTTGTGCTGGGTTGAGAGCAACCGCGCACGGCTCTTCCCAAACGAGAGAGCCTTGTTGCCGCCGCTCTGCATCTGCCGCATGAAGAAAATCCACAGGCCGATCAGCAAGATCAGCGGCAGCCCATTGGCCAGCCAGGTCATCCAGGAACTTCCGGACTCACTCTTCACCGTGACTCTGACGTTCTTGTCCAGGAGGTCTTTGTACAGATCGGGATAGTTGGAAGGAATGGTGGTCTTGAACTTCGCATTGTCCTTCTTCAGAACGCCCGTTACGTCGGTGCCCGCAATGGTCACTTCCTGGACATTCCCGCCGTCCACCTGGTTGACGAACTGCGTGAAGGTATAATTGCTGACGTGCTCACCGGTGCTTGACCGTACGACCGCCCAAATGAGCAGCGCGGTGACGACCATCACCACCCAGAAGATTATGTTTTTAACCGCCGAATTCACGATTTACCTCCCGCCCCACTTCCGGGAAGAGCACAAGTTGCTTGCCCTTGCTATATTTTTAGATGCACCAGACGGCTTCCCCGGTGCGCCCGAGCCCCTGAATTCCGCCGCCACTATCATCATAATACGAATCCCGCACAATTTCGTGATTTAAGCCATGCGGGTTTCACTGATCACCAGAATCCTGCCACTCTCTTTTTTCGCTGCCGCCCACTCGGCGGCCGGCAACCCGCGGACGCACACAATCCCTTGTTCGCTGTCCAGCACCGGCCTGTGCGCTCTTTCACCCCGGGGTACACGATGCCGACGGAAAAGTTCCTTTACTTTGACGGATTTCTGAGATCCCGATGGGCAGTATCGGTCTCCTGGGCGCCAGTTCCGAAGGATCAAACGTTCCGGCATTTTTAGCGGGTCCAACTTCGGCCACTCGATGCCATTATATCCCCGATCAGTGTCTTCAGCGCCAACTATTTTGAATGTCACTCTCGCGCCAATCTCCGGCACCTCAAGGGTGCACGGAACCTCAACATTGTAAACGAATTCCGGCGGCTTCCCGTTCCCCTCTTCCCTGGAAAAAATCAGCCAGTCGAACTCAATCTTCGCCGCCAGCCCCCGTGGCAATTGCAGCCTTTTGCCGCTTTGCGACTCCAGCGCAAAACCATAGATGGCCCCAATGTGCCGATGGGTGACACCGGCCAGGCTGCCCGCCACCTCGGAGAGCATCTGCCGCAGCACCCGCCGGGCCAGCGTGGGTGGCATGTTTCGCAGGGCCGTGCGCGAAATCTTTTCGGCGCCGTCCTCGCGCAGCCGCCAGGCTCCGGCGCGTTCCCGTGCCTGCTGGTCCAGCCAGGCTTCATCCTCGCGAGCTCTCGTGGCCATCTCGCTCAGAAGACGCTTGATTTCCGGGTTGTACTCCTTTGCCAGTTTTGGCAGGAGTTCCCTGCGAACTTTATTTCGGCGGAAACGCGTGTCAAGATTAGTGGAATCCACCCGAAACAGAAGGTCCCGTTTTCGAATCCCTTCTTCGATCTCGGCGCGGGTCAAGCCCAGGAACGGGCGCACCACTTTATTTCCGAGGCTGCGGTGGATCCCTCCCAGTCCCCGCGTCCCCGTCCCCCGCAGGATGTGCATAAGAACGGTTTCGGCCTGGTCGTCCAGGGTGTGAGCGGTTGCCACTTTATCCAGTTTTCCCTGGCGAATGAGCCCCAGGAAGAACCGGTAACGGAAGTCGCGCGCCGTGGCCTCCAGATTCCGGCGGCGCTTGCGGGCTTCCTCGGCCACCCGGGCTTCCCCGCGAAAAAACGGGACGCCGTAGCGCCCGGCAAGCTCCTGGACAAAGCTTTCGTCCCCATTCGATTCCGCCGCGCGCAGGTGGTGGTTGAAGTGGACCACCGCCAGTTGAAATCCCACCTCGCCTGCCATCCGGGCCAGAAAATCCAGCATCAGGACCGAATCCGGCCCGCCGGAAACGGCCGCTCCAATCCGGTCACCGGCGTGGGCAAAGGGATGGTTTCGAGTATCAGCAAGCCAGCGGTTGTAAAGGTCCGTTGAGGTCGGCATGGAATTTCGCTGCCGCAATTGTAGCATCTCACGCGAGCGTGTGCGTGGCATTCAAGGGGCCTGGTTACCGGCATCGGGCGGCCGGACTTTGAGGTGGCGGAATTTCAGCGGGGTTGTGCCGACCCTTGAAATCAATGTTTGCGTTTCCTGCCAGTCAGTGGTGATGGTTGTTCTGCCGGTCCATCAGAAGGCTTCTCCACATTTCCATGGGCGCGTGGTTCGGATCGTCTTCCGTGTTCCAATTTGCTCCGATGATGTCGATGTCTCCGTCCCTGTCGACGTCGGCAACCCGGATGTTGTGCGATCCCGTTCTTGCCACCACCTGCAGCTTCCAACTCGTCCCCTTGCCTTCGTTCAGGAAAAATCCTACCCGCTTCTCTTTGGATTGCTGCATCTCCGCGAATACAATATCGGGCGTCCCGTCGTTATTGATGTCCGCTACTTTGAACGTATGAGCGTAATCGACATGCTTGCTGATCACTTGCTCGACCCACTTGCCGTGAACTGCGTCTGAAGGCGCTTCGAACCACGAAAGCCGGCCTGGCGTTTCTGCGGCTGAAAGAGCTACATCGGGCCTGCCGTCCTGGTTGATGTCAGCCACCGTCACGCCTGCGCGGTCCGGCCAGCCCTTGTAAAACCAGTGTTGGGCCCACTGGCCATGCACCGGGTCCCTGGGGTTTTCCAGCCACCACCCGCCCTTAACGATATCGGGGCGTCCGTCACCATTGAGATCGGCGATGCAGGTCCCTTCCCCATACGTCTTCGACACCACTTTGGGCATCCACGAATCGGGGCTATTCTGGAAGAACACGGCGGTTTCCGGCTGGTCGACTGGCCGCGGCGTCGACCATTTCTGGTTGGCGATGACGACATCAACCTTTCCATCGCCGTTGAGGTCGGCCACTTCCACATCATGGGCTTCGTGGAAACCAAATTTCGCGTAACTTCCAATCACATGTATCTTCCAGGGGGCTGTGGCCGGATTTCCTCCAGGCCGGGGGTTTTCATACCACCTGACTTCCTTGCTTCCGTCCTCGGGCACCACGATATCCAGGTCGCCGTCCTTGTCCACGTCGACGAGCTGCAGGTCATCGGAGAATCCGCCCCTGGCGTCAATCACGTGTTTGGCCCAGCCCGAATATTCATACCAGTAAAGTCCGCCCTTGCCGACCGTGCTTCCTGAAGTCACCACGTCCACATAGCCGTCGCCGTTGATGTCGCCGACTCCCGTAGCCCATTGGTTAACAGGAGCGTGACTGTCGATGATGACGTGGGTGAAGGGAACCTCTGCGGGCCCCGCCTCTCCTTGAGCAGGACGCGCATGATTCCTGTGCATCCCCCAACCTGCCACGATCCCAGCGATAAGTACCAAGTACGGAGTCCGTTTCACAGCTATATGCCCTCCTCATTGATTGGGAACGTCACGCGCTACCCCGGCGGGTGGTGCAGACACTCGCATTGTAGTGTCTACATTCTCGCAACGCGAGAGGGATTTTGTCCGCTGTGGTTTGTGTGGTTGACAGGCGGCACGACGGCTCATAACATGAGGCGCGCCATGGAAATGAAACGCCGCGATTTTCTTGCCGGAGCTCTGGTGATGGCTCTGCCTGGAAGCACGCTGAAGTTCCGCATTCTCGATCCTCACGTTCACGTCTGGGCGAATGATCCCCGCTACCCGTGGGCCAGGGAAACAACCGAGCCACCCAAAGACAATGAAACTCCGTCGATGCTTTTGGACTTGATGAAGGCCAACGGAGTCGCGCGAACGGTGTTGGAAAAGACGAACTTTACCGCCGTTTAGGCACCGCTTCCGGGCAATCTGACGGGGTGGCAGACCCTGCGGGTTTTTGCCATGTTGTATGGCGTGCCCTCGGCAACGGCGCGCATCGAGGCGCTGCTCAGCGAATACTTTCTTCTGCCGTTTCGCAACGCCGGGTGGGGCGTGCTCCCATCGGGGGAGCAGACGCGCGTCTCTCTGGCCAAGGCGTTCGGGGGTATTTCAGGTCACATTCGCGGCCGGGGTGTTCGCGCAATCGATTCTGGCCAGCATCAATCGAGGCCCTTGGCCGATGCAATTGTAGAGCTGGCTACCCAAACAACCTTCCCGAAAGCGCGTGGGGTATGGAAGACCCGCGACCGAACCAACGGCCATTGACGGCCCGAGACTCGGCAATCCTGATGGCGTCAACCTGGTACGCAGGACCCAGAGCGAAGGCAGCGACCCAAACGTACCAGAAGTACCACATGACGGCATTTTCGGGATAAGGGAAGTAGCCATATGCGGTCAACCACTGGCCAACGCTCTCCACCGACGTCAGGAAAATCGCTACGGCGAAAGCTCCCCATGCCAACGCGATGTATCCCTGCCCCATATCCACCGTAGTGCGGAAGAGAAGGATCGCCTCCAGAAGAAGGACGGCCAGCAGCATGTCGTTGGGCCAAGTGAGAACCCAATCTATTCCCAGCAGTGAGGGCTTGTTCAGGGCGATGCGAACCACCGTGGAGAGAACGTACAAGGCATAAATCCCGGCGGCTCCCACCAGCACAAAATCGTAAGAACGCAGTCTTCCCAGCATCCCGATCTTCCTGTAATGTTGCAGGCCCAGGAATAGCCCGAGGGCCAGGACCGCCATAAAGACGGGTCCTGTGAGTGTGCTTCCCCAGACCTGCAGGTCGTGTGCTACGGATGCGTTCCAGACCGGCCACAAATAATGGAGAGGATTGATATAGGTGTTAACGCACAGCCACTGCTTCAAAACGTCGCCTGCCAGCGCAAAGCCCATCGCTAATGAAATGGTAAGCCACGCTGATCCCAATGACTTCTTTTCCCGAAACTGCTTCCAGGCCACGATACATAGCCACAGTTTGAGGG
>JBAUWE010000259.1:0-11788 GCA_049583595.1 Terriglobia bacterium
CCCCTGGCTGTAACAGCCTTCGAACAGGGGGCATTCCACCACATAGAAACCGTCTTGATCTTTTTCGATGAACACAGGCACCTGCGTGCCGCGAAGCTTGGTTCTGACTGGCGAAGCTTTCTTTCGCATGGTTTGATCCTAAGGCAACGGCAGAGAAAATTCAAACCGCAAAGGAACGTGATGAAACCATAACCGCAGTCCGCGTCCCTTGCATGATTAGCCTTCCCTAATTCGCCAAGGCGGCGGGTGCTGATTCAGGCAGCGGAGGCAGTAAGGTAGTTTTACCCCTGCGCGGCTTTGGCCTTGGCGGGGGCAAAGGTCATCTCGCCTTTTTTCGAGTCGGCGTCCACTTCAACCGTTTCGCCGGGCGTCACTTCGCCTTCCAGGATTTTGAGCGCCAGCGGATCCTGGATAAGGCGCTGGATGGCGCGTTTCAGCGGCCGCGCTCCGAACTGCGGATCGTAGCCGCGCTCAAACAGCAGCTCGCGCGCCGCGGGCGTCAGCTCGATAGTGAGCTTGCGGTCGGCCAGCAATCCGCGCAGGTGGTTGAGTTGCAGGTCGATGATCCGGGTCAGGTCTTCCTTGCCCAGCGCGTTAAAGATGACCACTTCATCCACGCGATTCAGGAATTCCGGCCGGAAGTTATCCAGTAGCGAGGCGCGGATGTTCTTTTTCAGATCTTCCGAAAGCTTGCCGGGCTCGCCGCGTGCACCGGTCATCGCTTCATGGATCATGTGGCTGCCGATGTTACTGGTCATGATGATGACCGCGTTTTTGAAGTCCACGGTGCGGCCCTTACCGTCGGTCAGCCGGCCCTCGTCGAGAATCTGCAGGAAGATGTTGAAGACGTCGGGGTGCGCCTTCTCGATTTCGTCAAACAGCAGCACCGAATAAGGACGCCGCCGCACCTGCTCGGTGAGCTGGCCGCCTTCTTCGTAACCCACATAGCCCGGAGGCGCGCCGATCAGCCGCGCCACGGCGTGCTTCTCCATGTACTCCGACATGTCGATGCGGAGCATGGCCTTCTCGTCGTCAAACAGGAACTCGGCCAGCGCCCGCGCCAGCTCCGTCTTGCCCACGCCCGTGGGGCCCAGAAAAATGAAACTGCCGATGGGCCGGTTGGGATCGGAAAGTCCCGCCCGGCTGCGCCGCACGGCATTGGCCACCAGCTTCAAGGCTTCTTCCTGGCCCACCACGCGCAGCCGCAGGCGGTCTTCCATTTTCACCAGCTTGGCCACTTCGCCTTCCAGCATTCTTGAAACGGGGATGCCCGTCCACTTGGAGACCACGCGGGCGACGTCTTCCTCGTCCACTTCCTCCTTCAGCATGCGGCCGGCTTTTTCCTTCCCTTCGAGCTCGGCGTTGGCCCCGGCCAGCTGCTTTTCGAGCGTCACCAGCTGGCTGTAACGGATTTCTGAAGCCTTCGCCAGGTCGCCCTCGCGCGTGGCACGCTGCTCATCCAACTTGGCCTGCTCGATTTCCGACTTCAGCTGGCGGATGCGCGTGATGATTTCTTTCTCGGCGTTCCAGCGCAGCTTCAGGCGGTCGGATTGCTCGCGCAGGCCGGCGAGTTCCCCTTCCAGTTTTTCGAGCCGCTCGCGCGAGGCGGCGTCTTCTTCTTTCTTCAGCGCCTGCTTTTCGATTTCCAGCTGCGTGATGCGCCGCTCGATCTGGTCGATCTCCGAGGGCATCGAGTCAATCTCAATGCGCAGGCTGGAAGCCGCTTCGTCAATCAGGTCAATGGCTTTGTCGGGCAGAAAGCGGTCAGTGATGTAGCGGTTGGAAAGCACCGCAGCGGAGACGATGGCCGAATCCTTGATGCGCACGCCGTGGTGCACTTCATAGCGCTCCTTCAGGCCACGCAGAATGGCGATGGTGTCTTCCACGCTCGGCTGGCCCACCACGACGGGCTGGAAGCGCCGCTCCAGCGCTGCGTCCTTTTCAATGTACTTTTTGTATTCGTTCAGCGTGGTGGCGCCGATGCAGCGCAACTCACCGCGCGCCAGAGCCGGCTTCAGCATGTTGGAAGCGTCAATGGCTCCTTCGGCCGCGCCCGCGCCCACCAGGGTGTGCAGTTCGTCAATGAACAGCACCACCTGCCCGCTGGATTCTTCAATCTCCTTCAGCACGGCCTTCAAGCGGTCTTCAAACTCGCCGCGATATTTCGAGCCGGCGATCATGGAGCCCAGGTCGAGCGCCACAATGCGCTTCGACTTCAGCGATTCCGGCACGTCGCCCGCCACAATGCGCTGCGCAATGCCTTCCACAATGGCCGTCTTGCCCACGCCCGGCTCGCCGATCAGTACCGGGTTGTTCTTGGTGCGCCGCGAAAGTACCTGGATGACCCGGCGGATTTCCTCGTCGCGCCCGATCACGGGATCGAGCTTGCCGCGCCGGGCCAGCTCCGTCAGATCGCGGGCGTAGCGCTCCAGCGCCTGATACTTCGCTTCGGGATTCTGATCGGTGACGCGCTGCGAGCCGCGAATAGCCACCAGCGCCTTCAGAATGGCGTCATGCGTCACGCCCAGACGGTTGAGGATCTGGCCTGCAGCGTCGCCCTTCTTTTTGGCCAGCGCCAGCAGCAGATGCTCGGTGGAAACAAATTCGTCCTTGAACGGCTCGGTCTCTTTCGCCGCCTGGTCCAACACTTCCTTGAGCGCGGGGGAGAGGTAGTGGTCCGACGCGCCGCCCACCTTGGGCAGGCGCTCGATGGCCTTTTCCACTTCCTGGGCTACGGCCGAGGGCGTTCCGCCCAGCCGCTCCAAAATGGCCGGCACAATGCCTTCCGACTGCTCAAGCAACGCCTGCAGCAGATGCACGGGCTCGAGTTGCTGGTTGCCAAAACGGCCGGCAACTTCCTGGGTGCCCTGCAACGCTTCCTGCGCCTTGATGGTGAATTTGTCAAAACGAGTCGCCATGTTGGTTCCTTTGTCTTACCGGATTGTTTAGAAAATGCCTCTTCACGCAGTTCTGATCCCGTTCGATTCGCTCAGGCTTCGCTGATGTTCCTGCTGTCTTTGTCTATCAAGATTTAACACAGAGTGCACAGAGAGTCTCGGATGTTTCCGTATTGAACCCCTTCTGGGCGCAGGGAAATGCAAAGACCAGATGCCCCCCTCTCCCCGCGGGACCGGAAGGACTCATCTCGAAACGGTCTTGCAGCGGCTGAAAAATAAAATCCGGGTTGGCCGGCATCCGCCCACCAACCCGGAGAGAATCTTGCCAGCGCCTTTGGGGCGGCCGGCAGAGAACCGCAGAGGCTTGCGCCCCACCGCCGTTATTTCGCGGTGCTGATCCTGATCCGCTTGGCCTTTGCCTCTTCTTTCTTGGGCATGGTCAGCTTCAGGATCCCGTCCTTGAATTCCGCCTGGACATTGTCCGCGTCGACGGAGGCGGGCAGTTCAAAGCTCCGCGCAAAACTGCCATAGGCGCGCTCCACGTGATGGTAGCTCTCTTCCTTTACCTCTTTTTCGTACTTGCGCTCGCCCTTCAGATAGAGCGTGCCTTCGTGCACGGTGGCTTCAACGTCTTTGGGGTCGACGCCGGGCAGTTCGGCGGTCAGCACAATGTTCTGCTCGTTCTCATAGATGTCCACCGGAGGCACCCATGCGCCCGAGCGGATTCCTTCACTTCCAACGAACCGCCCCATGGTCTCATTGAAAAGCCGGTTCAGGCGGTCCTGGGTTGTAACCAGATCTCGAAAGGGTTCCCATCGTACAATTGGCATCGTCTTCATACCTCCTTTTGCTTTACCGTTCAGTCCTTCCGGCCGGCACTTCATCCGTTCCGGTCGCGGCCCTCAGGCCTTTGAAACGTTGATCTTGATGGTCCGGGGTTTCGCTTCCTCGCGCTTGGCCATGGTCAGGGTGAGAATGCCGTTCTCGTATTCCGCCTTGACCTTGTCCGCATCGATGGTGTTAGGAAGCGAAAAGCTACGCGTGAAGGTTCCGTACGACCGCTCAACCCGGTGGAGGTTCTCTTCTTTGACCTCCTTCTCAAACTTCCGCTCGCCCTTCAAATAAAGCGTGTTGTCCTCCACACGGATTTCAACCTCGTCCGGGTTGATTCCGGGCAGTTCCGCCTTCAGCACAAGGCTGTCGCCGGTTTCAAAAATATCTACCGGCGGGACCCAGGCTCGCGGCGAGACCTCCTGCTGATCGCCCAAGGCGCGGGCAAGAGTGTGGTTGAAAAGCTGGTTGAAACGGTCCTGAGTTGAAACCAGATCATGAAATGGTTCCCATCGGATAATTGACATTGCTGATGACCTCCTGGAACATGTTTAAATGTCTTAGTCAATTAGAATAATAAAACCTTAGTGCTTAGCTGTCAAGTCTTTTTTATTACAATATTTTCAATTACTTACAAGAACAACATCTCACAATCATGCCTCCGTCAGACACACTTATTCCCCGTTCATTCCCTATCTATTGGATGATGGCTGGTTGCGAGGCGCCGCAGCTGAGCCCTTGCCGGCGGGTGTGCGAACCCAGCCGGCGCCTGGAGGACCTTCCGGAGCGTGCCAAGGCCGGCAGCACTCAAGCACCAACCTGGCCCTGCAAACCCGGCTGACGCGACAGCAGGATTGTTGAAGGCAAGGATGAATGCAGCGGCGGCCAATTCGTGATAAACTCCTCGGCATCTTCACCCAATTTGGGGCCTGGGAGGTAAGCGATGGAGCGGAATTTCAAAGCTGCTGCCGTACTGCTGGTACTGGCGCTGGCGGTTCCCATTCTGAGCCAGTGTTCGTCGGCGGATACGGCGGCCACGCCGGAAGCCAGGGCGACGGCGAGCGCTGCGGAACCTGCGGCGCTGAAAGTGGGAGACAAGGCGCCGGACTTTACGCTGCCGGACCAGAACGGCAAGCAAATCAGCCTGAGCCAGTTCCAGGGCAAGGAAAACGTGGTTCTGGCTTTTTACGTTCTGGCCTTCACCGGCGGTTGAACAAAGGAATTACAGGCGTATCAGTCTGATCTCGCCAAATTCGAAAAGACGCAAACACAGGTGCTGGGCATCAGCGTGGACAGTTCGCCGGCCAACCGGGCCTTCGCCAAGCAGATTGGCGTATCGTTCCCGCTGCTCAGCGATTTCAACCGCACGGTTTCCAGGGAATACGGAATCCTGAACGCACAGCACGGATTTGCCAACCGCACGACCTTTGTGGTGGACAAGCAGGGCGTCATCACACACATTGACAAGGATCGTGAAGCTCTGGACCCAACCGGCGCCCACGACGCCTGCAGCCTGATGGCGCACCGTGAGGCGGAGAAGAAGAAATAGCTCCACCGAGGGTGAAGTGATTCACTACGGAAAGCCAGGATGGCACTGAACATCGGGGACCAGGCGCCGGACTTTGAACTGCCGGACCACACGGGACGGCAGGTCCGGCTGCGTGATTTCCTGGGGAAGCGAAGTGTGGTCCTGGCTTTCTATGTTTACGCCAGCACGCCGGGTTGAGCGCAGGAACTGGCGGCATACCAGGATGGTCTTGCCGGTTTCGACGAGAAAGGCGCCCAGGTGCTGGGCATCAGTGTGAACAAGCCCCAGGCCAACCGCGCTTTTGCGGAAAAGCTGGGCCTCACGTTTCCCCTTTTGTCTGATTCGGAAAAGAAAGTCTCCCGCCAATACGGCGTGCTCGGCTTCTTGCGCGTCGCCAAACGGACCACCTTCGTGATCAATACCGCGGGCGTCATCTGCCACATCGACCGCGGCAGCGAGGCAATGGACCCCAGCCGTGCCCGGCAGGCCTGCGAATTAACCACGCCACCGTCCACCCGAACAGATTGAACGAAACCTTCCGCGCGGACAGCCGCGAAAATGATCAACTGAGAATTTGAAATCACGGGGCAGCGGAATCAGCGGCCCTGAACTCGACAACGGCGCTGTTGCTGGTGGGCGGGCCGGAAGTGGCGGTGGCTGTAATGATGATGGTGTCGCGCGTGTAACCCGTCGTACTCGCAGGAATGTTCAATTCAACCGGAACTTCGCGCGATTCGCCGCCGCCCAGTGATACGACCTGTGGCTCGTGGCTGGTGAGAAAGTTCTTGGTATCTACTACCAGGACCCGGAACTCGCGCGCCTCGCCCGCATTGCGGATTTTGAAGCGGAACGCAGCAGTCTTCCCGGCGGGAAATCCTTCTTCACCCAGATCAAGAGGCGTTACCTCGACGGTTTCAGCATGAAATAGCGAGGAAAAAACGCGCTCAAAGGAATGGCCGCTCTCGTCTTCTCCGGTCACGGCCAGGCGAAACGGGGTTGCAGGCAGGTTGACCTTTCCAAAATACTCGGCTTGGTCGCCGCCGGCCGAGACGGTCTTCATGGCAACCGGCTGCAGCGTCTTCGCTTCAGGCGAGATCAGGTGGAATTGGACATTCCGGGTGTTGCCGCTCAGGTCCACCCGCAGCATGGCCGGCTCGCCCGCCACGGGCTGGCCGGAAATGCGGAAATAACCTTCGTGGCCGGGCCGCCCGCCAAGGTGGACGAACTCGGCCTCAACCATGAAGATGTCGCTGACGCCGCTGGCTTCCAGCCAGAAACGTCCTTTGCCGGCGACCCGCACATGCCATTTTCCGGGCGCAGGAGGGACGACCGTGACAATGTCACCGCAGTTGAGCGGGGTCAACACCGCCCCGGGCGTTTCACTGCTCACTTCTTTCCCGGCCGGATCGAGGGCCGCCAGTTTAACGCCCGGTGTATCAAACGAAAGAGAAAAGACCAGGCGCTTGACGGTGGAATCCACCGGCACTACAAAATCTTGGCCTTCTGACAGTTCGTCGCGCGCCCACAGCAGGGTCACATGATTGGAGCGCGTTAACTCGCTCATCAGCACGAACGATTTGGCCACCTCGTCCGGAGCGAGAAACAGCGGCTGCCCGCCGGACTCTTCCGCGGTGCGGATGTAAGTGGGATCCGCCGGGCCGCAAACGCCCGGACCGTAACGAATGGGAGACTTTCGCTGCTGCTGCGCAAGGGCAGGCAGGCAACAGGCCAGCAGAGCTACCGAGCAGGATCGAAGCAGTTGCATCGATGTTCTTGATCAGGCGGCGAGAGGTTGAACTTCAAGCTGCCGCCACAACTTCAGGCACCATAACCCGGATGGAAGGGCCAAGTCAACGGACTGTTCCCTTGCGGCTCAAGCGTGCAGCGCCCCGGCGCGGACATCCAGGCCCCAGGCGGCCCTGCGGCCCCACACCAGGCAAGGGCAGAAGGTTTGCCGCTATTTCTGTTGGGCGGCAAGCTGGTTGAGCGTCTGGCCGAGTTTCTTGATCTCGCTGCCGTAGCCCGCCCAGTCACCCTGCTTCAACAGTTGCAAGGCGCGCTCGTACTGCTGATTGGCCTGCCGCGTCAGGTTCCGAACCTGCTGCAGCTCGGAGGGAGCCGGCGCCTGCGGTGCGGCGGGCGCTCCGGGCACGGAGGTGACAAGCTTCGCTCCCGGAACCTTGGGCTTCAGGGTCGGGAGCGCCTGGGCTGTTTGAGTCGAGATGGTGGTGCCGAAGATCTGGCTGAGCGCGTCGTCCAGGGTGTCTGACATCACCACCTGGTCGGAGTACGCCACGATCACTCGTTTCAACTGTGGCAGCGCGCCACCCGACTGTGCCGCCAGGTAAAGCGGCTCGATGTACATGACGGCATTGCCGATGGGAACCACCAGCAGGGTGCCGCGGAGGACGGATGAGCCCACCTGGCCCCAGAGCGTCAGTTGCTGGGAGATGGTGGGGTCCTGGTCGATGCGCGATTCAACCTGCTGCGGGCCGTAAACCAGTTTCTGCTTCGGGAAGGTAAAGACGGTCACCTTGCCGTAGTTGGGGGCATCACACCGGGCGGCCATCCAGGCAATCATGTTGTTCTTACGCGCCGGAGTGAACGGCACCATCAGGATGAACTCTTCCTTCTTTCCCACCTCCGGCAGTTTCATGATGGTGTAATAGGGAGTCATCGGAGCGGCCTGCCCTCGGGCGGCGCTGCGGGCCACGCGCCACAAATCTTCTTTATTGAAGAAGACGCGCGGGTCGGTCATGTGGAAGACGGCGTATTTGGCCGCCTGCACGCTGAAGAACGCCTCGGGATAGCGAATGTGCGCCTCAAGGTCCGATGGCATATCGCTGAGCGGGTGAAACACACCGGGGAAAATGTTGGAATAGACCTGTATCAGCGGATCGGTAGGGTCGGCGATGTAGTAATTGACCTGGCCCGTGTAAGCGTTGATGGTGGCTTTCACCGAGTTGCGGATGTAATTCCCCATCTGGCCGGTCGGGTCGGAATACGGATAGCGGTCGGAGGCGGTATAGCCGTCCAGCATCCAGTAGAGCGAGCCGTTCTCAGCCACCACCATGTAAGGATCGGAATCGAACTGGAGAAATGGCGTCAGGCGCTGGGCGCGTTCAATGATCTGCCGGTAGATCATCACGCGGCTGTTATTCTTGATGTCGCTCGAAAACAGAATGTTCTTCTGGCCGAACTTCAGCATGAAAAGCAGGCGGCGCCAGATGTTCCCGACCTCAATGCCGCCCTTGCCACTGTAAGTACTGTAAACGTCATGGTCGCCGGCCGGATAGTCGAACTCCTGCTGACCCGTGTCCACAAAGCAGTAATCGTTTGAGACCTCGCCGTAATAAATCTCCGGGCGTTTGATGGTGAGCGGGATGGAAGAGACCGGCGGGACGTCTTTGATGAAGAACACCGGCAGGCCGTCGGACGTGTATTCGTTGACCGGACCCATGCAGAGGCCGTAGCCGTGCGTGTAGATGAGATGTTCGTTGATCCAGTTGCGGCTGGGCAGGCTGGAAGTGGACAGTTCCCTCGGCGAAAGCGAAACCTGGCGGTAGACGCCGCCAATCTGGTAGCGGTCATTATCAACGTTGACAAAGTCGTAGTAGGTGCGGATTTCCTGAAGCTGGCCGAACGTGGTGAGCAGCGGCTTGTGGTCCCACAGCCGCACGTTGCGCATGGTGGCTTCATTCTGCATGATGGTGGCGGGCGTCAGGTCCATGGCAGCGGAAAAATGGTGTTCCTGGAAGCGATTCAGCGCGTAGGCCTGGCGCGTGAACTCAATGGCGTTCGAGATGAACGGCCGTTCCTTGTCCAGCTCATTCGGCGTCACTACAAAGTGCTGGACGATTCCGGGATAAACGTTGACCCCTACAATGCCCACCAGCGCCAGCGCCAGCAGACTATAGATCGCCGGTCGAAGCTGCCCGCGGACGGCGCCAAACACCAGCGCCAGTGCCATCACCACGCAGAGTGCCAGCATGATCTTGAGAACCGGCAGGGTGGCGTGAACGTCCGTATAGCCCGCGCCGTAAACGATCCCACGCGATGAAAAAAGCAGGCTGTACATGGCCAGGCGCGCCCGGTAGGCAAGCAGAAGAAACAGCAGCGATCCCAGCACCATCAGGTGAGTGCGCACCGCCGGGGCCACATTCGGGCCTTTCGGTGTGACCCACACGCCGCCTTCCAGCAGGTAGACCACCGCCGCACTGATCAGGCAAAAGATCACAATCACCAGACCCAGGTGATAGAGGAACCAGTAAAAATTCAGATGGAAAAGATAGAAGCCCAGGTCAATGTGGAAAAGGGGATCAGCCTGGTGCATGGGCACAGCGTGCTGGGCCAACAGGTAGTCCTGCCAATGGAACGCCGACCATTGTCCCACGGCATAGCCCACCAGCAGCACGCCCAGCCACACCACCCAACGGAAGGCTTCCGCAAAACGGTCAAGCCCCGGCAGTTCAATGGCCCCGTGGAAAACGCGATAGCCGTAACGCTCCGCCACGGAACGCGCCACAAAAACGTTGGCGCCCACCAGAATGATGAAGCCGATACCACCCAGGCCGCTGAGTCCGATCTGGGAAAAAAGAATGTTTTTATAAATGACGAGGTAGCCCTGAGCGCCAAACCACAGCCAATCCACCAAAAGGTTGACACCGTCGGTCAGCAGAGGAGCCACCACAAGCAGCAGAAGTATTCCTGCAACGATGTAGCGTTGAACGCGGTCTTGTTTCAAGTGAGTTCTCCGCCGTTATCTTCACACACGAAGGGCCTCAAGTCAAAAGGGTTAACAGATTCGCTGCAGGAAACGGAAGCCTCTATTCCGCGGAGCCCCGCGCTGCTTCTTGACACGATGCGGATTGCAAGCACCGGCTTGGCGTCTTCTCGGCCAGAAGAGTCCGGTCCGCAACCTCATCCTGCCCGGTGCGCCGCCTCGAACGAAAAATCTCTTGACAATACTAATTCGTTAGTACTATCTTTTGCGTATGAGAACACCAAGCCGTACCCTTACCGGGCAGGAACTGGAAATCATGAAGGTCGTCTGGGAACTTCGCCAGGCCACCGTCCGCGGCGTCTACGAGAAGCTGCGCGAGCAGCGGCCCATCGCCTACACCACCGTCATGACCATGATGAATATCCTGGAGCAGAAAGGCTTCCTGAAGAAGCTGCCGGCGGAAGGCCGCGCTTACCTTTACCAGTCGGTGCGCCCACGCAAGCAGGTGATTCGCAGCATGGTGCGCGAATTTGTGGACCGCGTCTTCAACGGCTCCGCCGAGCCGCTGATGGCGCAACTGGTGGAAGACCGTCACCTCTCGCGCGAGGAGGTCGAAAAGATCGCCCTCGCCATCGAGGAGGGCCAATGAGCTATCAACCTTTGTGGCTGCGCGACCTGGTGGCTTACAGCATCCAGGCCGCCGCGATGGTAGGCGTGGGAGTCGTCATGGCGCGAGTGCTGCGGCTTCGCATGCCCCGTGTGCGCCATGCTTACTGGCAGGCGCTGCTGGCCTTGTGCGTTTTCCTGCCGCTGCTTCAGCCGTGGCGGCCCGAAGTTCTGGAAACATCTGGAGCCACGCTGAGCAACATCACTTTTGCTGCGACTGCCGCCGTTGCCGCTCCTGCAGGCCCGTCACTTGCGGAAATTGTTCTCTGGCTGATCTGCGCCGGCATTGTTCTGCGTTTGGCCTGGATGGCTCTGGGATTGGGCCGGCTGTGGCTTTACCGCCGGCATGCGGAGCGAATCAACCAGACGCCCGAGGCGGTTAGAGAAGCGCAGCGCCTCGTGCCCGCATCTTCTTCGTTCTTTATTTCACGCCAGGTCCCGACACCCGCAACGTTTGGATTTTTCCAACCTGCAATTCTCTTCCCTGCCCGGTTTCTCGGCATGGAACCCGCAATGCAAAAGGCCATCGCGCTGCACGAACTTCTGCACGTGGAGCGCCGCGACTGGCTGTGGAACATGTTTGAAGAAATCGTGCTCACACTGCTGTGGTTCCACCTGCCGCTCTGGTGGGTGGTGCGCAGCGCGCGCCTCAGCCGCGAGCAGGTGGTGGACGCGGAAGCCGTCCGGCGCAGCCACGCCCGGCGGCCTTATCTGAAAGCCCTGCTCGAAATGGCGGGACAGAAGCGGCTGGCCGAGAGCCTGCCAGCTCCGCTCTTCCTGCGCGAAAGCCAGCTCGCCGAGCGGGTGGCGCTGATGATGAAGGAGGTCCAAATGTCACGCAAACGATTGACAGTTTCGATTCTGACGGCGGCCGTGACCCTGCTGATTTCCGGAGCGTCGCTGGTCTGGGCGTTTCCGCTTAAGACCTCAGCACAGCAGACCGAGGCGCCCACGGTGGCCTCAGTGCCGGCCCCATCAGAAGCCGAGGTTGCAGCCAGCACAGCCCTGCCCGGAAACGCAGTGGTGGCGGAAAGCGAGGCGGACCGGAAGATCGGTAAGGTCTACAAGGTCGGAGGGAAAGTAAGCGCGCCTATCCCGGTCTACAAGCCAGAGCCCCCATACACACCCCAGGCGCTAAAAGCC
>JBAUWE010000260.1:0-7452 GCA_049583595.1 Terriglobia bacterium
ACCCGGTTCCACATGATGGACTCATTCGTGCGGTAACTGGCCCGGACCGGCTCCAGCATGGCGGCGTTCGTCCACAGTTGCGAGTGGCAGGACATGCAGGTGTGCGTGGGAGGAATGCCTGCATACCAGGAGTTCTCCACCGAAGTGTGGCAGTACCGGCAGTCGATTCCCAACTGGGCCGTGTGATGCTCGTGGCTGAAAGGAACCGGTTGCGGAATCGGACGCTTGATGTACGTGAAATAAGACGACTGGTTTACCTGCCAGCTGACGTAGCCAACCAGCGCAACGAGGATTACGATGCCATAGACGCTTGCCTTGGCAATGACGTTCATGCTGCGATGAAAAATTTGAGACATTTTGAGAGCCTTACATGCGTTCCTGCGGAACACTGATCTGCAGCTATAGAGGCAGTCAGATTCCTCTAAATCGCTTTTACATTACATGAATGGGTTTGCTCGAGCCCCTTGAGCCCTTACGTCTACAACCGACAGTACAATGAAACCAAGGAATATACACGATGTCGATGAATTTTGCAAAAGGTATTCTCTTGCCGGATAAATTCTGACGCCCCCAAGCGCCGTCTCCCTCCTGTCCCAGCGGCCCGAACATCCTGTTCTCGATGGCAAATGTAGCAGCCCGCCGGGCCTGCGAAACCACCACCATTCCGGACCGCATCAGGGGGCGGATCGCAGTTCTATGATTTGCAAATGGCGTTGCAGTCTGCCGCCACTCCGCAACTGAAATGCGGTGTTTGCCCGGTTTCATCTTGCAAGGCCCCTTTCCTCCGCGCTCCGTGTTGAACGACATCCATTGAATGAATTGATTGCGGCGATTCCCAAAATGGGAATTCTTCCTGATTTGGGATTCAGCCTCCGGCGCTCCCTGCCTAGTCTTCTCCCGCTCTCGTGCCGGGCAGGAATCACTAGGAGATTCTCATGAAAACGATCTTAGGTTCGGGGCGTTGTCCTTTGCTTCTGAGGGCTGAAAGGCTTCCCGTTTTGAAATTCGCTAGCCCTCTGCGTTCTGTCAAAGGTGCTTCCGCAGCGCCCGGTACAAGGTGAGTTCCAGCTTTTTTTGACCCCGCCTGATGGGGATGGCCCGGTCTCCGATTGCCGGGTTATGAGATATCGAGTGCCTCAAGTCTAACTGTTTGAAATTGCAACGCCACACACCTCTCTCTGGCTGTTTGCAGACAATCCGTTTATGCCACGTTCGGCCGTGGTCCGGCGGCTGTAGAGGGGACGCGTCAACCCGCAGCCAAAGCGTGGAATCCATTTTGTTCTAGCCTCGAAGACGAGTTGGCCCGGTCCGTGCATTAACGAAGGGTGCACGCGCTGGCGCAGGTTGCCTGAAGCAGCTTTCGGTGACCGGGGGAGTCCGCCTTCGTCTGCGGTAGAGACCAAAATTTAGGGGGTGCCGAATTGGCGATCCAATTAATTGATTCTTCATGTGCGGTTCCAAAATGCCACGAAAAGCCGGAGTGCCGGCAGCGTCATGCGGCAGGCAAGTCGCGCCACAGCCAGCTTTGTGCAACCGGGGGGCAACGCACCACGCCAAGCCGGGGACCCTTGCATGACAGGGGCAACTCCAACGACCGGGTGGTGAAGCTGCTGCCGCTGGTCAGGCGAGTGGCTCTCAATTTGCGGGGACACCTCCCTGCGCACGTGGAACTGGATGACCTGATCAGTGACGGGACGGTGGGTTTGATTGACGCGGTCAGGAAGTTTGACCCGGCCAGAGGGGTCACCATTGAGAGCTACGCGCGCTATCGGATTCGAGGGGCCATCCTGGATTCGCTGCGGGACCAGGACCATGCTTCCCGCGACATGCGGCGGCGGATGAAGAAAATCGAGTCCACCTGCCAGGGCCTTGAACACCGGTTCGGCCGTCCCGCCGAAGACCCGGAAATGGCTGCGGCCATGGGGTTGAGCCTGAAGCAGTGGTATAGGCGGGTTGCCGAACTGCAGCGGATTGGATTTGAAGGCACAGCCTCGCGGATTCCGCAGGAGTTCAACAGGCGGATCAACGAGGAGGATATTCCTGCTGCCGAGGCCGGCAGTCCCTTTGAACTTTGTTACCGCCACGAACAGACAGACCTTCTTTCCTGTGCGCTCGGGCGCCTGACGGAACGCGAGCGCAGGATTATGACCCTTTACTACAAACAGGCACAGACGATGAAGCAGATTGGCGCCTGTCTGGGCATTGACGAATCCCGAGTCTCGCAACTGCACTCGGCAGCGATCGTCCGGCTGCGCAGCAGGATTGCCGACATGCTCCGCCGTGTAGCGGGCGGCGCCAGACCGCGCCGGGCCGCAGCGGGCCGGGCAGGCGGAGATGGCGAAAGGGCGGCCGCGTATGGAGCCTGAACGCATTCCTGCCGATTTCTCCTGGAGGCCGGGGATGAGCCGGCAAGACTGCAAATTACTGATGAAAAAAGTCACCGCAGCGTCAATATATAACACTCAACGATTGCATCGAATGTTGGCAAATGATAGTCTCTGCGTTTCACTCTTACTCCAGATGCCCTTTTTAAGGTCGTGAAGTTGGGGAGGGGCAGAATGGGACGGAATTCCCAAATACCTCAACAAAGGACTTGGTTTGTAGGTATGACCCGATACGAAGACAGAACATTTGAAAATCAACATGTCATCCTCGATGAGGGTGTGTTTGTCAACTGCGTCTTTCGAAACTGCAGCCTGGAGTATGCGGGGGGCGATGTCTATGTCCAGAACTGCCAGGGAGAAAATTGCCAGCTGGTGTGGCGTGGCCCCGCGCAGCGGACCATTTTCCTCCTGCAGGGGCTTGGGCTTCTAACCCCAGCCGCTTCGCTGACCACTGCGGAAACTCCGGCCAGCGTGCAATAGGCGGAAGGCGCTCGAAGCGGGAAGACGGAATCACCCGGGAGACGGCAGTGATGATGGGAGGCAGTGTCTTTCCCGTTGCCTGCGATCAGTTGCCGACCCTCATTGATTTGTGCCGTGCTCTGGCTGTCGCCAGCCGCAGACATTCGGCTACTGGCGCGTGCGGCACGGGCCTGCACACTCTCTTTCCCGCCCCTTTGCGGTTTTCACTCCCGTTCCAGCTCCTTCCTTATTTCACCGGCGGCGCCAGCGACGGGATCAGCTGGTACGACGGCCGGGTCTGGTACTTCCGCAGATACTCCTGATAGGCCGGGCTCTGCGGCGAATGGTCGTTCGCTCCCGGCGGATAGTTTTGCATGGAGCGGAAGGGAAGCGGCGCCACGGTGGCGGAAAAAGCCGTGTTGGGCTCGCCGTCTTTGGCGTAGCCGCTGGCGTCCAGGAAGAACGACCGGACCCACCCTTTGCGCAGCGCAGGGAAGCGCGCGGCATTAAAGCGCACGGTCATTTCGTCTCCCGTTGACATCACCACCAGTTGGCTGTCGGCCTGGCTTACCAGCTTTTCCACATTGCCGTATCGCGTGTAACGGCCCCGCATGGGATTCCAGGGGGCGCGCTTCATCAGAGAGGCGTATTCGTAATGGTCGGGGCGAACGTGGCTGGGGTCGGTGGCGGGCACCGAAAACCCGCGATAGTGGAGATTGGCATACGCCGGCTCGATCTCACGGTCCGGCCTCGCCACCCGCTCATGAGTAGTAAAGAAGATGCGGTCCCAGTAGACGCAGAGGTTGGTGACGATGCGAACGTGGTGGTCGGGGGAGAGGAACTTGCCTGTCAGGTCAACCCGCATGGTGCGGTTGGTGCCGCTGGGCAGGCCCATATCGGGAATGACGGTGACCCATTTCCCCTGTTTGTTCCGCACCTGCACATAGGGCGAAATCATCGTGGTCGAGGGATTGTGCATGAGCGCCCGTGATCCGTTGGAATCGGTCCAGAAAACCCATCCCGTCAGCCACAGGGAGACTTGCCTCGGGTCATTCAGTTGGCCCAGGTCGAGCGTTAGCGCGTGCAGTTCAGCCATGCCCGGAATGCGCAGATGCTTGAAGGCGTGCGGGTAGCGGTGGTCGGCCTTGCTGATAAGAGGCAGAACGTTCGAGCCGTGGCCATCGACGGCGGAGACGGGCAGATGCTCGCCCCGCACGGCGTAGAGCCTGGGTTCGGACGGCGTTGAAGAGTAGATTTCATTGGCGTAGATTTTTTCGCCGGCGGGATGATCGACGGCGAGAAGGCGGAGACGGTCAAAGTAATCCACCTCGCGCAGTTCATCGGTCATCTGGAATTCGTAGCTCCCGCCACGCTGGCGCAACGTTGAGGGTAGACGGACAAACTCACGCGGATAGGGTTTGAGCCGGGTGCCGTCCGGCGCCAGTTCGCCCAGCGGGCCCACGCCCAGAATGTCGGTGACAAAGGTGAATCGCTTGCCGTTCCAGGCGTAGAGCATGGGACAGGAACTGGCCAGGCGTTCCGATTCGCGGAAGCGGATGGCCGTGTTGGTGGCGACGCTGAGATTGTTTTCAATAATCTGTGTCGGCCAGGTGGCCCGCACCACGTCCAGTTTGGCCAGGTTGCCGGTGTAGACATAGGCCGGGCCGTTGCTGATGAGGACCTTGCTATAAAAATTCCCCTGCTTCAGTTCGATTTCCGATCCCACGCCCTGCTTGTTGCTCTTGGAACCTTCCATGCTGATTTCCAGCCAGTGTTCGGGCGGACCGGTCCTGGCCCATGCGGCGAGCTTTCCGCCGCGCGTGGCGCCGACCAGATCGAGAACTCCGGGCTTGCCGATCCACGCAGCGCCCAGTGAGGCCAGCTTCCCGGTGGGACCCAGATGGAGAGTTTCCTCGTGGAAGCGCCCCAGGCGGTTGGCCAGGAGGTGCAGTTTGCCGGCAGAGTCGGCCACCAGCAGGTCTTCGTAACTGTTGCCGGTGATGTCGGCAGCGAGCCCCCGGAAGGCCAGAAGGGGAGCCGGGGGCTTGATGGCCGGAAGATCCGGAAACGGGGTGAATCCGGCCTTGCCGTTGTTCCGGAGGACTTCGTAACCTCCGGTGGTCCACAGGGCGAGATCGAATTTGCCGTCATGGTCGAAATCTGCGACAGCGCCACCCAGAGCGGTCAGTTTGCTGAAAGCGGGGCCGGCTTCGCGGGTGCGATTGGCGAATTTGTCACCCCCGAGGTTTTCGAAGAACAGGGGTGCGCCGTCGTCGCGGAAAAAGACCAGGTCGGGATAGGTGTTGCCGTTGAAGTCGGCAAACACGACGTTGCGAAAACGCCCCCGGGCCGAGCCCAGGCCGGTGGAATCCGTAATGTCGGTAAAGGTGCCGTTGCCGTTGTTGCGGTAGAAGTGGATGCCGGCGGGCGGGAAATCGTCGGGGAAGCGGAAGCTGCTGCCCTGGGGCGGCGTGTTCAGGTTGGTGTAGGAGGTGACCACCAGGTCCAGCAGGCCGTCATTGTCGGCGTCAAACAGCAACGCGCGCGTATCCACCTCGCCCGGTTGGGCTTTGAATCCCGCCTTTTCCGTCACGTCGGTGAAGGTTCCGTCGCCGTTGTTCTTGTAGACGTGGACGCCTCCCAAGCCGGCCACAAACAGGCTCAGGTGCTCGCTGTTGTCATAATCCGCGAAAGTGGCGGACAAAGCCTGTTCCGGACCCCGGACGCCGGCCTTCGCTGTAACGTCCTGGAAGGTTCCGCTGCCGCTGTTGCGGAAAAGCTGGTTTTCTCCGCCGGGATTGGCCACGTAAAGATCGGGGTGGGAATCGCCGTCAAAATCACCCAGCGCGATGGACGGACCCATCATCGGGAGCAGTTTTGTTTGGGCAAAATCGGGCGAGTCATCCGCAGCCTTGACTTCTGCTGAAACGGCGTCTCCCGTTAGGCCCGCACCCCGCAGGGAAATGCCCAGTCCTGAGGCGATGTCGCGAAACGTGACGGGACGCGAGGCCGCGCCGCCGGCCACGCGCACCGGCCGGGTTGCCGGAACCAGAATCTCTCCATACTTGCCCTTTTCAAGCGCCGTGGCCTGGAGCGAAATGCTGGGGAGCTTGTCGCCGTACTTCTGGTGGAGCTTCAGCATCTTCTGTGCGTCGGCCCGGCGTCCCATCCTCACCAGGATGGTAAAAGTGCGGAACAGGGAGGCCACGTAAAAATTCTGGCCGCGCTCGAAGCCCATCTTGTTCACGTGCTCGTGAGCGTCAAGAGCCAGCTGCATTTTGCGTTCGGCAAAGTAGACGGTGCCCAGGTTGAACCATGAGGCCGGATCGTCAGGGTCGGCAGCGAGAACCCTCTTGAAAGATTCTTCGGCCGGGCCGTAGTGGAGTTCACGCTTGTAAAGAATTCCCAGGTTGTAGTCCACGGCCGTGAGTTGGGGCGCCATCTGTTTGGCGGTGGTGAGGGCGGAGAGCGCCGGGTTGAGATTGTTCGCCTGTGTGTAGGCGAGGCCCAGGTCCAGATAGTCGGTGGCAAGGGCATGGCCGGACTTGACGGCCTTCTGAAATTCGGCGATGGCCTCCGTGTACTTGCCCTGCTCGTAATAAGCCTTGCCGAGGTTGCGCCAGGTCTGGAGCGTCGCCGTACTCGACGCTTTCCGCTGGCCCACCGCCGGCCCTTTAGCCGGTTGTGCTGCCGACTCCCGTTGTGCCGCCAGGAAAGGCAGCAGGGTGGCTGCGGCGATTGCGCCTGATATGAGAAGGACCTTTTTCTGAGCCTGGTTCATCGCTCTCCCGTCTGTTTTCTCGATTGACCCGCAAGGAAGAAATTATATAACGCGCTTGCTAACGATTGAGCGAAAGTTGCGTCAGATTTAAGTGCAGAAATGAACCTGTCCGATCTCGCTAGCGCGATTTCTTCTTTCCGATAGTTGGATTTTGGCCAAGGTTGGGAGGGTTGTGGGCGATTATCTTCTTTCGCGTCAAGATTTCGACGTAGTCATCCTTGGAAACGGTGCAGCGTATCAGTCCAGCGAACTCCCTTTCATTTAGCTTGAGCTGCTGCCGGATCAGGTGCTCCGGAGCTTCCTTATTACCGTGTGATCTCCTTGTTCGAACAACAGTCCTTCCTTCATACTCGAACCAAGCAAGCCTGTCCCTAGAGTTGCGAACCTTCAAATCCAACTTGGTCACGATCTTCTCGAATTCGTGGGCCTTCATCGTGGGCGTAGCTCAATATATTCCGAAAGCTTCGATTTGACTCGAAGTAGATCGTTGCCGAGAGATTCTTGTTCTGACAACGCCACAAAAAGTTCTGTGATGGTAGCAGCGAAGTCGAAAAGGGCTTCTGAGAAAGTGCCGCCGCAGCCGAATTCGCTAACTTCCTCCCACACCACAGAAACGGTGTCCTTCGTCTTTTCGGTTTTCAGTGGTATCGGCTTCACGAGCCTTAGTACAGGGCTATGAAGAGCTCCGAAAAGAACTTTGGGAGGGATCGCACTGGTACGCTTGCTCACCGTGCTGAGGGGGAAGGCACTATCGGGTGCAATATCAGACGGAAGCTTTTCTTGCCACCCCATCGGCTCTGTGTTTTTCGTGCCAGGCAAGAGATCATC
>JBAUWE010000261.1:0-17533 GCA_049583595.1 Terriglobia bacterium
GTTGGGATTGATGCTGGTGTGCTCCACCAGAACTTTGCCGGAGTGGACGGTCGTGGACGGGGCGGGGAAGCTGCGCAGTTGGAAAAGGGCGGTGGCAAGCGCTGCGCGGTCAAGATGGAAATTCACGTAACCCGCGCCGGCAACGCTGACGCGCTCCACGCCCTCGATGGGAAGCAATTGTGCGGCCAGTTGTTCGGCAATTTTACGCGGAGGCTGCCGCAGCTTTTTCGCCAGTTCAAAGCAGGCGGCTATCGAGAGGTCTCCCAATTCGGGACGCGGCGGAAAATCAAATACCGGATTCCCGGTTTCCAGATCAAAGATGCTCTTGACCGATGCCAGATACTTCTGGCGAATTCTACTCTGAATTTCCAGATACAAGGTGATTGTCCTGACTGGGAAGGACTGTGGAACTGTCCACTTATCCCCGCGCACCCGCGGTGAATGATTCTGCCTGATGCGTAAGCCAGAGATTATACCAAAAACGCTCGATTCCGTGGTTCGCCGCCATTGGAGTTTTCCACCAATGCGAGGCAAGGAGCCAAATGGGTTGAGGCATGGCAGATCTGAACCGGGGGTCGCGGATGGAGAAGTTATTACCCGGTACGGGTGACATTTTCCCGGTCGAGGGGAATTGGCAGGAGTAACGAAAGTAGGAAAGGGGTAGAATGGCCCGAATTATCACGGGGTTTAAAGGAAAAGGTAAAAGATTGGCTAGCTGATTGCTTACTTTGAAGGTGCTGGGTTCCCCAAACGAAGTAAAGCAGGCGTGCGTGGACCATCTCTGAAATGTTCAAGATCATGAGGATTTTATGCCCAGCGAAATATTCCAGCGCAAAAAGGCAACAGTCTTCTACCTTCTGGCGCCTGGGGAAGGGAGATGTTAAGCGTGAGAACGGGTATGTTTGATGGAGGTGTGAAGGCTCCTGCCTTGAGGAGGTTAGAGCTTATGAAACGGGTGATTTTGTTAGGGAGTGCAATTGCGATCTTTTTCTGCTTGAGCGGTCTGCCTCTCTTTGCCCAGGGACGCACCGGAAGTGGAATGGGCCAGGGACAGGGGCCCGGCATGGGGCCCGGACAAGCGGGTCAAAATGGTCCAACTGCCCGGCGGCCTACCATGGGAGAGCCCGGTATGGACCGGACAAACACCAACCAGACCATGCCGAAAATGAAGACTCCCGGCCAGTTACTTAGCCAGAATACCAAACTGTCCAGCAAGGTGCAGACGTTGCTGCCTGATGGCACAAAAGTTCAGGATGCAGCATCCGGGTTCAAGGACCTCGGGGAGTTTGTTGCGGCCGTGCACATTTCAAAAAACCTCGATATTCCCTTTGACCAGTACAAGGACAAAGTGACGAGTGGTGACAGTCTGGGCAAGGCGCTTAAGGCGCTGAATCCCAGCCTGAACCACAAGGAGATCAAGTCTGAAGTGAAGAAGGGCAAACAGCAAGCCAAAGAGGACATTAAAACTTCGCACCACTCCTGACGTGCTGTTCCAATCAATGCCTGCGGCACGGTGCCGGCCCAACCTGGCAACGGCTGATGGGATTTCGGCGCCGCATGCCGCAGTCTTCAGAGTGTCATGGGACTGTGCCGGTGGCAATCTGCATTGCCGGCTGGCGTTCGATCAGCCGTTGTATTGGCTTTCTCCCTGAGCAGTTCTATCCCACCGCCTGCGAATATGGACTGGAGGACATCACGCACCAATTCAATTCCGGTGTATAATTCGGGCTGGCCCCAAAGACATCATTCAACTGCAGTGAGTGGGTGCGAGGAAGAAGATGCAAAGCGGTATGCGCCGGTATCTTATTGTGCTGGCGGTTGTCGTAACCCTGGGTGTTGGAATTGCGATTGGCGCCTATATTTCCAATGGCGCCGGGGCGGCACATCCTGCCAGCGCCTCGGCGGACCCCCACCCCCTGGCGGATCCCTCTCCCGTAGACCTGTCAAACAGTTTTGCCCGCATTGCCGAGCAGATCGAGCCCGCGGTCGTCAACATCAATACGGAATCGACGGTGCAGATTTCCGGACGTGGGTTCGGGTCGAAAGGCGACGAACCTTTTGATGATCTTTTTAACCGTTTTTTCCGCTACCGCCAACCCAGCCATCATCCGGAGCATTACCAGCGGCGGAGCCTGGGGTCGGGTGTTATCTTTGACCCTCGGGGCTACGTGCTGACCAACTACCATGTTGTGATGCAACGGGATCCCGACAAGCCTGTGGATCGCATTGAGGTCTTTCTGCACGGCGGCGACGGGACAAAGTACCAGGCGAGGATGATCGGGGCCGACAAGTGGACCGACCTTGCCGTGATCAAGATTGACGCTGGCCGGAACCTTAAGGCGGCCGAGTTTGGAGATTCGTCTTCAGTGAAGGTGGGCGACTGGGTTCTCGCCATCGGCAGCCCATTTGGCCTTGAATCAACCGTTACCGCCGGCATCATCAGCGCGAAGGGCCGCAATATGGGGGGGGAAGTTGAGCCGGGACGCGAGGGACAGTTTAAACGGTTTATCCAGACTGACGCCGCTATCAATCCCGGAAACAGCGGGGGCCCCCTGGTGAATATGGCAGGGCAGGTGATCGGGATCAACACTGCTATTGCCACCAACAAAGGATCGAATGACGGCGTTGGTTTTGCCATTCCGTCGTCGACGGCGGCCGCCATTTATAATACGCTCGTCACTTCCGGGAAGGTGCAGCGGGGCGCCATTGGCGTCACCTTTATGGACCAGAGTAATCCGGCCCTGTTGCGCAGCTTCGGGGCCGACCATGGAGTTGTGGTCAACAACGTGGAGGCCAGCAGTCCGGCCGAGCGTTCAGGCCTGAAAATGGGTGACGTGATTCTGGCGATCAACGGCCAGCCCATCAAATCCGGCAACGACCTTGTTCAGATTGTGTCAGGAAGCAAAATTGGCAGTAAGGTCAAGATTGAATTGCTGCGCGGGGGAAAGCAAGTTACGGCGACCGTTGAGGTTGCAGACCGCGACAGGATCGTCGCCCAGCAGCAGGCCAGTCTTGCGCCCAATGAGAACAGAAGCGCGCCTGAAGAAGCGGGAGGCGTCCTGGGTGTGAGCGTCCGCAATCTTTCGCCGGAACAGGCCGCAGAGGTTGTCAAGTCATTGCATCTGCCGAAACCGCAGGGTGTGCTGGTCACGCAGGTTATCCCCGAGGCCTTTGCCGCTGATGTCAGTGTCCGGGCCGGGGACATCATCCTCAGCGTCAATCATCAGCCGGTTTCCTCTCTGAAAGATTTCGTACAAGTTCAAAGCACTCTTCGGTCGGGGCAGGATGTGCTTCTGCTGGTTGCGCGGAAAGCTGGCCGTGCCTTTACGACCATGTTTCTGGCTGATACTCTGCATTGATATGGAAAAGATCAAGATTGCCACCCGCCGCCGCCGGATCCGATGGGCCGTGTTCATCGCCCTGGCAACGTTCCTGATGCCGAACATCCGGTTGATGGCAAAGGAAAAGAAGCGAACGCACTCCACGCGCCGGACCCACGTGCGCCGGCGTCAACAGCGTGCCCGACACTACCGCCATTACCTGCACGTCCGCATCCAGCCTGCCCGGGTCAGGGAAATCCAGGAGGCGCTTGTTAAGGCCGGCTTCTTCCACGACAAACCTGACGGTGTATGGGGTCCGTCGACGCGTGACGCCATGAAACAATTTCAGAAGCAGAAGGGATTTACACCCACGGGTCTGCCGGAAGCCAAACCCCTGATGCTTCTGGGCCTGGGTCCGCACCCTTTGCCCCCGGGGCTTTTGCCATCGCCTCCGGCGGAACCAGACGTCGAAGCTGGAAGCGAGGACGATCCGGAAACCAGTTCGGTTTCTGTCTCGCCCTCGGTAAAGAAACCGACCTCTTCAAACTAATAATCTGCATCCAACACCTATGGGGAAGCCAGTTTTATTTCCAGGCTTTGCGGGGCAAAGGTGGGTTGCCAGACATCTGACCCGAGAAGCGTAGGGCAGGTAGAACGCGTGGGGGCAACGGTCTTACCGGCGGCGATCTGGTGAGCGTGAATGTGGGGTCTGGAATTTGCACGCGGCTGCCGAGGCGCAATCGATAAAAACTCAAAATGGAGGTTTTTGTATGAAGATTCGTATTGTGACGGCCGCTCTGCTGCTGTCCGCCATGGTTGTTCCGGCCTTTGCTGAATCGGCACGTGAGAAGGACGTTTCCCGCATTCGCAATGCTCGATTTGCATTAGAAGACATCATGAGGTCCCCCGACAAAGGCATTCCGCAGGAACTGCTGGGGTCTGCCAAATGTATCGCGATGATTCCGGGCGAAAAGCGCGCAGCCTTCATCTTCGGCGGGCGATACGGCCGGGGACTTGTAACATGCCGCACGGGCGACAGTTGGAGTGCTCCGGCGTTCCTGATGCTCAGCGGAGGCAGTTTCGGATTCCAGATCGGCGGGTCGTCCACTGACCTCGTGATGATTTTCAGGAACCGCGGAGGCATGGACCGCTTGTTGAGCGACAAGTTCACGATAGGTGCTGACGCCACCGCGGCTGCGGGTCCCGTGGGCCGCCATGCCTCGGCCGCCACGGATGCGGAGCTGCACGCGCAAATCCTGACCTATTCACGCAGCCGGGGTATTTTTGCCGGTGTCAGCCTGAGCGGCGCGGTGGTGAAGCCGGACAGAGATGCCGACGTCGCGATGTACGGCGCCGATATCGAACCCAAGTCCATTTTGGACGGTCATGTGAAGGTCCCTGCGGAAGCGCATGGGCTGGTCGAGGTCATCTCCCATAGCGTACGCGAAGCCGGCGGGAAGTAATTCCGGCAGCTCGGACCAGGCTGGGGATGCCTGACCGTCGGAGGGCCGGTAATTCAGGTGTCGATTTGCGCGCGTTGCAGCTTGTCGCTGTAATCGATATAGATGGACTTCCACTCCGAATAGAAGTCGAGCGCGGCGGTTGCGGCTTCCCGGTGGCCGTTCCCGGTCTGTTTTGTTCCCCCGAAGGGCAGGTGGGTCTCCGCCCCGATGGTGGGTGCGTTGACATAAAAAATCCCCGTTTGCATTTCCTGCATGGCCTGAAAAGCATGATTGATATTCCGTGTGTAAATGGATGATGACAGGCCATAGAGCACGCCATTGCCGATTTCGATTGCGTGTTCCAGGTTGGAACAGGGAATCAGCGTGACCACCGGGCCGAAAATCTCTTCCTGGCAGATCCGCATCCCGGGTGTGCAGCGGGAGAAGATGGTGGGGGAGTAGAACCATCCGCGGTCATATTCAGCGCCTGCCAGCCGCTGTCCGCCGCAAAGCAGCCGGGCGCCCTCTTTAACGCCGATTTCGACATACCTCTCTACCGTTCTGAGCTGGGCTTCGTTGATGAGCGGTCCCACCTGGCTTCCAGGGTTGATGCCGTTGCCGACTTTCAATGCCAGGGTGCGCTCAAGGAACCTCTGCTCAAACTCGCTGTAGATGTCCTTGTGAATCACGACGCGGCTTGAGGCTGTGCAACGCTGCCCGGTGGTTCCAAACCCGCCCCAGACGGCCCCGTCGATGGCCAGGTCCAGGTTGGCATCCTCCAGGACGATGATAACGTTCTTGCCGCCCATCTCCAGGCAGACGTGCTTGGAGTGATCGGCGCCTCCATGGGCCACTTCGCGGCCGACTTCCGTTGAGCCGGTGAACGAGATGACCGGAACATCCGGATGCCGCGCCAGCGGAGCGCCAGCCTCCGGCCCAAATCCGCTGAGGCAATTGACCACACCCGGCGGCAGGCCGGCTTCGGTCAGCACGTTTACCAGGTTGAAGGCCGAGAGCGGCGTGTCTTCAGCGGGCTTGATGACTACGGTGTTGCCGCAGATCAGCGCCGGCATCATTTTCCAGGCGGGAATCGCCATGGGAAAGTTCCAGGGAGTGATCAGGCCGCAGACTCCTATGGGACTTCGAAGGGACATGCAGAACTTGTCTGGAAATTCCGAGGTGGTGGTCTGGCCGAACAGACGGCGGCCTTCACCGGCCATGTAAAGAGTCATGTCGATGGCTTCCTGGACGTCGCCTCGCGTTTCTTCCAGCGGCTTGCCCATCTCGCGCGTCATGTCGCGCGCCAGGGCCTCCTTTCGCTCCGTGAGCAAATGGCCCGCGCGGAAAAGGATTGCTGCGCGCTTCGGGGGAGGCGTGCGCTTCCATGCAGGGAAGGCCGCCCTGGCCGCCGCCACTGCCGTGGCGACATCATCGGCATTGGACCGTTGGAACGTCCCGACGCGATCGTTTGAATCAGCCGGATTGATATTTTCAAAAGTCGTGCGGCCAACGGATTCAACCCACTGGCCGCCAATGAAATTCTTAAAGTTTTTGTTACTGTTCATCATTCCTCACAAGGTAACGGCGATTTCAAACCTGACCGGAGTCTTTAAGCTTTCTGAAATCATTGGACAACCCTGGAGCGAAGGTTGTTGCTTGCAAAATCAGGTTCGCGTTGGTTCAGGAAGAGTCCCTGGTGGTGCCGAGACGCGTTATTGACACAGTGTAACCTGCCGACTAGTATAAGGTAGGATTAACGTGGACAGGGGCCGTTTGCACGCTCCTGTAATTGAATAATGCGATCAGAACCGAACCTCGAAAGAAGGCGCCGTGAAGTCTTGTCGGCTATCGTGCGCCACTACATCGCCAAAGGGCTGCCGGTAGGGTCAAGAACGGTGGCCAGCGAAACCGGGGAGTCGCTGAGTCCGGCCACGGTTCGCAGTGTGATGTCGCAGCTTGAAGGCGAAGGTTTTCTGGAACAGCCGCACACCTCGGCAGGCCGGGTTCCGACGGACAAGGCCTACCGGTATTATGTTGACCGGCTGATGCGGATGGCTCGTCTGACTCCGGCGCTGGCAAAGTTTATTGAGGAAAGTCTCAATAGTGACGAGGTTCCCAACGAACAACTGATGGCCCGAGCCTCGCATGTGCTGGCAGAGGTTTCAAGTAACGTGGGGTTGGTGCTGGGTCCGGCGCTCGAAGAGAAGCTGCTGGAATATATCAAGTTCATCAAGTTGCCCGACCGCCGGGTGCTGGTGGTGATTGTTTCAAGACCCAACCTGGTTGAAAACAAGGTGTTGCGGCTGGATGATGATATAAGCCAGGAAGATTTGGATCACAGCGCCGCCTATCTGAATGCGGAGTTCCAGGGATGGTCATTAAGGACCATCCGGCTGGAGATTTTCCAGAAGATCGAGGAAGCCAGGGAGCTCTTCGATCATCTTTTGCAGAGCGTTGGCCGGCTTCTGATGGAAGGGGCGCTGGGGCACGATGAACTGGCTCCTCTGTTCGTCGAGGGTACCGCAAGGATTCTTGAGCAGCCCGAGTTTGAAGACGTCCGCAAGATCCGGCAGCTCTTGCTGGCCTTCGAGGAAAAGGCCAAGTTGATTGATATTCTGGGATCGTTCCTGCATTCTTCAAGTACGGGCGTGCAGGTTGTGATTGGAAAAGAAAACCCTGCCGATGAGATGCGTCATTGCGCTCTGGTGATGGCGCCCCTGAGGTACGGGTCCAGGATAGTGGGGGCTCTGGGAGTGGTCGGTCCCACGCGAATGGAATACGACCGTGCTGTGTCAACGGTCGACTACGTCGCCCACCTTTGTAATCGCTTGTTGAGTGTCAATTGAAGATTCTCTGTTCCGTTCTCCCAAACAAGCAGGCAGTGAGTCCGCGAGAGCCAGGGGTTTCACTGCAATTTGAGACAGGATAGAATAACCAAGTTATGACAGACGAGAAGAACTTTAACGAAGAACCTGAAACCACGGCCGGCGCACCGGCGAATAGTTCCGCTAAACCGGAGGTCGAAGCCCAAGCAGGGCTTCCCCCCAATCTGGCGGCAGCTTACCGGCAGGTGTTGGAAGAGAAGAAGGAACTTTTTGACCGCCTGGTGCGCAAGCAGGCTGAAGTGGAGAATATCCGCAAACGCGTTGAACGTGAAAAGGAAGATTTTCTTCAGCATGCGACCATGGGGTTGATCCGGGCATTGCTTCCCACGCTGGATGCTCTGGAGCGGGGCCTGAAATATCGCGAGGACGACATTCCTGAAAAGTATTATACGGGGATGGAATTGATCCACCGGGAACTGCTGGAGGTGCTGAAAAGGGCCGGGCTTGCACCGGTTGAAAGTGAAGGGAAGATTTTTGACCCGCACGTCCACCAGGCCGTTGAAACGGTAGAGACGGACAAGTTTGATGACCATACCGTGGTGGAAGAACTTCAGCGAGGTTACAAGCTGAAACACCGCCTGCTGCGCCCCGCCATTGTGAAGGTTTCCGTGTCCACGTCCGGTAGCGACCCGGCTGACGCCACCGGCAAGTGACGGACCGCGGCGGTGAAATGACTGGCACGGGGCCTTCAAAGAGACTGTGCCGCAGAGAAGAGTTAAATCTGAAGAGGAAGGTTGCGTGAACCAGAAGCGGGATTATTACGAAGTGCTGGAAGTCAGCCGCGGAGCCTCGGATCAGGAGATCAAGAGCGCCTACCGCCGACTGGCGCTTCAGCACCACCCTGACCGCAATCCTGACAGCAAAGAAGCATCGGAAGAGCGCTTCAAGGAGATCACGGAAGCCTACAGCGTGCTTGCCGATTCCGACAAGCGCTCCGCCTACGACCGTTTTGGCTTTGCAGCGGTGGGCGGCACAGGGGGGGGCGCGCCCGATTTCTCGTCAACGATCTTCTCCGGGTTTGAAGACTTATTTGGCAGCTTCTTTGACCTGGAAGACCTTTTTGGCCGCGGACGCGGCCGGCGGGTTCGCGCTGAGCGCGGGGCCGATCTGCGTTACGAGTTGGAGGTCGCCTTTGAGGAGGCTGCCTCCGGACTCGATACCAAGATAAAGATCCCGCGAGGCGAGATCTGTTCCAACTGCCACGGTTCCGGGTCAAAGAATGGTTCCCAACTGGCGGCTTGTCCTGCTTGCGGCGGGCGGGGCCAGGTGCGTTATTCGCAGGGCTTCTTCACCGTTTCCAGGACCTGCCCGCAGTGCGGCGGCATGGGCCAGGTGAACCGAAATCCCTGCCCCGACTGCCAGGGCGAGGGGCGCGTGCGGCGCGAGAAAGTTCTGGGGATCAAGATTCCGGCGGGCGTGGATGACGGTACGCGGTTGCGCATTTCGGGCGAAGGGGAGGCCGGACGCCACGGAGGGCCCCCGGGAGATCTTTATGTTGTTTTGCGGGTGCAGCCGCATCCCTATTTTGATCGCCGCGGTGATGATCTCTACGTCAAGATTCCTCTTTCCATTACCCAGGCGGCATTGGGAACGGACATCAAGGTGCCCACGCTGCGCGGAATGCAGAAAATGAAGGTCCCGGGAGGGACGCAGCCTGGAGCTGTGTTTCGGTTGCGCGGCCATGGGATGCCTGTTTTGAACGGGCGGGGCCGGGGCCACCTTTACGTTCTGGTTGACGTCGTGATCCCCCACAGCCTGTCGCGGGAACAGCGCCGGACGCTGGAGTCGCTGGCCCCGTCGGTGGAAGTGGAAAACAAGCCTGTGGAGCGTGCATCCTCCACAAAAGTCAAAGACGTCTTCGGTTAATCCCTGAAAAAATGCGCTAAGAGGTCTGCGGCCGGGCATCCCCTGGAGGCAGGGCACAGCACCACGGACACGCTGTTCTAACGGCTTCGCGCTCTTCCTGATTCCATCCACTTAAAATTTCAGAGTTATCAGAGGTGCGGGAGATGGAACCTGCTGTGCCGCGCGGTTCCTGCCGTCCTGGGGTGTGGCCGCTGCAACCAGCGAAATCCAACGGTGACCATGCTTCCGTTAAACCCATGGTTCGGCTGCTGGAGCCCGGCATTCGACATGTGGAAGTAATGGTATTCAAACACCAGCGCCCGCTGCGGCCGGACGAAGTATTGAAGGCCGACTCCCCCCTGCGAGAGAAACTGAGTATGGCCGGTAATTTCCGGCGCGTTTTCGTCAATCGTTGTGTGAACGGGTCCGGACCCCGCGTCGAAGTAGGGAACCACCCGGCCGATCGGCGTGAATCCGAAACGCATCACCAGGGACGTTCCGATGAGGTTTCCTCCGGGATGCGTGGAGCCGCCCAGCATCTGCTGGCTGATCAGCTCAAAGCGCTTCAGCGGAAGCCGCGAATGGGGAGAGTCCCAGGCGATGATCCCGATCTGGGGCGCGGCAAAAATAAAGTTGATGTGTGAGATGTTGTTCGGGATGTTGTTCTCAAGTCCAAATCCGAACTGAACACCGAATGTGAGGCGGCCGTGCTGTGTCCAGTAAGGTTCCGCCTTTTCTTGAGAGGACTGTTGAGCAACTGTTGAGGCGTTGCTCGTGGAGGAACCCTGACCATAAACCGGGAGCGCCAGCCCAACGCAGGCCACGGCTGCCAGTGCAAATGCTTGGAGAGTAGACAGTGTTTTCATATCAATAAGTTCCCTTGGTTCCGTTCAGGACGGGAAGATGCAGCAGGACTTGGTATCGTATTGAACTTAGAAAATCAATGAAAAAGTTTGTCGCCCAGTCAAAAGCTTTGGAGTTCCACCTATTTTTCATGCCGAAATATCGACTTTCTCAGCCTTTGGGTGATGAAACCCGCGGAGGCAGAAGGCAGCAGAGTAGAATGGTCCAGAGGATTCTTGCGCCTGCGCGAATGCTGTTCAAGACCGTGCCGGAGACTTTCGACCGGCCGTACAGCCGTCTACTGTAGCGAACCGGAAGCTCGCAGACCCTGAGGCCGAGTTGCGCCGCCCGGGCCTGCATTTCCACGGTCCAGCCAAACGTACGGTCCCTCATTTTCAAACGCGCCAGGGAATCGCGGCGAACAATCCGCATGGGCCCGAGGTCCGTGAAACGGACGTGCCACACCATCGCGATCAGGTGCGTCGACAGCCAGTTGCCAAAACGCTGCAACGCCGTGAGAGATCCCGGTTCCGGGTTGCCCAGCACGCGCGAGCCCATCACCAGGTCCCACCGGTCCTGGTCAAAACACCGGACCATATGACCGAGGTCTTCCGGGTTATCGGAAAGGTCGGCGTCCATAAAGGCAATGGCCGTGACCGAGGCCTTGACTTGCCGAAGGCCGCTCCAGCAGGCCTGCCCGTAGCCGCGCCTGGGCTCACTGACAACTTCCGCCAGGGCAGCCGCGGCCTCCTCAGCCGTGTGGTCCTGGCTCCCGTTATCCACCACGATGATCTGGGAAAACAGGTCGCGAGGTATCCGGCCCAGAAGAACGCCAACGGATTCAGCTTCATTCAGGGCGGGGATGATGAGGGCGTAGGTGTGGCGCATACGAATGGATCTTCCGAAAGCCGTATTCTACCATCGCCACCTCCGGCCACGCGGTTATGAATTGAGTGATGTGCGGAACCCGCTCGGAAATTTTATGGTATATAATTTCAGGTTACGAAGCGATGCAGGAAACACTTATACCAGGCAGCAGCGTGCCGCGCGTGTCCGGGGCTTCTCCCGGCAGTCGTAGAGGATTTCTTAAAAGCCGCTATTGGCTGCGGGATGTGGTTCTTTCATCGTTGCTGGTCTTCACTGTCTTCCTGTTTTTTTATCAGCCGGTACAGGTTGAAGGCACCAGCATGCTGCCGTTGCTGAAGAATCACGAGCGCATTGTTGTTAACAAGATCGCCTACCATGTTGAATCCATCCAACGGGGCGATATTATCGTGTTCCGCTACCCGCTGGATCCTGCGGAATCCTTTATCAAGCGGGTGATCGGATTGCCCGGTGATTGGGTCAACATCAAGGACGGACAGGTTTATGTGAATGGCAAGCGGCTGAGTGAACCTTATGTGCTGCCAGCTTACCTGGACAATGAGAGCTATTCGCCGGTCCATGTAGCGCCCAACCATTATTATGTTCTGGGCGACCACCGGGATTTTTCAAACGACAGCCGCAAGTGGGGAACGGTTGCTCGGAAGAATATTTACGGGAAGGCTGTTTTCGCCTATTGGCCGCTCAGCGATATGGGATCGATTCATTAGTCGGCGGCCCGTGCGGGCGAATTGAAAGGTCTTCACGAAGCTGTATTCATCACCCGGAATTGTTTTTTTGACATGTGAAATTCATCATCCGGACGCCAGGAGCCGTTTGAGGCGGAGCGCGCCAGAGGCGCACGGCATGTTCCGGACGGAGAAGGAATGCAGGCGATTCTTGCTTTAGAGGATGGAAAGGTTTTTCGCGGGCGGGGCTATGGTGCCTCCGGCGAACGTTTTGGTGAAGCGGTCTTCAATACCTCGCTGTCCGGGTATCAGGAAATCCTGACAGACCCTTCCTACGCCGGGCAGATTGTCTGCCTGACCTATCCGCACATCGGAAACTACGGCACCAATCCGCTGGATTCGGAATCGTCCTCTCCTTTTGCGGAAGGGCTGGTGGTTCGCGAACTGTCGGAACTTGCCAGCAACTGGCGGTCAGTGGAATCAACTTCGGAGTTTCTGGCGGATTTTGGCATGCCGGTGATTTCCGATATTGACACGCGGGCCTTGGTGAGGCACCTGCGCACTCACGGGGCCATGCGGGCCGTGCTGTCCACCGTAGATTTTGACGAGCAGAGCCTGCTGCGCAAGGTGAAGGCCTCGCCCAGCATGGTGGGGCTGGACCTTGCCAGCCGGGTGACAACTTCGGCGTTGTATGACTGGAGCGAACCTTCGACAGACATTTACGAGGTGGAAGTTCCGGCGAAAAGTTTGCTTCGCCATCATGTCGTGGCTTACGATTTTGGCATCAAGCACCACATCCTTCGGCGATTGGTGGATACAGGCTGCAAGGTTACAGTCGTTCCCGCTACCACTTCGGCTGCGGATGTCCTGGCGCTGAAGCCGGACGGGGTGTTTCTCTCCAACGGGCCGGGTGATCCCGAACCTGTTGATTATGCGGTGCGCAACATCCGAGACCTGATCGGAAAAACTCCCATCTTCGGCATCTGCCTGGGTCATCAGCTCACTGGACTGGCGCTGGGCGGCAAGACTTACAAGCTGAAGTTCGGACACCACGGCGGGAACCATCCGGTGATGAACCTTGAGACCAACCGGGTGGAAATCACGGCGCATAACCACGGGTTTGCCGTGGATCCTGACTCGCTGAAGTCGAGCGATGTGGTCCTGACCCATCGCAACCTGAACGACAATACGCTGGAAGGGCTGCGGCACCGCTCATTGCCGCTTTTCAGCGTGCAGTATCACCCTGAGGCTTCGCCCGGTCCGCACGACTCGGCGTACCTGTTCGACCAGTTTGTGAAATTGATGGAAGAGTTCAAGCAGGCGAAGGGATAAGCACGGACGGCGGGGCCATGCTTTGACGGACACGCGGATTCATTCGCAATTCAAACGACAGAATTGACTCAATGCCTAAACGTACAGACATCCACAAAGTTCTGATTATCGGGTCCGGCCCGATTGTCATCGGCCAGGCGTGCGAGTTCGACTATTCCGGGACGCAGGCCTGCAAGGCTCTCAAGGCCGACGGCTATGAGGTGGTGCTGGTCAACTCCAATCCCGCCACCATTATGACGGATCCGGAGTTTGCCGACCGCACCTACGTGGAACCCCTGACGGCGGAATATCTGGAAGCCATCATCGCCCGCGAGCGTCCCGATGCTGTGTTGCCGACGGTCGGCGGCCAGACCGCCCTGAACCTGGCCATCGAATTGGCCGAGAAGGGTATTCTTGACCGTTACAACGTCAAGCTGATGGGAGCCTCGCCCAAGGCTATCAAGATTGCCGAAGACCGGCTCTGGTTTAAGGACGCGATGAAGAAGATCGGCCTCGAGGTGCCGCGCAGCGTTCTGGTGAACACGGTGGAGGCGGCACTGAAGGTCTCCGAACAGATTGGCTTCCCGATCATTCTCCGCCCGTCATTCACTCTGGGCGGGACAGGTTCCGGCATCGCGTATAACCGCGAAGAGCTGACGGAGCGCATCCGGTTTGGGCTTGATCTGAGCCCTGTCCATGAGGTGCTGGTTGAGGAATCCGTCCTGGGCTGGAAAGAGTTTGAGCTGGAAGTGATGCGCGACCATGCGGACAACGCCGTGGTGATCTGCAGCATTGAAAACTTTGACCCCATGGGAGTCCATACGGGTGATTCCATCACCGTCGCTCCTGCGCAGACACTCACCGACAAAGAATACCAGTTGATGCGCGACGCCGCCTTTAAGGTGATCCGCACGGTGGGAGTAGAAACCGGCGGCTCCAACATCCAGTTTGCCGTCGAGCCGGGAACGGGACGCATGGTGGTGATTGAAATGAACCCGCGCGTGTCCCGCAGTTCGGCGCTGGCATCGAAGGCCACGGGCTTCCCCATCGCAAAGATCGCGGCGCGGCTGGCCATGGGCTATAGGCTGGACGAAATTCCCAACGACATCACAAAGAAAACACCATCGTGTTTTGAGCCCACACTCGATTATGTCGTGGTGAAGATCCCCAAGTGGGCGCAGGAAAAATTCCCGGAATCCGATCCACGACTGGGGACACAGATGAAGTCCGTCGGAGAAGTGATGGCCATCGGGCGGACCTTCAAGGAAGCATTTATGAAGGGCGTGCGTTCGCTGGAAACCGGCCGCAAGCCTCCCAAACCCCCGGCCGACCGCGAAGAAGCGCTGCGCCGCGTCTCAACACCGCACCCGGAGCGCCTGTGGGACCTGCTGTATGCCTTTAACATGGGCGAAAGTGTTGAAACTCTGAACGAAATTACCCAGATCGATCCCTGGTTCCTGGACCAGGTTCGCCAGATGGTCGTGATGCAGAACGAGCTCAAGCGCTTTGACATGAGCTCGGCGCCGGCCAGCGTGCTGCGCGAGGCCAAGCGCCTGGGCTTTTCAGACCTGCACCTGGGCGAGTTGTGGAGAGTGAGTGGACCGGCGATTCGCCAAAAGCGGCTGGAGAACAATGTCCGGCCGGTTTTCAAGCGCGTTGACACCTGCTCGGCGGAATTTGAATCCTTTACGCCCTATCTCTATTCCACCTATGAGGACGAGGATGAGGCGGATCCGACCGACTGCAAGAAGGTCATGATTCTGGGCAGTGGTCCGAACCGCATCGGCCAGGGAATCGAGTTCGATTACTGCTGCGTCCACGCCTCCTACGCGCTGAAGGAACAGGGTTATGAGACGATCATGGTGAACTGCAATCCTGAGACCGTCTCCACCGATTACGACACTTCAGACCGTCTCTACTTTGAGCCGCTGACATTTGAAGACGTCATGTCGATTGTTGACAAAGAAAAGCCTGCCGGAGTCATCGTTCAGTTCGGAGGGCAGACGCCGCTGAACCTTGCGCGCCAGCTTAAGGCGGCAGGGGTCCCCATTATTGGGACTTCGCCGGAGTCCATCAACCTGGCTGAAGACCGCAAGCACTTTGGAAAACTGCTCATGGACCTGGACATTCCACAGCCCGAAAACGGAACGGCTATGAGCGTGAAAGAGGCGATCGAGGTGGCTAAACGGATTGGATATCCGGTGCTGGTTCGGCCGTCATACGTGCTGGGCGGGCGGGCCATGGTGATTGCCTACGATCAGAAGCAACTGGCCGGCTACGTGCAGCGCGCCGAAGAGCTGGAGGGCGCGTTTCCCATCCTGATCGATCGATTTCTTGAAAATGCCACCGAGGTGGATGTGGATGCGTTGTCTGACGGCACGGACGTGGTGATTGCCGGCATCATGGAACACATTGAGGAAGCGGGGATCCATTCCGGCGACAGCTCCTGCGTACTTCCTTCGGTCAACATTCCGGATGAAACCCGCCGCACTCTCATCACCTACACCACCAGGCTGGCTCGCGAACTGAACGTGGTGGGCCTGATGAATACGCAGTACGCCATCCAGAACGGTAAAGTGTACGTGTTGGAGGTCAACCCGCGCGCCTCGCGCACGGTGCCTTACGTCAGCAAGGCGACCGGTGTGCCGCTGGCCAAGGTTGCGGTACGACTGATGGTGGGAGAAAAGCTGAGCTCCTTCAAGCTGGCCCCCGAACTTCCCGTTCGCTATTTCTACGTGAAGTCTCCGGTCTTCCCGTTCCAGAAGTTTCCCGGTGTCGATTCCGTGCTGGGGCCGGAGATGAAATCGACCGGCGAGGTGATGGGCGTGGCAGAGCGCTTTGGACTGGCTTTTGCCAAGGCCCAGCTTGCCGCCGGGCAGAAGATTCCGATGCAGGGGAAAGTGTTCATCTCCGTCAACGACCACGATAAGCCACACGCCGTAAAACTGGCGCGGGAACTCGCCGATCTGGGCTTCAAGTTGATCGCGACCCGGGGCACCGCGGCGGCGATTCGTGCGGCGAAAATCAAGGTGGATAGAGTCTACAAGGTTGAAGAAGGCCGGCCGAACGTGGTTGACCATATCAAGAACGCTTCCGTGGACCTGATTATCAATACGCCTCTTGGTCGCACCTCGCGATTTGACGAGAAAGCTATCCGCCGGGCCGCTATCCAGCACGGTGTGACCTGCATTACCACGATGTCTGCGGCAACCGCCGCAGTGAACGGCATCCGTGCCCAACGCGACCGCGGGATTGAAGTCGCCTGCCTTCAGGAACTTCTTCTCCGGGACCAGGCGGTGGCTCAGAGTTCCGGCACGAGCAAAACCCTCAATCCAGGTGGCTGACCTTATGACCAGCAAACAAGTTCTGGCTCATCTTCAGGGTGTTTTCGTTCCTGTTGTGACCCCCTTCAATCGCCGCGGCGAATTGGACGAGTCCGCCTTTCGTTTCAACGTGCGGCGGTATGTGAAGCAGGGATTTAACGGCATTCTGATTGCGGGCTCGACCGGCGAGGGTCCCTACCTTGCTGAGCGCGAAAGATTGCGTCTGGTGGAACTGGCGCGGCCGTTGATTCCCGCACCCCAGTTGCTGCTGGTCGGGACCGGCGTTGAAACTACTCGCCAGACAATCCATCTGAGCAAAGAAGCTGTGAAGCGAGGCGCTGATCTTTTGCTGGTGCTGACGCCTGGGTACTACAAGAATCGCATGGACTCTGCCGCCCTCACCGCGCACTTCTCCGCGGTTGGCGACGCGGTGCGCCGGCCGGTTCTCATCTATTCGATTCCGCAGTTTACCGGTATCCACATTGACCCGGCGACCATAGGCCGCCTGTCGCGCCACGGCAACATCGCGGGCCTCAAAGAAAGTTCCGGCAACATGGAGTTTTTGCAGGAGGTCCTGAAGAAGTCTAAAGCCGGGTTCCATGTTCTGGCGGGTTCAGCTTTGATTATGCTGGAGGCCTTCCAGGAAGGGGCCGCTGGTGCAGTGCTGGGTCCCGCAAACTACATTCCCGACCTTTGCCTTGAGATTTACAGGCTTTACCTCCAGGGCGATCTTGAGACGGCGCGCAAACTGCAGCAGCGAATCGTTCCCCTGGTGCAGGAAGTGAATGTTCGCGCCGGAATTCCCGGGATCAAATGCGCGCTGGACTTGTGCGGTTACAAGGGTGGGAAACCCCGCAGCCCTTTGCTGCCGCTGCGCCCTGTCGAAGAACGGAAGGTGGCCGCCGCTCTCAGGGAGGTTGGAATTCGCGTGAACCGGCTTCGTTCCATTTGAAGCTTCAACTCCAACGAGAATAGTAAACACCCTTTGCAGCATCTGTTAAAGAGGTGTTGAGG
>JBAUWE010000262.1:0-30689 GCA_049583595.1 Terriglobia bacterium
TTTTTCTGTAAATTCTTTGTCCAGTCGGAGAGCGCTAAAACCATAAGACAACACATGACCGTTGCTGAGTCGCAAGGTCACCCCTCTTTCAGGCTATCGATCTCCTGCCTTGTTTTGACATCCGAGGGATCAGCTTCAGATGCTTGCCCCACGGCCAACTTTATTCTGGTGTGGATATTCCGATGTGGGGGGGCAGGTAAACTTGATAGCTCTTAAAGGTTGCAACCACAATGGGCTCATCTTTGAAGAAGGGTGGGTTGTCGGAATCCGTGCAAAAGGAGGTGCCATCCGACATCCCGATACCATCCCGGCCGGAGGATGGTCCAGCAGCCAGCGTGTGGCAGTCACCATGTGGTCAAAGTAATTTCCGCGGGCGTCGAGAATATCCTTCTCGCGAGCTGTTATTGGCTTGGTCGGAAGCGGCTGGGGAATATTTCGCCACCACATTGGTGCGGACGTCCGCTGAGATGTTCCGCCTTGAAGAGATTAACTTGCCCGAGGAGCCGCCCAGGACACGGCGTATCGACTTGGAAGACCCTCCGGTTACAGACGCTCACAGGAGCTATTGACTCCGCTAAGTGCTTGTAAGTTCGTTCAGTATCGGGTTGGGCATCCGGCTGGCACGCTAATGTCTTGGTGCTCAATTTACCCGAATTGGGGCCAATCCACCGTGCCGAGGTAGGACATTCCGGCTTGCGTACCAGGGTATATGGTCCCGCCGGAGGTGGCCCACTACACTGCTTATTGCAGTTTCCCCGCTCCCAGTGCTTGATGACTTTCAAGCAGTGGCACCGGAGCCGGTTGCCAACCTTGAATTTACGACCCGTAGGTTTTCCAGCCCGAGTGATATGACCTTGTGACGCGTGTCACTGCGAACGGTCCCGTCAAGAGGTAGTTTGCATTTATGGCAAGCTTTCGGAGCTCCTTCGGAAGGGGCCGTATCAGTTTCGTTAAGCACTGCTTGCCGCCCGGGCTACCCGCCATCTCGGAGCCAAGCCATTCCACGATTTATTTTCGATCGAACTGCCTCAATGCAAATCTGCATTGGCCACTAAAGGCGCGACTTTATCCCGATCGAGAAGCGAAGTGCCCCTGCGTCCCCTTTGACGACATAGGGAGGTGTTGCCATCGAATGGCTTCAATAGTGACAAGAGCCTCTTGCCCTTTACATGAGGCGAACTCTAGGTGCGAGGTGAGGCCCCATCCTCTTCGTCCTTATGCGGACGGAAGCACCCCCGTGTCCTCCCTACTTGCTGCATACGGGCACTGGCTGGGCTGGTCAGCACTTTGATTCTCTCAATATTGGCACGAAATCGGTTGTTTGTAGGTTCACGCTGGGATAAGTTGAAATGTAAAGATATGTTATGGACACCACTGCGGGTCGCAAAGAGCGGCGGCACAAAAAAAGTCGAACGGTCTGACGAGCCTTCCACTCTAACCCTCGATCGGATAAGGGCTGGCCAGGAAGTCAAGGTGGTACAAATCGTCGCCGGCCAATCAGCTGCGCGGCAACTGGCTCAACTTGGCATCCGTGCAGGAGCCACACTCGGAGTCCAGCGTAGTGCGCCGATGGGCGGCCCCATCCTGGTGGATTCTGGAGGAAGCATGGTGGCCATCGGACGTGGTATGGCACGTAAGGTACGCGTGCAAACCCTGGCATGAAGATTGCTCTGGTCGGCCAGCCCAACTGCGGCAAGAGTACCATCTTCAATTCAGTGGCGGGATACCGGGCGGCGACCGGCAACTTCCCCGGGACCACCGTACGCCTTGCCTGGAGCACCATACGCTTCGACGGCTTGGTCGCTGAGTTGGTGGACGTGCCGGGAATCTATTCCCTCACTTCAGCCAATCCCGCCGAAAGCGCGGCCAAGAAGTTTCTCCTCAACGAAGACATCAGCCTGATCATCAATGTGCTGGACGCGTCCCTGCTGAGCAGGAGTCTTGAACTGACCCTTGAACTGCGCGAACTGGGCGTTCCCGTCATTGTGTGCCTGAACATGATGGATGAGGCCGAGCGCCGGGGAACCAGGATTTCTTCCCAGCAACTCTCCGTCCTGCTCGGGCTTCCGGTGGTCGAGACGATCGGCTACCGCGGCGTGGGCGTCAGAGAACTCTTCCGGCAAGCGACGTCTCAGATCAGCCAGCCGCCCGGGCCGGCGGAGTTCATTCGATGGCATCGTGACGTCGAGTCTTCCGTCCAGCAAATGCAAGATGTGATCGAGTCCACCTCGCACGGACACCGCCTGCCCAGCCGGTTCCTTGCCATCAAGCTGCTTGAAAACGATGATGATATTTCCCTCGAAGCGGGGCCAGGGACTAACGACGCGGCTGCCCGTTTGCGAGAGCATCTCGAGGACCTGCGCGGGCGTCCGGCGGAATCGGTCATCATGTCGGAGCGCCACGATCGGGCCATGAAGCTGTTCGAGCACTCGGCCACCGTCACGCGGCCACGCCACGATCCGCGCGCTGCTCTCGACAGCCTGCTCACGCATCCTCTGTGGGGATACGTCTTCCTGGCCGTCATTCTTGTAGGTTTTTTCTGGGCCGTCTTTGGCCTGGGCTCGTTGCTTGAAAATGCCATTTCCGGAAGGATCAACCTGTTCACCGTCTATCTTCTTGCCGATGTTCCAAAAGGCGGATTGGAGCACGCCCTCATCGCCGGCCTGATGGACGGCGTCCAAGGCGGGGCGGGGATCGTCCTCCCCTACCTGGTTCCCTTCCTGTTGGGTCTGGCCTTCCTGGAAGACGTCGGCTATCTGCCGCGAGTGGCGTATCTGATGGACGGAATGCTCCACCGCATCGGCCTGCACGGCACTTCCATGCTGCCTATCATTCTGGGCTACGGATGCAGTGTCCCCGCGTGTATGGCCACGCGTATCCTGCCTTCCAAGCGCGACCGCTTCCTTGCTTCCGTGCTTGCCACTCTGGTACCTTGTTCAGCACGTTCCACCGTTATCTTTGCCCTCGTCGCATTCTATCTGGGTCCCATGTGGGCGCTGGGGATTTTTTGCTTTAATGCCCTGGTTGTCATCATTTCCGGCTGGCTGCTGGCCAGGGTCTGGCCCGAAATCAGCGCCGGCATGATCCTTGAAGTACCCCGCTACCAGTGGCCTGCACTCTCCATGCTGGCTCGCAAGGTCTGGCTGCGGCTACGGGAATTCGTTGTGTTGAGTTGGCCGTTGCTGATTGCCGGCAGTTTGGTGCTGGGCCTGGGCACCTACTGGAATTTTGATCACTATGCCAACCTGGCGCTTAGCCCGCTGACCATGATCCTGGGCCTGCCGGTTGTGCTTGGAACAACCCTGGTGTTTGGTGTGCTGCGGAAAGAGCTCGCTCTGATCATGCTGGCGCAGGCGCTCGGCACTGCCTCTGTGGCAACCGTGCTTTCCGCCACGCAGATCATTGTCTTTACGATCTTCATCACTTTCTACATTCCATGCCTCGCCACGCTGGTGGCGATGGTCAAAGAAATCGGCAAGAAGATGACTGCCTTGGCGGCAACATACACGTTCCTCCTTGCGACGGCTTTGGGCGTTGCTGCTCGCCTGATCCTTCCACTGATTTTGGGAGTCTAGGTTTTAGTGCAGGAAAGTTCGAACCAAACCCTGTTTAGCCGATCAGGGCTCGACAATCCCGGTACGGATGGCATAGTGGACCAAGTCAGCAAAGGACGGAAGGTTCAGTTTATGCATGATGTTTGCACGATGAGCCTCGACGGTTTTCACACTAATGTTCAGCGCTGAAGCCACTTCTTTGTTGCTTTTCCCCTGTGTGAGAAGTTGTACGATCTCGCGCTCTCTGGGCGTCAACCGGCCGGACTCCACCTCGGCGCTGGGGTGCAGGAAACCTTCCACGGCCACGCCTGATGCGCCTGGCGATAGATATCGCTCGTGGTCGAGGAGCGCGCGAACGGCAGAAACCATGTCACACATGGCGTCCGACTTCAGCACATAACCATGCACCCCTGCCTCCAGGACTTCACGAAGCAACTGTTCCGAGTCGTGCATGGTCAGAATCACGATCTCGGTTTGCGGCAATGCCTTCAGTATCTGGCGAGCGGCCTCGGCGCCGCTCAACTCCGGCATGCTGTGGTCAAGGATCACAATGTCCGGCTTCAATTGCCGGGTCTTTTCTAACGCCTCCAGGCCTGACCCGGCTTCGCCGCAGATTTTCCACCCTGGTTGCGTTTCGAGAAGCCGCCGTAGCCCATGGCGGACGATCTCGTGGTCGTCCGCCAGCAGTATCCGCACATTTTTCATCAGGCGACCTCCTTCAGTTCAAGCGGCAGGCTTACCCTAACCACGGTCCCGTGCGAACCCGATTTGATTTCCAGCCGCCCTCCCAGTTCGCGCACACGCTCCCTGATGCCAGCGATGCCTACGCCGAGTCTTTCGTCTCGTTCACCTGGGCCTTCGGGTCCTGCAGAGATCCCGTGCCCCTCGTCGGAGATCTCAAGCAGAAGTCCTCTAGGCCTCCGGCGCAGAGAAATCGTTGCCCACTTGCTCCCCGAGTGCCGGTGGACATTCGTCAGGCACTCCTGGACGACCCGGAACAGGGCCGTTTCCACGTGCCGGGGGAGCCTCGGCAGGTTTTGCGGAGCATCCAGGTTGACATTGATGCCGCTTCTTTGCGAGAACCCGTGCACATACCACCGGAGGGCGGCGCAGAGTCCATATTCATCCAGCACCGGAGGGTGCAGCAGGTAAGAGAAGTTGCGGATTTCCGAAAGCGCCCTCTTCACCAGGTCGATGCTTTCGCTAACCACTGACCGGACCTTGGGGTCCAGCACACAGGAAGGCTGATTCATCCACGAGAGATTCATGGAGAGGGCGGAAAGATACTGCCCGGTGCTGTCATGGAGCTCGCGCGCGATGCGGCGTCGCTCATCATCCTGGGCGTTAAGCAATTGCGAGGAAAGCCGCCGGAGCACTTCTTCGGCCTTCTTGTGCTCGGTGACATCTCTTAGCGTTCCCTCGTAGTAGAGCACTTTCCCGTCGTCGTCGCAGACTGCGTAGGCGCTGCCCATCACCCAGATCAGCGTCCCATCCTTGCGCCGCATCTGCGCTTCAAACTCCGAAATGGCACCCTGCTGCCTGAGCAGTGGGATGAACCCGCTCGGACGCAGGGGTTCAATATACAGGCGTTGGTCCAGATTGCGAACTTCCTCAATGAACTTCTGCGTAGTGCTATACCCCAGGATTCGAGCCATGGCTGGATTGGCCGTCAGCAGGGTGCCATCATCCCGCACTTGGAAGATGCCTTCCATGGCATTCTCGAAAATGCTATGGTATTTGCGTTCTGCTTCCTCAAGTCGCTGCTCGGCCTGCTTGCGTTCGGTGATGTCTGCAAAAACAACGGCGAAATGCCTGGGACGGGGGCGAAAAGCCGTCACATCAAAGTGTTTCTCAAAAACGTCGGAATAGCCTTCAAAATGGATCGATTCACCCGTTAGCGCAACCAGGCCAAGCTTCTCGAACCATTGAGGCTTGATTTGAGGAAAGACTTTGGACACCCTTTCCTCGGCAACCGTTTCCTTCGCATAGCCCGTTATCCGTTCGAAAGCTGGGTTCACATCGACAAAGCTTGCGTCATACGGGGTCCCTTGCGCATCGCAGATCACTTCGAGGAGAGCACACCCGACATTCATTTGGTTAAACAACTGACGGTATCGTTCCTCGCTTTCGAGCAGGGCTTCGTCGGCCAACCGGCGCTCCGTGATATCTTCTGAAATCCCGACGATCCTTTCCGTCCGGCCGCTTTGATTTCGAATCGGGAAAGAACGGTCGCGGATCCAGTGTATCGATCCATCGGGCCACACGACCCGAAACTCGATTTCGAACTGTTGCCGGGGAAGGTCGCCACCCAGTGCCTCTCGAACCCTGCCACGGTCCTCAGGATGGATGGCATCCAGCCATCCGTGCCCCTGCTCAAAGATTGCTTCGGCCGAGCGTCCCCACACCGTCTCATACCTCGGACTTACATAAAGAACCCGAGTTCGTGTCGGATCGACCATCCACAACACCTCCCGAATGTTCTCCGCCATCTCCCGGAATCGCTCCTCACTTTCGCGCAGTGCCTCTGCTGCCTCGGCCCGCTCCACGCGGGTGCGTAAAGCCTGTATGCCATAGGCAACGTCGCCGGCCAGTTCCATAAGCAGTTTGATTTCTTCTTCATCAAAAGCGTCGGGAGCTTCGGCGTAGACGCGAAGCACCCCCAGTGGTTGGTCATTGACAAACAGGGGTAGCGCTGTGGTGGAAGCATAGCCGTGGCTGGCGGCGTCTTTCCGCCAGGGAACAAAATCCTCATTATTCATAATGTCCCGGACCACGCTGGGCCTGCGCGTGCGGATAGCCGTACCAGTGGGCCCGTGCCCGAGTCTATCGTCGGCCCATGTGATTTTCACCGAGGCGAGGTAGCCTTCATCAGCCCCGGCAACAGCCACCGGTCGGACGGTCCTTGCCTCGTTCCGCTCGGCATAGCCCGCCCAGGCCATCCGGTAACAGCCCTGGTCCACGAGGATGTCGCAGACCCTCTGCAGCAACTCAAACTCACTGGTCGCCCGGACCATGGCCAGGTTGCATCCACTCAAGGTTCGCAGTGCCCGGTTAAACCTTCGCAAGTCTTCCTCGGTCCGCCTGCGTTCGATTGCCGCCGCCAGAATATTGGCGACGGCTTCAAGGAAGTTGACATCATCAGCCGTAATAGTTCGAGCCTGGCATGTGTGAGCGCTGAGAACGCCGAACGACCGTTCCCTTCCTGGGATGATCACGCTCAATCCGCTAACAACACCGTGCTGTGTCAGCAGTTGCGATGGAATGAACCGTTTTTCTTCCCGGAGGTTCTGGACAATCACCGGCCGCTCACTGGCCAGAGTGTATCCCGCTTGGGACTCGGGCCCCGCTTCAACCATCGCATGGCCTACCAGTCCATCTTCCCATCCCACGCCTGCCCGCAGGACCAGCACCATGCTGTCCGGCAGCAGTTCCTGCACTTTGCTGTACTCAACATTGAGCATCCGGGCGACAAGATCAACCGCTGAATCCAGCAGCACGGGAAGGCTGATGCCTTGCAGGGCGCGATGTCCCAGATCAGCGATAGCGGCCTGCTGGCGCGCCCGAGCCTGGAGTTCGACAGCAGCTGCCCGACGCGCCTGGTCGGCCTTATCCAGCGATTCGGTTGTCCACATCACAACCAGCACGAAGGCCGTTATGGTCATGACGACCAGCAACGTCAGACCAACGGATCTCGAGAATAGGCCAACTGTTTGTCCCTCACCAACCAAGGCAGCCAGTGCCAAGGGGATGACGACTGCCACCGGGAGCAAACGGCGAATTGCCGCACCCCCGGTGTAGTTACTTTCAAGCAACTTCCTGAACTGGTGATCGGGGTGCGCCGTGAGGAGTCCTGCGCCCAACACACACAGGACCAGCGAACTGCTCGGAGCGATTCCCATCAGGGTAAACTCCGGGTGCAGGAGGCAGTCTAGCAGGCCCAGCATGCCATCAAAAACCACTGCGATGGCAAGCAATTCCGCTGGCTGAGGGCCCGACCTCCTCCTCCAACCTAACGCGAGAAAGCCGCAACCCAGGAATACAAGGCTCAACGCACCGATCGGAGTCATACGGCCCGGTGCCAGTCCGACGATTGGAATCTCCAAATCGCGAAAGAGAAGTTGATCAATACCTAGGTTGACGCTGATCAGATATTCAATCAGGGTCAGTACGCCCAGTGCAGCCACCAGGAACGCGCACGACTGCCCTATCCTCCGCCGGAGCCGCGAGGAGCCGCCCTCTTGCCGTTTCCGAAGCATCCAGAGCGCCAGGCCCGCAGATATATAGGCCGCTGCGGAGTTCGGGCGCATCGAAGTCTGTCCGGGGAATAAGCTTGTGAGAACCTGAAGGTTTAGCACCCACCCAAGAAGAACCATAGCCCCCAAAAAGACAACCAGAATACTGGCAACTTTGGGGACTTCCCGGGTCCACAAGACGATTCTCGAACGGGGCTCTTCGTTCATCGATTTCTTCACCGTCCTGGAAGAAGGCAGAAATTACAGGAGGCGAGCCGCTTTCGCTCTCACTAACTGAGGTTTCCTGTTCTCCGAAATGCTGTTCCTATTGGTAGTCGGATATTCCGGAGAAGGGCATCCACTCGGGGCAGGCAGTATGCCGGGTGAGCCTCTGCGTCCTCTTACTTACTTATAACCCTTTTAATCAAACAGTTCAACTGGTCCGGGCAAGTCCCATTCTGAGCGTATGCCTCTAGCGCTTCCCTAGGTAGTACCACCTAGGTGCTAATCGTAAACGCAATAGGGTTTAACCGAATTGTTCACGCTTCTTGAACCGCCCATACTGAAGGCGTGGGATCAGAAAGGTGAGCAAACTATGGCAAGTGTGGCACTGAAAGAAGATATTGAGCAAGCCCTCGTGGGCTACTGGAAAGGAGATTCAAACCACCAGACGGAATGCAACCAGCCATTAATCGATGAATTCGAAAATCTCTACAAAACGTACCGGTCTCGCGTATGGGCCTTGTGTCTCAGAATGACACGCAACCCGGACGACGCTGAAGACCTGACGCAGGAAACCTTCATCCGGATGTTCCAGAAACTCCATACGTTCCGCGGCGAATCAGCGTTTTGCACATGGTTGCGCCACATCGCCATCAACGTGGTTCTGCAGAGATTCCAAAAGGCCAGTTGGCGTCGCGAAACCCCGATGGAGGAGGTTACAAGTCCGGACCCGATTAGCGGTTGCCCCCACAGAGTTGAGTTTGGAAAGGTGGATACCCGATTGCTCGGAGCCATCGATCGCATCAGGCTGCAACAGGCCATCAACCAGCTTCCTCCCGGCTTCAGGGCCATTCTGATCCTACACGATATCGAAGGTTACCAACACGTCGAGATATCCGAATTGATGGGATGCTCGATTGGTACCTCGAAATCCCAACTCCACAAAGCCAGGCTGAAAATGCGCGAACTCCTCCAGCAAGCCTCGCTCGAACAGTGCACGGATCACAAACACGCCGACGCCAGGACGGCGAAAGTCTCCCACGCCGGGAAGGGAATGGTTTTGTTGTTTCCTCGCACAGTGTCTCGAAGATTCCGAGCCACCGTCTCTGAAGCCGCATGAGTGGCGTGCAGGGTTTCATGTCCCGGAGGGTCACTGGTTTTCCACTTTCGAATTGTGGAAGGACTCAAGCTTTATGACAGGAAGTTGCCCGGATCGTAAGAACAGGGTGCAAAGCTATCCGCCCGCTGTGCCGCGCCTGGTGGTCGCCGGGCTTTCCGGCGATTCCGGCAAGACCCTGGTCTCTCTCGGCCTGTTGTTTCTTGCCCGCCAAATTGGAACCTCCACCAAAGCTTTCAAGAAGGGTCCCGACTACATTGATGCCGCCTGGCTGAGTTGGGCCTCAGGCAGCCCCGCGCGGAATCTCGACACGTACTTGACAGGCAGAGAAAAGACGGCACAGACGTTCTTCGCAAATGCCGTACCGGACGGACTGAATCTAATTGAGGGCAATCGAGGCCTTTTTGACGGTGTTGATGCGCACGGAACCCACAGCACGGCGGAATTGGCCAAGCTCTTGAAAGCACCTGTGTTGTTGGTAGTGAATGCCGCGAAAGTCACCCACACGGTTGCGGCTTTTGTACTGGGATGTATGAAGCTCGACCCGCACGTTCGAATCGGAGGAGTGATCCTCAACCATGTGTCCGGCTGCCGGCACGAATCCGTGTTGCGGGAATCGCTGGAGTGCGAGTGCGGAATACCAGTGCTTGGCGTGCTGCCGAATATTGACATTGGCGCACTTCTGCAGAACCGCCATCTCGGCTTGGTTACTCCGCAGGAACATTCCGGCATCGAGTTGCTTCGTGAGAAGATCCTTGCAACAGTGCAAGGCCGGCTCGATACCCCCCGGATCCTGGAACTCGCCGGATCAGCACCTCGGTTGGCAGCTTGGTCCAGAAAGGCCGAGCGCGTTGAAGACGGACGTGGGTTGAAGATTGCCTACGTGAGGGACTCAGCATTTTCCTTCTATTACCCCGAGAATCTCGAGGCTTTAGAAAGTTCGGGCGCGGAGCTCTGTCCAATTTCGGCCCTTGCCGCTTTGGCACTGCCGGAACATCTGGATGCTCTCTATATTGGCGGTGGGTTCCCCGAGACCCACGCCAAGGCCCTCTCCCAAAATATTTCCTTCCTGGCCTCCATTCGTGATCATGCGCTGAAGGGGCTCCCCGTCTACGCCGAGTGTGGAGGTCTCATGCTCCTTGCACAAGCCATTCGTTGGAAGGGAATCAAGTTCCGCATGGCGGGCCTGCTTCCCTTTGATGTGGAGGTGTGCGCCAGACCGCAGGGGCACGGTTATGTAGAGCTCTTGGTTGATTCGGATAACCCGTACTATCCCGTGGGCACCAAGATCCGAGGTCACGAATTCCATTACTCCAAGATTACGACCGCCAATTCGCTTCCGGCAACAGCTTGCTCCGTAAAGCGAGGGACGGGCTGCTCTGGCGGGCGCGACGGGATTGTCGCAGGGAACGTATGGGCTAGTTATGCTCACGTTCACGCAGCGGCCACGAGTGAATGGGCCCAAGGGCTCATTACGCAAGCGCGGTGTTACCGCGACCAAAGGTCCAGCCCGCATCTGTCTGAGCATCCTGTGGGATCTGGATCCAGTACCCGGGTTGCCGTTTCTTAAAACTGGTCGAAAGACCCAGTTTCGCAGGCAACCAAATACTAACCTGCCTTGTCTAGAGATTGAACAGTCCCTCCAATGGAGGGCCAACCCGAAGGAGGCTTCATGCCGAGCTACGTAAATCCAGACAAATGCGATGGATGTAAAGCGCTGGACAAGACAGCGTGTCAGTACATTTGTCCAAACGACCTGATGGTCCTGGACAAGAACACGATGAAAGCCTACAACCAGGACGTTTCGATGTGCTGGGAATGCTACAACTGCGTCAAAATCTGTCCCAACCAGGCCATCGAAGTTCGCGGTTACGCCGATTTCGTCCCCCTGGGGGCTTCGGCGACGCCGATGCGTTCGACTGACTCAATTATGTGGACGGTCACATTCCGCAACGGCACCATTAAACGATTCAAGTTCCCAATTCGGACCACGGTGGAAGGTTCCGCGGTCCCCGACGGTGGCTTCAAGAGCAGTGCCGACGGCCTGGATAGCCCCGCCTTGTTCACTGAACCCGAATCTCTAGGTCTGCCGGAGGTGTTTACTCTGGGCAGCAAGGAGGCGCTCCATGGCTAATTTTGAAACAGTTGTCGTCGATACCGACCTGCTTATTCTGGGAGGTGGAATGGCTGCCTGCGGCGCTGCCGTGGAAGCGGCCCACTGGGCCAAACAAAATGGCCTGAAGGTGGCCCTGGTTGATAAGGCCGCAATGGATCGCTCCGGCGCCGTGGCGATGGGCCTTTCCGCGATCAATCAGTACGTGGGACTCAGGGATGGCACTAACTCCGTGAAGGACTATGTGGATTATGTCAGAAACGACCTGATGGGCGTCACGCGGGAAGACCTGGTTGCGAACATCGCCCGTCACGTGGATTCCACCGTGCACCTTTTCGAGAAGTGGGGTCTTCCGATCTGGAAAGACGCCGAGGGCAAGTATGTTCACGAAGGCCGATGGCAACTGATGATCAACGGCGAGTCTTACAAAGTTGTTGTATCAGAGGCGGCAAAGAACTCTCTGCTTCAGGACGAAGTAGGACAGATCTTTGAGCGCGTGTTTATCGTCGGTCCACTAATGGATGGAGATCGATGCGCAGGCGCGGTCGGTTTTTCTTTGCGCGAAAACAAAATCTACATTTTCAAAGCCAAGGCCACGTTGGCCGCAATGGGTGGCGCCGTGCATGTCTTCAAGCCACGGAGTTCGGGTGAGGGCATGGGGCGCGCCTGGTACCCGCCGTGGAACTCCGGTTCGTCCGCCTATTTCACCATGAAGGCCGGGGCTGAGATGACGTGCCAGGAAGTACGATTTATCCCGGTTCGGTTCAAAGATGCTTACGGTCCGGTCGGAGCCTGGTTCCTGCTGTTCAAAGCCCGGGCCACAAACGCCATGGACGGAAATTACATGGTGGAGCGCAGGGCGGAGCTCGACAATTGGCTGCCTTACGGCCGAGTGAAGCCTGTCCCTGCGAACCTCCGCAACTATCTCGGAATGCTCGACATCATGGAAGGCAAGGGACCGCTCTCCATGCGAACCGAAGAGGCTATCCAGAAGATTGCTGATAACTTCAAGGACGACCCCAAGGCCTACAAGAAGAAGATGAAGGAACTGGAGTCGGAGGCCTGGGAAGACTTTCTGGATATGACCATTTCCCAGGCTTTGCTCTGGGCTGGTACGAATACCCAGCCGGAGGAGAAGAGCTCTGAGATCGCCCCAGCCGAACCTTACTTTATCGGATCGCATTCCGGAGCTTCGGGCGCCTGGGTCAGCGGCCCTGAGGACCTGCAATCCGGCGAAAGCAAGAACGAGTACTTCTGGGGTTATGCCAACATGTCGACGGTGAAGGGGTTGTTCTGCGCGGGCGACGCTTCCGGAGCGTCAAGCCACAAGTTCTCTTCTGGCTCTCACGCAGAAGGCCGCATCGCCGCTAAGGCTGCCATCAAGTTCATTCTGGACAACAACTCCGCTTCCAACATGGAGCAGGAACAGATCGATGCTGTTATTGCAGAGATCTTAAAGCCCTTGGAGACCTACGAAACACACAAGGATGAAACGACCGATCCCGAGGTTAATCCCAACTATATCCGGCCACGCATGTTCATGTTCCGGCTGCAGAAGATCATGGACGAGTACGCCGGCGGGGTGAGTTCACAGTTCATGACGAACAAGCCACAACTCGAACGAGCCCTCGAACTGCTGGATTTCCTCAAGGAAGACTCCAAGAAGCTGGCCGCTCCGAACCTGCACGAGCTGATGCGGTGCTGGGAAAACATTCACCGCATGTGGCAAGCGGAGGCGCACGTCCGGACGGTCCTCTTCCGCGATGAGACTCGGTGGCCTGGTTACTACTTCCGGGCGGACAAACCGAAGCTCGACGAGGAGAGTTGGCACGTGTTTGCCAACTGCCGGTACGATCCGGCGACGGGTGACTGGCAGATGCGGACGCGTCCCATCCATCGGATCTTTGCGTAGGCAGAGATCCGGCAGCTTTCCCCTCAACAGGAGGCGTTCGGTTGTGCCGGGCGCCTCCCAGAGGAGGCAGCGTTATGAAAGATCCGGAAAAAAACATTTGTCCCTATTGCCTGGAGCCCATGACCCGTTGGTCCAATCCTCAAATGGGCTGCTGGAGCGGTGAATACCAGTATGTATGTTTCAACGATGATTGCCCCTACTTCGTCCGCGGGTGGGACTGGATGGAAGCGCACTTTCACGTCCATGTGTCATACCGGCATCGGTTTGACCCGGCCACCGGAGACAGCGGCCCGCTCCCTGTCTGGTCGAAGGGGGCGTTGAGAGACCACATCATTCATGAAAAGGATGCCGCCCATGCCTGACGGAGCAACAACACAGGAAGCAATCCTGCACGATTATCCGCGGCTCAGTCTGGACGATACTCTTCACTTCCATTGCTTCAAGGGGGTGGACTGCTTCACGCGTTGTTGTCGCGATGTCTCGATTGTCCTCACTCCCTATGACGTACTCCGGATGAAAAGGGCGCTGCGTCTCGGCTCCACGGAGTTTCTGGAGAAGTACACGCTGCTGGGCTGCACCAAGGACAAGCTGCTGCCTGTGGTTCTGCTGAAGATGGACTCCACAGACCGGCGGTGTCCGTTTGTTACCGACGAAGGTTGTAGCGTCTATGCCCACCGTCCCTGGGCCTGCCGAATGTATCCGCTGGGTCTGGCAGAACCCATGGGTTCTCACCCCGCGGAACGCGGATTCTACTTCGTGATCCATGAAGACCTGTGCCACGGCCATGGCAGGGGACCGGAGTGCTCCATCCGGGAGTGGATCTTGAGCCAGTCCATCGACACATTTGAAATGATGGGAGAATCGTTCAGGGACTTGATGATGAACGAATTCTGGGAAAAGGGAGAACCTCTCGAGTCCAGGAAACTGGAAATGTACCTGATGGCCTGTTATGACCTGGACCGTTTCCGCCGCTTCGTCTTCGAGACACGCTTCACGGAGATCTTTGATGTTGATGAGGCCCGCCTGGATGCCATTCGCACCGATGACGAAGAACTCATGGTGTTCGCGATGGAATGGCTGAGATTCAGTCTGTTCAACGAGAAAACGATGAAACTGAGGAAATCGGTGATGGACTCGCTGGAGCAGGCTGATCACGCTTCTGGCATTGCTTCTGAAACGCCACGGTAGCTGAGATGAGCAATGGGAATGCAACATCGAGCGATAAACAAAGCCTCCTGGTAATCGGAGGTGGAGTCGCCGGTTTGACCGCTGCCATTGAGGCGGCTGAAGCGGGATTCAGCGTTGTTCTCATCGAAAAATCTGCTTATCTGGGTGGCCGGGCCATTGGTTTTAACCTCTATTTCCCCAAATTGTGCCCGCCGGCATGCGGATTTGAAATCAACTTCCGGCGCATCAGGAACAATCCCAGGATCACGGTGCTGACTCAGGCGGAACTGGAAGAACTGTCCGGTTCAGCGGGAGACTACGAAGCAACCATCAGGCTTTCTCCGCGCTTTGTGACGGAGGCCTGCACACTTTGTGGGGTTTGCGCTGACGTGTGTCCCGCGGAAAGAGCGGACGAATTCAACTTTGGCCTCTCGAAAACCAAAGCGGCTTATCTGCCTCACAAGATGGCCTTCCCCGCCGAATATGTTATTGACCGAAGCGTTTGTAAAGAAGACTGCACCACTTGCTTGGATGCCTGCCGGTACGGCGCAATCAACCTTGACCAGAAGATCGAACGGAAGAAGTTCCGTATTGCTGCCGTTGTGCTGGCGACGGGCTGGGTCCCTTATGACGCCGCCAGAATTACGAATCTAGGATATGGCCGGTTCCCCAACGTCGTCACCAATGTTGTGCTCGAACGGATGGCCGCTGTGAACGGTCCGACCGCGGGAAAGATTTTGCGGCCCTCAGACGAGACAGAACCGGCGAATGTTGCCTTTGTCCAGTGCGCGGGTTCCAGGGATGAGAACCACTTGCCTTATTGCTCGAGCGTCTGCTGTTCGGCTTCGCTGAAGCACAGCACCTATATCCACACCCTTTATCCGGACGCCCAGGTGACGATTTTCTACATCGACACCCGGACGCCCGGCTTCCTGCAGCAGTTCTACGCCAAGGTGGCGGCAAACGAGCACTTGAAAATGGTCAAGGGGAAAGTGGGCAAAGTGGAAGAGGACCCGCGAACACACGACCTGTTGGTGACGGCTGAGGAGGTGCTCACAGGAAAGAAACTGACCCAGAGATTCGGCCTGGTTGTTCTGGCGACGGGAATCGTGCCTCAGACGAACGGCATTCCGCTGAACCTGGCACGGGATGAATTTGGATTTGTGACCAACGGAACGCCGGGGATTTTTGCAGCGGGTTGCGCGAAGCGTCCCGAGGAAGTTTCTGCCGCGGTTCGCGATGCTACCGGTGCAGCCCTGAAGGCCCTGCAATGTGCGGGGAGGAGCGCCCATCATGGATAGGAAACTCGGCGTCTACATCTGTAGTGGCTGTTCCATTGGGGAGTCGATTGACGTCGACGCGCTAATGAACGTTGCCCAGAAGGAATACCACGCTCCTGTCTGTAAGACTCATCCGTTTCTTTGCGGCCCGGATGGACGGTCAGTCATCCGAGATGATGTTGCACAGGGCCTTGTCAACTCCCTGGTGATCGCCGGCTGCTCACCGCGTACGAAAACGAACGCTTTCGGGTTCGATCCGCAAGTCATTACGGATCGTGTCAACCTCCGCGAGCACGTGGTGTGGAGTCACAAACCCGGAGACGAAGACACCCAGATGCTGGCCGAAGATTCCCTGCGAATGAGCATCGTGAAAGTCCAGAAGATGGAGCCGCTGGAGCCGGTTTCCGGCGAGATTTCGAAGACCATTCTGGTGGTCGGGGGTGGAGTTGCTGGCATCACGGCGGCGCTGGGAGCGGCGGATGCGGATTATGAAGTAGTCCTGGTTGAGAAGAAGCCGCAACTCGGTGGATCACTTGCCACTGTCAAACGACATTTCCCCACTCACCCCCCATATACCGAACTTCAAGAGACCGGTCTTCCGGAGAAGATCGATAAGCTGATTGCTCATCCCAGGATCAAAGTTCATACCTCAACGCGAATTGTAAAGACGGAAGGCCAGCCGGGAATGTTTGAAGTTACGCTGCAGAACGGAGGCCAGCCGTTCATCACCCGCGCCGGGGCGGTTGTGATGGCAACGGGGTGGAAGCCCTACGATCCCTCCAATCTCGGCCATCTTGGTTATGGCTCTTCTCCAGATGTCGTCACCAACGATCAGTTTGAAGCCATGATCGGACGGGGTACGGTCGTGCGCCCGTCGAACAGTAAACCGGCTGAGAGCGTGCTGTTTATCCAATGTGCAGGCTCACGGGACAAGGACCATTTGCCCTACTGCTCCTCCGTCTGCTGCATGGCCACGCTGAAGCAGACTGATGTAATCCACCAGACCAGTCCGGAAACAAGGGTTTATATCATCTACCGGGACATCATCACCCCCGGGCAGTACGAGCGATACTTTGCCAAGGTCCAAGACCATCCTGCGAGCTTTCTGATGAAAGGCGATGTGGTTGCGGTACGTACCCAGGACGACGGCCAGCTTCAGGTTGATTTGAAGGGCACGCTGCTGGGCGAGGACATCACGATCCCTGCGGACATCGTGGTATTGGCTACTGGGCTTGTGCCTAATACCGCCGACAATGATGCGATTCGCGATTTGCGTGACGCCCAGGCGAAGTTTGAGCGGAACGAATCTAAAACGCAGCGGGCCGAAGCCGTGAAGACCATTGAGCGCTTGCGCCGCCACGAAGGAACGGAAATACTGAACCTGACTTACCGGCAAGGTCCTGACCTGCCCGTCCTCCGCGACGGTTTTCCAAGTTCGAACTTTGTCTGCTTCCCTTACGAAACGTTACGGACTGGAATTTACTCCGCCGGCGCCGCGCGGGCGCCCATGGACTCCGCCCACGCTGAGGAAGACGCCTTGGGTGCCGCGATGAAGGCCATTCAGAGCGTCGAGATGGCCTCCGCGGGTCAGGCCGTTCATCCCCGCGCCGGTGACCTTTCTTATCCCAGCTTCCTCTTGCAGCGCTGCACGCAGTGTAAACGATGTACGGTTGAGTGCCCCTTTGGGTCCCTCGATGAGGACGAGAAGGGCACTCCCAAGCTCAATCCCTACCGGTGCCGGCGCTGCGGCGTGTGCATGGGCGCGTGCCCCGAGCGGATTATTTCCTTCAAGAATTATTCGGTGGACATGATCGCGAGCATGATCAAGGCCATCGAGGTGCCCGAAGAGGAGGAAGAGAAACCGCGGGTGCTTCTCTTCATGTGCGAGAACGATGCCTATCCGGCACTTGACGTAGCCGGGATGAACCACGTGCTTTACGACGCCAGTGTGCGCGTGATTCCCCTGCGGTGTCTGGGTTCGATGAACATCGTCTGGATTGCTGATGCTCTTTCGCGAGGTATTGATGGCGTCATGCTGATGGGTTGCAAATATGGCGAGGATTATCAGTGCCACTTTGCCAAGGGCAGTGAACTTGCCCACCGCAGACTTGAAAACGTGAAAGAGACCTTGCAACGGCTTCAGCTTGAACCCGAGCGGGTTGAAGTGTCGCAAATCTCGATCGACCAGTATGAAAAGGTGCCGGAAATGATCAACACTTTCGTAGATCGAATGCGAGACCTCGGTCCGAATCCGTACAAAGGGTTTTGATATGGCGGAAAAGCTTCTTGTCCAACCCGACCCTGAGTTTATCAAAGACGTGATGGCTTCAGGCGCACACGACCTCAAGAAGTGCTTCCAATGCGCCACCTGTTCCACCGTCTGCACGCTTTCAGACGGCGGATTCGCTTTTCCGCGAAAGCAGATGTTAGAGGTTCAGTGGGGATTAAAAGACAAACTGATGGAAGATCCCGGTCCGTGGCTCTGTTTCTATTGCGGAGAGTGCTCAAAGAATTGCCCGCGCAAGGCCAATCCGGGCGAAACCATGATGGCGCTGCGCCGCTATCTGACAGCGGAGTACGACTGGACGGGCTTATCACGGCTGATGTACCGCTCGGCGTTCTGGGAAGTTGGCATCCTGGCGTTGGTGTCGGCCATCATTGTAGCCCTGTTCACACTGCCTCAGAACTTTGGTTTCGGCCTGCTGAGCCGTTCGGGTCCGGAAGCCCTGTCCTCGGTGATGCTCAGCAAGTTTGCGCCGGTCGGGCTGGTGGACCTGGGCGACAGGGTTCTGCTCGTGCTACTCAGCTTCTTCCTACTGACGAACGCTGCCCGCATGTTCTACCGACTGACGCGGGGCCAGGGAATTCCCGCCCATTTATATCTCAAGTACCTGCCTCACCTGATTCTGCAGGCAGCAACCCAGAAACGGTGGAAGGAGTGCAAGGAGAGCGAAGCCACCAGGAACTGGGTGCGCCATCTGCTTCTGGTTACCGGCTACGTCACCATGTTTACCCTGGTAGTGGTCTTTCTGCCGTGGTTTCAGGTGGACGGCAGCAGTGTGCATTGGACCAGTTATCTCGGTTACTACGCGACGGCTGTACTCGTGGGAGCGACAGTCTGGATGCTGGTCGACCGCATCAGAAGGCATGGAGAAATGTACGAGTACAGTCACCTCTCGGACTGGCTGTTCCCGATCCTGCTGTTCCTGACAGCCGCGACGGGTATCGGCCTCCATGTACTGCGGGTGAACGACTTCGCAATGGCGACTTACGTGATGTACACGGTGCACATGGCGATTGCGGTGCCCATGCTGGCCGTCGAGGTGCCCTTCGGCAAGTGGGCGCACCTTTTGTATCGGCCGCTTGCAATCTATGTGGCCGCGGTCAGAAGAGAGGCGGCGGAATGCTCGAGCCGGGAGGTGGCGCAACTTGGCCGGGTTGTTGCCTGAAGGTAGTGGCGTGACGCCGGCGTGTCCGGCGAGCAAAGCTACCGGCAAACTCAGGAGGCGCGAATGCAAGCGCCAGTCGGAAAGATAACAAAAGCTGGAACCATGTGGATGTGGTTCTCAGGAGGATACAAGCATGGCAGACGAGAAATACGCAACCCCATTGCTCGATGAACTGGAGAAAGGCCCCTGGCCGAGTTTTGTGAAAGAGATCAAGGCCGCGGCAAAAGCGAAGCCGACGGCGGAAGACCTGTTGGGGCAGCTCGAGCTTTCCTACCGGGACAGGATAAGCCACTGGAAGCACGGTGGGATTGTCGGGGTGATGGGCTACGGCGGCGGCGTGATCGGCCGTTACAGTGACGTGCCGGAACAATTTCCGAACGTGTCACACTTTCACACCTTGCGCGTTAACCATCCTTCCGGGTGGTTCTACACCAGCGACGTGCTGAGGAAGCTCTGTGATATTTGGGAAGCGCATGGATCCGACCTGACCAACTTCCACGGCTCAACGGGCGACATCATTCTGTTGGGAACCAAGACCGACGAACTGGAAGCAACGTTTAACGACCTGACAAAACTTGGATTTGACCTTGGCGGCTCCGGTTCCGTCATGCGCACACCTTCCTGCTGCGTCGGTGAGGCAAGGTGCGAGTGGGCTTGTTATGACACCATGGCCCTATGTAATGACCTTACTCACACTTACCAGGATGAGCTCCACCGCCCTGCCTTTCCTTATAAGTTCAAGTTCAAGTGCAGCGGTTGCCCCAATGATTGCGTCGCCTCGATCGCGCGCGCGGACCTCTCGATTATCGGCACCTGGAAAGACGACATCCAGCAGGATGATGCAGCTGTGTCCGAATACGCCGCGGCGGGATTGGATATCCAGAAAGACGTCTGCGGCCGCTGTCCAACGAAATGTATGGACTGGGACGGCAAGAAGTTGAGCATCAACAATCGAGAGTGTGTGCATTGTATGCACTGCATCAACGTGATGCCCAAGGCGCTGCGTCCCGGAAAGGAGAAGGGAGCGACGCTGCTGATTGGCGCCAAGGCGCCAATTCTCCAGGGGGCCCTGCTCTCCTCCGTCCTCATTCCTTTTGTTCCGGCCGACGAACTGCTGGACACCATCAAGGAACTTGTCTCTCGGATCTGGGATTACTGGGGCGAGTACGGGAACAACCGGGAGCGTGTTGGCGAGCTGATTCAACGCATCGGGTTGCCGGCTTTCCTTGACGCCATCGGCCTTGATCCCGTTCCTGAAATGATCTCCGCGCCCCGGGACAATCCTTACATCTTCTTCCAGAGTGAAGACATTGCAGAGGAAGGAGCCCCTGACGAGGAGGCGCACGCCGAAGAAACTGTTAAGGAGACGAAATAATGGGAACTCAAACTGAGCGTATAACCGACATCGGACCGCCAAACTACGAGCAGTTTCTACATCCGACCATCAAGAAGAACTATGGCAAGTGGAAATACCACGAGGACCTTGCACCCGGGGTTCTCTGCCATGTATCGGAGACCGGTGACCGGATCTACACCGTCCGGGTCGGGTCGCCGCGTCTGTTGAGCATCCAGACGGTGAGACTGTTCGCTGATTTGGCCGACAAGTACTCGGGCGGATATTTGCGGTTTACCAGCCGCAACAACGTGGAATTTCTGCTGGACAACCCCGACAACATCGAACCGCTGAAGAAAGATATTGCGGCCGCGGGGTTCCCTGTAGGCGGAACCGGGAACGCCATCAGCAACATCGTCCATACGCAGGGATGGGTGCATTGCCACTCCTCTGCGACCGACGCTTCAGGGATTGTCAAGGCGGTGATGGACGCGGTGTACGATCACTTCACGGAACAGAAGCTCCCTGCCAAGTTGCGCATTGCCCTGGCTTGCTGCCTGAACATGTGCGGTGCAGTCCATTGCTCGGACATCGCGATCCTGGGCATCCACCGGCGCGCACCGAAAGTACGGCATGACACGTTGAACAAGGTCTGCGAAATTCCTACGGTGATCGCTTCCTGCCCGACAGGCGCAATCCGTTCCGCCACGGTGGATGGCAAACCTTCCGTCGAAGTGATTGAGGAGCAGTGCATGTATTGCGGCAACTGCTACACCGTCTGCCCCGCGATGCCGCTCAACGACCCTGAAAACGACGGACTTTCCATCTGGGTGGGCGGCAAAGTCAGCAACGCGCGGTCCGCTCCAGCCTTTTCCAAGCTGGCCATTCCCTTTATTCCCAACAATCCGCCGCGCTGGCCGGAGGTGGTGGATGCGGTGGTGAACATTGTGGACGTTTACGCCCGCAACGCCAAGAAGTACGAGCGGGTCGGTGAGTGGATTGGCCGGATCGGCTGGCCGAAATTCTTTGAACTGACCGGTATCGAGTTTACTCGTTACCACATCGACGACTTCAAGAACGCCGGATTGACCTTTGCTCGATCGGCCCACTTGAGGTTTTAGGAGAAAACCATGGCTGTCCAAATCGAAGCACTTGCCGAGGAAATGTACGCGATGGTGTCCGAGTGTCTGGGCAAGAAGAACCTGAAGGCCACGGACCTGACCAAGGCCATGATTGCCAAGCACGGCGCCGCTGAGTGCAGCAAGGATGACTGCAAACACGCCATCCGGCAGCTGATCGACTCCGGGCGCTGCGTTTACAGCTATTTCGGCGGAAGCTTCATCACTCTTCCGCACAAGGAAGGCGCGGCGCCCGACTAGAAAGGGCCGGCACGCACAACGCAATGTGGCAGGAAAGAAAATCGGTGCGGAAGGAGTCGTTATGAGTAAGCCTCTTCAGAGAAAAGAGAAACCTGCGGAAGACCTTGTGGAACTTGCCTCGACGCTTCGGAAGTGGCAGGAAATCGAAGACGGCAGTGTGGCCGCGTGTACGGGAATCATCGAGAAGACGCAAAATCCGTTGATCCGCCTGGTCATGGAAATCATCCGGCAGGACTCAGTGATGCACAAGAAGGTGCAACAGGTAATGCTCGACAGCCTGGAGAAGCAGGCGATCAGCTTGACCCCTGAGGAACTGGGCCAGATCTGGGAGAGCATCGAGCGGCACGCGGAGATGGAAAAGGAGACACTCGTCCTGGCGGAAAAAGCGCGGCAGAATTGCCGGCTCTTTGTCCTGAGGCATCTGTTGACCTATCTGATTGAGGATGAGCAGAAACACGACCGTCTCCTGGCTCAGTTGGAGAGCTTCAAGCGCGGAATCTATCCCTATGCGTAAGGTGGAGCAAACCTATGGTGGTTTTTAAAGCTGTAAAAAAGCCGGTTGTCAAGGGAGCATCCACGGCGGGTTCCGAAGTCAGTCACCTGCGCCCGCGCTTCATTGCCAAGACACCTCCTTGCGTAGAAGGCTGCCCCTGTGGCACGGATATCCGCGGCTGGATTAACACCATTTCCCAGGCCCAGGAGTACGGCCGGACCCCCGAACAGGCTTACGAAATGGCCTGGCAGACGATTACGGACCGCAATCCCTTCCCGGCCGTCTGCGGCCGGGTTTGTCCTCATCCCTGTGAGGATGCCTGTAACCGGATCGAAAAAGACGGTGCGGTGGCTATCAACGCCCTCGAAAGGTTCGTCGGAGACTTTGGGATTGAAAAGGGTCTCAAGCTGGCGGCTCTGACAGAGGAAAAACGCGAGGAGAAGATCGCCGTCGTGGGTGCGGGGCCGGCGGGCCTGTCGTGCGCCTATCAGCTTGCAAGACGCGGCTATCCCGTAACGGTTTTTGAGGCTTTCAGTAAGCCCGGCGGAATGCTCCGATATGGCATCCCGCAATACCGGTTGCCCCGTAACGTGCTGGATGCGGAGATCCAAAAGATTCTCGACCTCGGCGTTGAACTGAAGTGCAATCAGGTGGTTGGCGACGGACTTTCCCTTGGGACCATCAAAGATGAATACAAGGCGGTCTTTGTCGGTATCGGCGCGCACAAGGGCTTGAAGCTGGGTTTGCCCGGTGAAGACGCTCCCAACGTTTTCACGGGAACCTCGTTCCTGAATCATGTCAATCGCGGCGAAGAGGTATCGGTCGGAAACAAGGTGATTGTGATTGGAGGTGGCGACACGGCTATCGATGCCGCGCGCGTGAGCAAGCGCTTGGGCGCTGCGGTCACCATCCTTTACCGTCGTTCGCGGCAGGAAATGCCGGCAATCAAGGAGGAGATCGAAGGCGCCATCGAGGAAGGCATCGACATTCAATTTCTCGCCGCCCCGGTGGAGATCCTCGCGGCCGATGGCCCGGCCACAGGCATGCGCTGCATCCGGATGGAGCTGGGTGAGCCGGACGCTTCCGGGCGCCGCAGGCCGGTCCCGCAGCCCGGATCGGAGTTTGACCTCGAGGCCACAGCGATCATTGCGGCCATCAGCCAGGAACCGGAATTCGCGGGTTTTAACGGGCTTCACGAAGGCAAGGATTGGATCAAAGCGGACGAATGGGGGACGACCGGCGTCGAGGGAGTTTATGCGGGCGGCGACGATTTGGCGCTGGGACTGGTTACGATCGCGATCGCTCAGGGACGTTTTGCCGCTGAAGCGATCGACGCGCGCCTGCGGGGGAAGACGGCGGAAAAACCCATCCTCCCGGGCGTTATCAAGACCGACCGGATGAAGCTCGGTTATTACGAGAACGGCTCTCCCCATGAACGGCCGAGAATCCCGGTGACTGAGCGCGACATGGGAACGGAAATCGAGCAAAGTCTTTCGGAAGCCGATGCGCTGGCAGAAGCCAAACGTTGCATGTCCTGCGGCATGTGTATGGACTGCGAAACGTGCTGGATGTTCTGCACCAATAATGGCTTCGCCAAGCTTCCGAAAGGTGAACATTTCAAGATCAAGTTGGAGCTCTGCAACGGGTGCCAGAAGTGTGCGCAAGAGTGCCCGTGTGGATATATCGACATGGTTTAAAGGAGATAGAGTATGCCTACCTATCAATGTGAAGGAAAGGTCTATGACGTTGACGAGGATGGTTTCCTTGAGGATCCCGAGCTCTGGAACGACGAAGTCGCCAGAGATTTTATGTCGACTGAGGGTATCACCGAATTAACCGACGATCACTGGAAGGTCATCCATTACATTCGTAACTACTACCTGCAGTTCGGCATTGCCCCGATGGTCCGCAAGGTGTGCAAGCAGACAGGCTTTACCCTGAAAGAAATTTACAACCTGTTCCCCTCCGGCCCTGCGAAAGGCGCCTGTAAGCTGGCCGGCCTGCCCAAGCCCACCGGATGTGTGTAGGAGGGCGTGATGCTGAGTATTTCCCCAGAGCGGAAGCGAGCCATCGCCCGGCAATGGCTGGACCTGACTCTCCGCACATATCCCAGCCAGAGCATGAAATTCCTGCTTCATGAGACGGACTGTTTTCGGAATCCAGTGGGACAGACTCACAAGGATGCAATTCCTCTGCTGGTGGACGAACTCTTTGGTGACATGGACTCCGCCAAGGTGCGGCAGGCTTTGGAAGAGATTGTACGCATCCGTGCCGTTCAGAATTTTTCCGCCAAAGAAGCTGTGGGATTTGTCTTCCTGCTGAAAGAAATTTTTCAGCGGGAACTGCCAGACGACGGGCCCATTCGTCTTGAGCTCGATAGACGGATTGATGGAATGGCCCTGGCAGCGTTCGATCTGTACTCTCAGTGCCGGGAGCAAATCTCGGCCATCCAAGTCAGCGAGGCCAGAAACAGAGTGGCGCTACTGGAGAGAATGTTTTCAGAAGTTGAGGGACGGTGATGGTTTTTTGAGCGCACTGATTTCATTCATTCTTGTTCTTCTCGTAACCGGTCTCTCCTTTGCCGGGGGGGAGATAGATAGTTCACGTTTCTTATTAGGTGTCATTCTCCCCTACATGGCCATGGCCGCTTTTCTGGCAGGGCTTGTCTACCGGGTTCTCAAGTGGGCAAACTCGCCTGTTCCCTTTCATATTCCCACTACATGCGGGCAGCAGAAATCGTTGCCCTGGATCAAGTCGAGTTGGATTGAGAGCCCTCACACCAGGTTGGGTGTCGTGACGCGAATGGCCATGGAAATTCTGTTTTTCCGGTCGCTCTTCCGCAACAGCCGCGCGCAGCTTCGTGAAGGTCCCCGGTTCCTTTACGCTGAAAACAAGGGGCTCTGGCTGGCCGCCCTGGCGTTCCACTGGTCGATGCTCGTCATCGTGCTGCGGCATCTGCGTTTCTTCGTCGTGCCGGTGCCGCGATTCATTCTGGGGATGGATGCGGTCGATGGATTCTTTCAGGTTGGAGCTCCGCAGCTTTTGGTGACCGATGCAGTCATTACTGTTGCTCTGCTCTTTCTGCTGCAACGGCGTTTTACAGACTCTCAAGTCCGCTACATCTCCATGTTTTCAGATTACCTGGCTCTGTTCCTGCTTCTGGGCATTGCCGTTTCCGGAATCCTCATGCGGTACTTCTTCAAAGTGGACCTGGAAGGGGTCAAGCAGCTCGCCATGGGATTGGTTACCTTCTCGCCAACTGTGCCCGCCAGTGTAAGCGCTCTGGTTTTTGTCCACCTGACTCTGGTCAGCCTGCTACTGGCATATTTTCCATTCAGCAAGCTGGTCCATATGGGCGGTATTTTCCTGAGCCCGACACGTAATCTTGCCAACAACAGCCGGATGGTGAGGCACGTGAATCCCTGGGATTATCCCGTCAAGGTCCATACCTACCAGGAATGGGAAGAAGAGTTTCACGACAAGATCAAGGCGGCAGGGCTGCCGCTGGAGAGGGAGTAAACGATGCCTGAAGCCCCTCCAAAACCGGAAGAACTCGTTCAGATCAGCTACGATCCTCCATATGCGGACTGGCGCGACGCCCGGGTTGAATATCGCAAGGGGACATTCTGTTACAGCGCCGCGGCGAAGAACCTTCGTTACCTGAGCATGCCAAACCCTCGGGACTGGCAGCCCTTCAACTCGGACTGGAAGCTTCCTCCAGACTGGCGGGAGATCATTCTCAAAGGCATGGAGGAGCGGCTCAAGAAATACCGTTCCTTCCGTTTGTTTATGGACATCTGTGTCCGTTGTGGAGCCTGCGCGGACAAGTGCCACTTCTTCCTGGGTTCGGCCGATCCCAAGAACATGCCCGTCCTGCGCGCTGAACTGATCCGGTCCGTTTACCGGCGCTACTTCACTCTTGCTGGCCGGATATTCCGCGGCCTGGCCGGGGGCCGGGACCTGACTGAGGACGTGCTCAAGGAGTGGTTCTATTACTTCTACCAGTGCACGGAGTGCCGGCGCTGCTCGGTCTTCTGTCCGTTTGGTATTGACACGGCGGAAATCACCATGATGGTACGCGAACTGCTGAATCTGGTTGGCGTCAACACCAATTGGGTTCTGGAACCGGCCGCCAACTGCTTCAGGACCGGAAACCATCTTGGCATTCAGCCCCATGGTTTCAAGGACAGCATCGACTTCGCTGTCGATGAATTGGAGGAGATCACCGGTATTCGTGTTGAGGCGCCCATCAACCGGAAAGGCGCCGAAATTCTCTTTGTCGTTCCATCGGCTGACTACTTCGGAACGCCGCATTATTACACACTGCTGGGATACTTGATGCTCTTCCACGAGATTGGGCTGGATTACACGTTCAGCGCCTACGCCTCGGAGGGCGGCAATTTCGGGCTTTTCAGCTCACACGAGATGATGAAGCGGTTGAACGCCAAGATGTATGCCGAGGCCCAACGCCTGGGCGTGAAATGGATTCTGGGCGGTGAGTGCGGCCACATGTGGCGCGTAGCCCACCAGTATATGGACACCATGAACGGCCCGGCGGATTTTCTTGAAGAGCCGGTCTCGCCGATCACCGGAACGCGCTTTGAAAACGCCCGCGCCACCCGGATGGTACACATCTGCGAGTTCACATCCGACCTGATCCACAACCGCAAGCTGAAACTTGATTCCAGCCGCAACGACCACTGGAAAGTGACCTTCCATGATTCCTGCAATCCTGCCCGCGCGATGGGACTGCTGGAAGAACCCCGCTACATCCTGAGGAACGTTTCGAACCATTTCTACGAGATGCCTGAAAACACCATCCGCGAGCAGACATTCTGCTGTGGGAGCGGCGCCGGTCTGGGGACGGATGAGAACATTGAAATGCGCCTGCGCGGTGGCCTGCCACGGGCAAATGCCGTCAAGTACGTCCGGGACAAATACGGTGTGAATCTGCTGACCTGCATCTGCGCCATTGACAAAGCCACTCTCCCGACGGCGCTCGAATACTGGACTCCCGGCGTCGAGGTCGGGGGGATTCACGAACTTGTGGGCAATGCTCTGGTGATGAAGGGCGAAAAGGAAAGGACCACTGATTTGCGGAGTGAGCCGCTGCACCAAAAGGAGGCGACCGTCAATGCGTGACAGGCTTTGGATCATCGCCAGCCTCTTTCTGTTCGTCGGGTTCGTCACGTACCCCGTGTGGCACGGTTTGGTTGCGCACGTACCTTCAAGGCCGCCGTCCCTTGTCCTGCCCGCGAACGAAAAGCAGTGTGTCGCACCGGTCAGTTACATGCGCGCTTCGCATATGAAACTGTTGCTGGATTGGCGGCAGCAGGTTGTCCGCGAGGACAAATCGAAATACGTGGCGTTCAACGGGAAGGTTTACGACATGAGCCTTACGAGGACTTGCCTTAAGTGCCATGACCGGCAGAAGTTTTGCGTGCGGTGCCACGACTATGCCGGTGTTCGGACTCCCTACTGCTGGAATTGCCATTTGGACCCCGGCCAGATCAAGAGGAGTGCCCGATGAAGATCACACGAAAGGAATTCCTGAAGATTTCGGGGGCATGTCTGGTTGCACTTTCGGGGAAGAACGTGCTGGCCGTTCTTGACAGTCCAGTCAAGAGTCAGACTTCTTCGCCTTCCGCTCGCAAGCAATTGGGAATGATCGTGGACACCAGGAAATGCGCCAAAGCCAAGGGCTGCACTAAATGTATCGAGGCTTGCAATAAGGCGCACAACGTTCCTTCTTTTCAGGACCCGGCCCACCAGATCAAGTGGATCTGGGAGAGGCCCTTTGTCGACCTCTTTTCCTCCTATGAGACACAATACATGGAGACCTCGCTTAAGGAGGAATCCACGCCGGTCTTGTGCAACCACTGCGATAACCCTCCGTGCGTGAGGGTGTGTCCCACGGGCGCCACCTGGAAGAGAGAAGAGGACGGTATCGTCATGATGGACTGGCACCGTTGTATCGGCTGCCGGTACTGCATGGCCGCCTGTCCTTACGGAGCACGAAGCTTCAACTGGGTCGATCCCCGTCCTCACATTGAGAATCTCAATCCCGATTTCCCGACGCGGACACGGGGCGTTGTTGAGAAGTGCACTTTCTGTTCGGAAAGGCTGGTCAAGGGTCAGCTGCCGGCGTGCGTGGAAGTTTGCCCGGAGAAGGCATTGGTGTTCGGTGATCTGAACGATCCGAAGTCTGAGATCCGGCAGATGCTCGCCAAGGATTACACCTTGCGGCGACGGCCTGAACTGGGAACCGGACCGAACGTTTTTTACCTCGTTTGAGGCGTTGCTGATGTTTATGCTCGAAAAAGCGATGGTGGGCGGCCGCAGATACTGGATCTGGGTGGGAGCCCTGCTCGCAGTGATCGCGATTGCTTTCGGTTTTTATCTTCACCAGCTCAGTTATGGTCTGGGCCTCACCGGCATGAGTCGAGACGTCTCCTGGGGCCTTTATATCGGCCAGTTCACCTTCATGGTGGGTGTTGCCGCTTCCGCCGTCATGGTGGTGTTGCCTTATTACCTGCACAGCCACAAGGAATTCGCACGCATGACCATCCTTGGTGAGTTCCTGGCCGTTGCTTCTGTCACCATGTGCATGCTGTTCGTCATGATCGACATGGGCAAACCCATGCGGCTCTTCAACATCTTCCTCTACCCCCAGTTCCACTCCGTCATGTTCTGGGACGTAGTTGCGCTCTCCGGCTACCTCGTCCTGAACATCACTATTACCTTGGTGACTTTGCATGCTGAGCAGCAGGACGTTCATCCGCCTGGTTGGATCAAGCTCGTCATCCTCCTCTCGATTCCCTGGGCCATCAGCATCCACACCGTCACAGGATTCCTGTACGCCGGTTTGCCGGGCAGAATGGCCTGGCGGACAGCGATCATGGCGCCGCGTTTTCTGGCTTCGGCATTTGCGGCGGGCCCGGCCCTGCTGATCCTGCTCTGTTTTCTGTTGCGCAGGCAGACGGGTTTCGACGTAGGCAGGAAAGCCATCCACGGGCTTGCCGTGATTGTCACCTACGCGATGGTCATCAATGTGTTTTTCATCGCCATGGAATTCTTTACGGCCATGTACAGCCGCGTTCCGGGGCTGACGGAAGATTTCCAGGATTTGTATCTGGGTACTGTGAGCCACACTTCGCTGCTGCCGTGGGGCCGGAGTTCGATGATCCTGATGGCGGCTGCGCTGGTCCTGTTGCTCGTGCCCGCGTTGCGCAGGAACGAAAAGACCCTCGCGGTGGCGTGTGCACTGGTTTTCTCATCGCTGTGGATTGACAAGGGTGTCTGCATGGTGGTGGGCGGATTCATTCCTTCGCCGCTGGGAACCGCCACTCGGTACGTTCCCACGGTGCCTGAAGTGATTATCACGCTTGGTGTGTGGGCGGTCGGAGCATTGATGGTGACGGTTTTCTACAAGATCGCTCTGTCAGTCGAAATCGCGAAGGAAACTTCTTATGTTCCGGCCTACGAATTCGCCCGAACAGGAGGCGCAATCGGTTTGCAGGCGCATGCCAGCAGTTCCGTTGTTGCTCCAGGTTCCAGCGCGACCGGGCAGGCAAAGGAAGAGGTTTCCGAAAGGGGTAAACAAGAATGAAATCAGTGATGAAATCTCTCGCGCGTCCGCTGACCCCCGAGGAACGGGAGAAAGCTTTTTCCTCGCGGAAGAAAGAGGAAGTTATCAAGAGCCAGCGCCTGCCCGTTCGTTATCACGTTGAGGATTTCGAAGTTGAAGGCCGGCCGCGGCGCTTCCTTGAGGCCTTTGCTTCCATATTGAAGCACACGAATTATCGCCTTGCTCTGGATCATTACATCCGGGTTACCACCAGGTGCTCCCGCTGTGCGGTTGCCTGTCCCATTTACGATGCAACCCATGATCCCTGCGACATTCCCTGCTACCGTTCGGAACTGCTGCTTTCCATCTACCGCAGGCACTTCACGGTCTCCGGCATCCTCCGCGCGCGCCTGCTGGGCGATCCGGGGCTGACCGACGAGAAGATTCAGGAATTGGCGGACTCCTACTATAACTGCACGGCCTGCCGCCGCTGCCACTTTGATTGCCCCATGGGAATTGACCACGCCCTAGTCACCCACCTGGGCCGGTATATCCTTTCCGAAATCGGAATCGCGCCGCGGGCACTGGTGGTCAGCACGCGGGAGCAGTTGATTGGCGCCACCGGCAACACCTCTGCCATTCCCGTGCCTGCTCTGATCGACACGTTGGAATTCCTGACGGAGGACATTCAGGACGAAAAGGGCATCCAGGTGCCGTTTCCTGTGGACCAGGAAGGCGCAGAGTACATTTTCTTTACTGCGGTCTCGGATTACATGATGGAAGCCGACACCCTCAAAGGCATTGCCACGGTCATGAAGGCGACGGGCGATAGCTGGACGATTGGCACGGGATACTACGACGGCATTAATTA
>JBAUWE010000263.1:0-1695 GCA_049583595.1 Terriglobia bacterium
GCCAAGGTGGATTACAATCAATTTTCCAACGATTGGTCCATCAGTGAAGCCAAAAAATACATGGAAGATCACAAGGAGGAGCTTGCGAAAACCGAAAAAACCTATGGTGTGGACAAAAGAGTCATCACCGCCATTCTGCTGGTGGAATCCGGCCTGGGACGAACCGTGGGGACCCGGTCCGCTCTGAATACCCTTTCCACCCTGGCAGCCTTGATGTACCCGGATGTGCGCAGCGAATTTTATACCATGATCCCGGAGGCCAAACGGATGTCACGCCCGGAGTTCGAAAAATCAGCCAAGAGAAAATCAAAATGGGCCTATGCGGAATTGAAGGCCTTCCTGGAATATGCATACCAGCAGGGCTTCGACCCTGCCGAAATTTCCGGTTCATTTGCCGGCGCCATGGGACTCGCGCAATTTATGCCCAGCAGCATCCTGGCTTACGGGAAAGACGGCAACAATGACGGCACCATCGACCTGCACACCCATGCCGATTCCATGGCCAGCATCGCCAACTATCTCAAACGCCATGGCTGGCGACCCGGCATCAGCCGCCAAAAAGCCGAAAAAGTCATTTACCACTACAATCACAGCGAATATTATGTTAATGCAATTTTAAAGATTGCATCACGTCTGCAAAGTTAATTAATCCGCCCAGAATAATAACATATTGCAGGTTTATAAGCTTTTCCACGCATACTGAACGATGGTGTTTTAATGGAAGTGCCGCGGATTAATTATTTTATGCTACGCATATTTTTTATCTCTTATTATCAAATGGTTAATATCCCTAATTTTAGGCAATTTAGGCATTTTAGTGCACTTTAGTGCATTTTTTTCTATGGGTATAAAGACAGCCATAATCTTCGTCGGTCTCTGTGTACCATTCTTATTGGCCACCATCTGGGCGATTGTCGACGTCGCACAAAAAGACTTCGGTACGATCGGCAAAAAGGCCATGTGGTGGGTGATCGCATCCATTCCCTTTATCGGGTTTCTCGTCTACCTGCTGTTCGGTTTCCGCAAAGGAAAAAAAACCGGCCTGATAATCTGAATTATATGGCTTAGCTGGAGGGGAAAATGGCTCTTGTCAAAAAGACGCTGGAGTTGGATCAGGACCAAATTAATCGGATTAAAACCGCATCGAATGCTAAATCTGAAAAAGAAGCCCTGAACAAGGTACTCGGTCAGTTTGATACAGAAATCCAACTGGCAGAAGTAACGTTAAAAGACGCCGGAACATTTGATTTCAGATTTCGGGATGTCATCAAAGAAGCATAAAAATCCGGGACTGATTTACTGTTAGTTATTGAAACTACAAACAAAATACAACTTACCACAGACAACCTAAAACTCACAACATCCAACTCACAACATCCAACTCACAACCCGCTATTTGGCTTTTCTCCCAATTATCGTTTGACAACCCCCAGTCCTTTCCTGTATTAATGCCCAACCAACATGCCAATTCGGTCCCATCGTCTAGTGGTTAGGACATCGGCCTCTCACGCCGGTAACCCGGGTTCGAATCCCGGTGGGATCACCATGCTTCGCTTGCAGCTTCGCATGGCAAGCCAAAAAGAGCCGCTCATTTGCGGCTCTCTTTATTCTTTCAAACTCCCTTCGATTGATTCCCAAGAGCATTAAATGATTCAAATCCTGCATTAAGCGGAAGTGATAAATTTGGATTTTGAA
>JBAUWE010000264.1:0-3664 GCA_049583595.1 Terriglobia bacterium
GGGTTCGTGCTTCGCGTTAAGACTTAAAAAGTCTAGCACGATTTTCGATTTGCCGCCTCATCCCGGGCCCCCTATTCCCCGGCGGAAGGCCACTAGGTGTATAGAGGCAAAAGAACAAGTGAAAGGAAGAGGTAGCGAGATACACGAGCAACGCTGGTGATGACAGGATGTGGCTCCTGGCGACGAAGGGGAAACATGGCCTATTTTCACCCCTTCTTCCCCCGCCAAACAGCCTGCCAGAATCCTTTGGATGTAAGGCTTGCGCCGCGACTGCCGGCATTCGAACACACTGATTCTTCCCTCGCGCCAACTTTAAATTCCGGTCTTCGCCTTCCCCGGTGGATCATGGAGCGGGCGGGGCCTGTGTTCTTCTGACTGGAAACTCCCGGCTGTTCCCCATATAATCCTGCGCATGACACAAGACTCGAAGACAGCAAATGCCAGCACACGTTTTCTACTGACCGGGGCCAAAGGGTTTATTGGCTCATGGATTGTTCGCAAGCTGATTGAGCGCGGTGATACGCCGTGGATTTATGATCTCGACACGAAAGCCCATCGTTTGCAGCAGCTTTTAACTGAGGAACAAAGGGAAAAAATCCACTTCATCGAGGGAGACATTACCGACTTCGACGCTCTGGACCGCGCGGTTGCGGAAAACGGAATTACCCACCTCCTCCACCTGGCTGCGCTCCAGGTCCCGGCCTGCGCCGCCAACCCGCGGGTAGGGGCGCGTGTCAACATCCTTGGAACCGTGAATACGTTCGAAGTCGTGCGCAAGCGGCGCGACCAGATCAAGCGCATTGTCTATGCGAGTTCGGTGGCCGTTTTCGGTCCTGAGGAATTTTACGGACATGGCAAAGTGCCGGAAGGCGCGCCCCTGCAGCCCAACACCCATTACGGAGTGTTCAAGCAGGCCAACGAAGGCAACGCCCGCGTCTATTACCTGAGCGACGGCATCTCCAGCGCCGGCCTGCGACCGGGCACTGTCTACGGCGTGGGCCGGGACCAGGGAATCACCTCAGGGCCCACCAAGGCCATCAAGGCCACAGTCATAGGACATCCTTACACCATCCGCTTTACGGGCGGCTTTGACATGCAATACGCCCAGGACACGGCGGAAATCTTTCTGCGTTGCGCGGAGGTTCCCATCGAGGGCGCGAAAACCTACACCCTGCGGGGCGCCGTGATCCAGATGGACGAGTTTCTCGCCACGCTGAACCGCCTGCTCCCCGAATCCCGGAGCCTGATCCGCGCCGAGGGGAAACCTATCCCGATTGCCTATAACTTTGACGACAGCGCCCTGCGGCGCGATATCGGCGAGATCCCGCGGACGCCTCTCGAAGACGGCATCCGTGAAACGGCGGAGATTTTTGAACGCCTCCGCGAAGAGGGCAAAATCGATACAAACGACCTTGAAGCGTGAGGTGGAGATGAAGGCTGCCGTCTTGCAGGATGTTGAAACACTGGTGGTCAAGCAGGTGCCGGATCCGGTGCTTGCGCCCAACGAGGTGATGCTGCGGGTGAAGGCGGTGGGCGTCTGCGGCACCGATCTTCACATTTATCGAGGGCATGGAAATTACAATCTTGATGCCCAGGGAAGGCATATCCCGCTCACGGAGCAGCCCCTGATACTCGGGCACGAGTTCAGCGGCGAAATCGTGGAAGTCGGCAAGGAGGTCACCGACCTGAAGGTGGGCGACCGGGTCCTCTGCGATCAAGGCGTCAATTGTGTCAGCCGCGGCACCGAACCCCTTTGCCCTTACTGTGCCACGGGAGATTCGCACCAATGCGAAAACTACGGGGAACACGGTATTACGGGGTTGCAGGGGGCCCTGGCGGAATATATTGCCATGCCTGCGGCCAATTGCCTGTCGCTGCCTCCTGACATGCCCCTGGACCTGGCGGCGCTGGTTGAGCCGGTGGGATGCGTCCTGCACGCCAGCCATCAGGTTCGTCACACCAACGCGCGCTATTCCCTGTATGGTGATGAGCACATCAGGAACGTCCTGATCTGCGGGGCGGGACCGGCCGGCATTTACTTTCTGCAACACCTGCGAAACGTCCTGCACTTTGAAGGCCTCATCCTGGTCAGCGATGTTCGTGAAATTAATCTTGATCTGGTCCGGAAATTCGGAGGGACGCCTGTCAATGTGGCGCGGCAGAATTTGCGCGAAGCCGTCCAGGAATTGACCCATGGCGAAAAGATTCATTACCTCATCGAGGCCTGCGGAAACTCAGTTATTTTTGAGCAGATGCCAAGCCTGATTCGCAAGCAGGCCACCGTCCTGCTCTACGGCCACGGACACCAGGGGCGTGACATCAGCCTGCTGGGAAACATTCTGTTCCTGGAACCGGTCCTCGTCGCGGCGGTTGGCGCCTCCGGTGGGTTCGACCCCGACGGGCGGCCCACAACCTACCGGCGGGCGCGTGAACTGGTGAACTCGCGCACCATCCAGGTGTCGCCGCTGGTCACCCATCGCTATCCCGCTCTTGAGGACGTCCCTCGCGCCTTCGAGCAGGACTTCAAGCGCGAGGATTACATCAAGGGAATTCTGACCCTCGAATAGCACGGTGTGGGCTGGGGCATACGCCCAAACGCGCGGTTCAGGGCAGGGCCGCCGTTCCATCCAAGGCGGGCCGGGCAAGAGACGGCTGGGAAGTAAATTCGCGAAGAAGAAGGAACTCCATGAGCGCGTGGTTGGGTTTCTCGTTGGTCGTCATCGGCGGAATCATGCAGGGGACTTACTTTCTGGGCCTCAAGTACGTCAGCCCGTGGAAATGGGAAAACATCTGGGCGCTTTACGCGGTCTTTTCACTGATTGTGCTTCCGGGCGGACTGGCGCTTGCCACGGTCCCGCATCTCTCAGAAATGCTGGGACGCGCTCCCGCTTCGGCGCTGGCGATGGTCTTCCTGTACGGTGCCGGATGGGGAATCGGATCGGTTCTGGCGGGGCTGGGCGTCGACAAGATGGGCATGGCGATGGGAGTTGCCGTGCTGATCGGGGTAACGGCAGCCATCGGCACCTTTGTGCCGCTGGTGGTGAATACTCCTCAACTGATCTTTACGGCCAAAGGGCTCCTCGTCGTGCTCGCCGTGACCGCTCTGCTTCTGGGAGTCGGGCTGGCCGCTGTTGCGGGCAAGAAGCGGGAAGCCAGCCTTGCCGGCGGACCCACAACCGTTGAAAAAGGGAAATTCGGCGTGGGGCTGGCCATCTGCATTTTCAGCGGTATCTTTTCCGCCATGCTCAATATGGCGTTTGCCTTCAGCCAGCCGGTGGTCACAGCCGGCATGGAAACAGGCGCCAGCAACTCGGGAGCGCTGAACGCCGTGTGGATGGTGGCGCTGGGCGGAGGCTTTATCGCCAACGCAGGGTACACGGGCTATCTCCTCATCCGCAATAAGACCTGGACCAACTTCACCCTGCCCGGAACCGGCAAAGCATGGGCCATCGGACTGGGCATGGCCATTCTGTGGACCGGCGGCGTCATCCTTTACGGACGCGGAGCCGCGTCCATGGGGCAGATCGGGGCCGTGATCGGCTGGCCACTCTTCATGGCCATCATCATTTTCGTTTCCACCATCTGGGGATTCCTCAGCGGCGAGTGGAAGGGTTCCAGCCGCCAGGCCAAGGGGTATATGGTGGCCGGCATGGTGGTGCTGCTG
>JBAUWE010000265.1:0-3821 GCA_049583595.1 Terriglobia bacterium
CGAGAGGCCTCGCCCAACCAGCGAAAGTCCTCACCCTCCAGCATTTGAAAAACATCAGAGACAGTATACCCCCTGTGTCCCTCCCGCCGTTCAAGTAAAGCCCGCTCGGGCCTGTGGAGAAGACGTCGGTAAAATCGAAGGGAGAATTGTGAACTGAAAGGTGAAGAACGCAATTCCAGTGATGAGCGTCGAGGAGCGGCAATTACAAATTACGAGGTGCAAATGACGAATCTGTTTCCGTGCATGCCTTCTGAAATTTGAAATCTCAAATTTGAGATCCCGTCACTCAGAACTGAGCACCCTCATTTCATCCTTCATCCTTCACACTTCATACTTCATTCATACCTCAGCGCCACCATGGGATCGACTTTCGCCGCCCGCCGCGCCGGGATGTAGCAGGCCACCAGAGCCAAAGCCAGCAAGGTGATCGACGCCGCTGTCATGGACAGCGGATCGGTTGGACTGAGGCCGAAGAGCATTCCTGAAACCAGCCGGTTCGCCGCCAGCGCTGCCGGCAACCCGATGGCAATCCCGACCAGCGCCAGGATCAGGCCCTCTCGCATCACCATCCGGAGAACGGTGGAGCGGTCAGCGCCGAGGGCCACGCGGATCCCGATCTCGCTTGTCCGCCGCGCGACGGTGTATGACATGAGCCCGTAGATTCCAATGCAGGCAAGAAACACAGCCAGCAAACCAAAGAAACTCGAAAGCCGCGCAATCAATGTTTCGCTGGCGAGCGACTGCTCGACCTGCTGGGCCAGTGTATTCTGATATGAAAGCGGCAGACTCTTGTCAACTTCACCCACAGCATGGCGGACTTCGGCAATCACGCCTGCTGGATCGCCCGTGTAGCGAACTTCCAGGTTGTTGTAGAAGCCGGCGCGCTGGGTGTAAGGGTAATAGGCCTCCGGGAAGGGCCGCTCGCGCAGGCTTTCGCGTTTGGCATCCTTGACCACCCCGACAACTTCAATGTCGTTGCTGTGTTTGGGATCGCCGCCGATACCGAACCGGCGGCCGATGGGCGAACTGTCCGGGAAATACCACTTCGCCATCGTTTCGTTAATGACCGCCACCTTGGGCGAATTTTCAGTGTCCTGCAGGCCCAGGACCCGGCCGGTGAGAAGTGGAATCCCCATCGCCGCGAAGTACCTCGGGCCGACAACGTTGTGTGTGGTCATCATGTCGTCCTTGTGCGTCGGAGCGTGTCCTGAAATCGAAATCGGACTTGTCCACTCTCCCTGATTGAAGGTAAGAAATGAAATGCTGGCGGCCCGCACGCCCGGTTCCGCCCTCACCTTCTGCTCGATCTGCTGATAAAGGTTCACCAGGTGTGAATCTTCCTTATAGCCGACCGCCTGCGGTTCGATTTCAAACAGCAGAACGTTCTCCTTGTTGAATCCCGTATCAACGTTAGCGAGGTTGACCAGGGTGCGCAGGAAAAGCCCGGCGCCGATCAGGAGCACAACTGAAAGAGCAACCTGCGAGACCACCAGCCCTCCGCTCAGGTGGCTGCGACTGGCACTGACAACCGGGCTGCGGGAATCCTTCAATGCCGGCGTCAGGTCAATACGCGTGGCACGCAGAGCCGGCAACGTTCCAAAGAGGAGCGCCGTCAGGCACGTCACAACGAAAGTGAAAGCGAGGACGGTGGCGTCCGGCGCCACCTTCAAGGGCAGGGGTTCCGGCCCGGTTGAAACCATCACCAGCAACGCTTCACTGGCCCACCAGGCGAACAGCACGCCCAGGGCCCCGCCCATCAAGGTCAGCAGCAGGCTCTCGGCCAGCATTTGCCGGACCAGTCGCCTTCTCCCGGCGCCAACGGCCATGCGCACGGCGATTTCTCTCTGTCGGGTTGTGGCGCGCGCCAGCAGCAGGTTGGCGATGTTCGCGCACGCGATCAGCAGCACAAGACCGACGACAGCCATCAGGATCTTCAAAGGCAGCGAAAATTCAAATCGGAGCCTGGAGAGGCCACGAGCCGCCGGCGTCAGTTCTATGTTGGCATGCTCGAGGGTGCGCTGTTGTTGTTTGGTAAGCACTCCGCCCGCAGACCCGCGCCAGATTTGCCGGGCCAGCAGATTGACGTTGGCCTGAGCATGTCTCGCAGTGACGCCGGGCTTGAGCCGGCCAAAGATGTAAAGCGACTGGAAGTCGTCACCCTCCAGGCCGTTCCAGCCCGGTGAAATCTGTTTTTCCATCGAGAGCGGAATCCACAAGTCGGGAGACTCGCCGACCGTGGTGCCGAAAAATTCCGGTGGTGCGACCCCAATCAGGGTGTAAACGGTCGACCCAAGGGTCACCGTCTTGCCCACAATGGAAGGGTCGCGGGCGAAGCGGCTTTTCCACCAGGAGTAGCTGGCCACGGCCACAGGGTGGCCGCCCGCGGGTTCGTCCTCAGCCGCAGTGAAGGCCCGCCCCAGGATGGGCTTCACGCCCAGCATGGGGAAGTAAGTGCCCGTGACGAGTTGCACGTTGATCGGTTCCAGATTACCGCTTCCGGCCACTGCACCGTGCATCTTTCCGAACATCAAACTCAGTTCCGCGCTGGCTTCGGAAAAAACCTGATTCTTCTGCCGCATTTCGCGGAAAAAGGAATAGGAGTAGAGGTCCGTGTTGGCGAAATCACCCGCGCTGCCGGCGGACCGGCCATTCCCAAACAGAACCAGCTGGGCGGGATTTTCAACGGGGAGTTCCCGCAGCATCACGGCATTCAGCAGGCTGAAAATCGCCGTGTTCGCCCCAATACCCAATGCCAGGGTGAGGACGGCAACCAGCGTGAATCCCGGATTGCGACGGAGTTGCCGCAGGCCGTAGCGAACGTCCTGGGCGAGTTCGGAGATGAGGCGGACGCCCCAACTGTCGCGGCACTCTTCTTTCAGTTGCTCCACGCCGCCAAATTCCCGCAGCGCCGCGTAGCGAGCCTCTTCAGGCGTCATGCCTTTCGCGATGTTCTCTTCGATCAGCTTCTCCAGGTGGAACTGCATCTCCTCGCTCAGTTCCTGCTCGACGCGCGTCTTCCTGAAAAGCGACCGCAACCGAAGCGGCAATTTGTAAATCCAGCGCATGGCATTAACCCTGTAGCGGCGGGTTCATCCCGCCACCAGCTTTTTGTAACCTCGTTAATGGCGGCGTAAAGGCGCCTCTACACCGTTCGATCTGGCAGCCCGGATAACGAGCGGCCACGTAGCGCGAACCTCCGATTTTGAGGTCCGCGGTTCTTCTTGCGAATGGGCACAGACAGCAACTCCAGGGGGCACGGCTTCAGCCGTGCTGAGAAGCGCCTCGACCGGCTGCCGGCTTTAGCCACCGGGCCCTGCTCATTTAAATGACCCGCTCTGCTCAGGGGCTGAAGCCCCTTAAAACAGAGGCGCCCGTTTTGCAGCACGACTGAAGTCGTGCCCTTTCACCAGGAACAAGAAACGGCCGCAGAGTAATCCCGCACGGCGGGACAACTCTGCGCTACCACCTCTTCTTGAATTTCAAATCTCAAATTTCGGATTTCAAATCCCCTAACCCAGAACTCAGAAATGCGCATCAACTCGTCATTCGTAACTCGCCATTCGTCATTGCGCTGTCTCGTCACTCGGGATTTCGTCCTTTACAATTCAAAATGCATGATTGCTTTCAATCGCCAATCACAAATCACCAATCGCCAATGCTTACGCTTTTTCCAGCACCAGCCCGATGGCCGTGGAGAGCCGCATCCAGTTGGCTTCTTCCTGCTCCAGATACTTGTGGCCGGCCGCCGTGAGCGCATAATATTTGGCGCGGCGATTGTTGTCAGACTCTCCCCACCTCGCCCGGATCCAGCCGTTCTGCTC
>JBAUWE010000266.1:0-2512 GCA_049583595.1 Terriglobia bacterium
CCTCCTTGTTGAACGTGAACACGGCCAGGCGGTCCACCGGAATCTCCACGCTTTCAAAATTCGAATTGCGGTATCCGTACTGGTTGAGCGCCAGCAGCGTTTCGCCGTCCAGGTCGGTAATCCAGCGATAGAAAGTGACAGGCAGCCGCGGAGCCAGGCGCGCCAGGCGCACCCTCACGCCGTCCACGGCGTAAATCTCCTCGTGCGCCGCAGCGCCGAACGGCAGCATCAGCAGCGCGTTGCGCAGCACGTCGTCCCAGCACTGGGTGGTTTTGACGCCGGAGGGTGAAACGTATTCAAGCCCGCCAAACAAATTCTCTTTGACGAACTGCGCAATCTCCCGGTCCTGCGCGTCGGAGCTGGCGGGCAGCACGTCCCAGTTGGCGGCACGGATAGGCAGCTCGCAGGCCAGCAGCGTGGCCGCCACCTGCGCGTCGGAGCGGCGCATCTTTTCATAGGTGCGAATGGCCGTGAGCCCTTCAAGCTGCGGATTGTATTCGCCAAAGTCTTCCAGAAATCCGTGGAAGATGGGCGTGCCGGGCAAGCCCGCGGGCAGCGTCTCGGCGCTCGCCGCCGTACTCTGCAGCGGCACGTTCACCTGCGAGTCGGCCAGCTTCGCGTTTCGCCATTGAATATCGATTGGTCCGAGTTTCATCAGTCACACCCCTCAGGAATTTGTGATTGAGTGATCGGGTGATTGAGAGACTGGAAAAACCGGGGCTTCCACCTGCAGGGTTTCAATCGCTCAATCACTCAATCGCTCAATCGCCAATATTCAAAATGCTCCCCATCCCCCATCCAGTTCCGTGAACGCCAGCGGATTGATGATGGGCGAGCCGCCGGTGAGATAGCCGTCGGCCGCCGTCGAGGCCGGTTCCGAATCTGCGGCCAGGTCGGCCAGGGCCTTGGCCCAGAATTCATCGGCGTGTCCCGCGGCGGTTCGCACGGCGTCAAACCGCAGATTGCCGCTGGGGGTCACCACCCGCTTCACGGCGCTGAAGGCGCGCCGCACCTCGCGCGTATCGGGCAGCAGTGAAAGTTGTTTTTCCATCCGCCGTTTGGTCCGGTACGCCAGGTTTTCTTTAACAGCCGCGGTAAAGGTTACGGGTTCAACTCTTGGCCCGAATTCTTCCGCCAGGGTTTCCGCCAGCATGGCGCCGATGCCGGTGGCGTCAATCGCCGCGCGGCGCACCAGCGGCTGTCCGTCTTGCTTCTCGATCCGCAGCAGCTCGCGCGCGCCCTCCAGTTGCTCGGCAAACGGAGCGCGATCGAGCGTGCGAACGATGCGCGCAATGGCCTGGCGCTCTTCCGTCTGCTGCTGCCCCTCGCCTCCCGTCATCCCGAACGCAGCGAGGGATCTGCTGTTCGGTGAAGCAGATCCTTCGCCCGCCTCAGCGGCCTCAGGATGACCGCCCAGGGTGGTCACTTCATCCAGCCAGAAAACCGTGCGGTCGTGCTGCCGGCCGATGTCAATGCCGAGGAAAAATTCGGAGTCTGAAGCCGGGACAACATTTCTCTTTAGAACCTGGCCGGTGGTTGCGGGTCCCGCCGTCGTCCCGTCCAGTGGGCGATGGTGCAATTCCGGTCGGCCCAAGCCGCGCACCGAGGCCAGTTGGTGGGCCGGAGTATCCGTACTGGCCTCGGCACTTAGGCAGGCGGCGAGCAGCTCAGGTGAAAAAAAGTTTTCCGCCGTGGAAACAAACTGGCAGCAGAATTCCTGCTGGAAAGTCGATTCGTCGTCGCAGCCCGCGCGCAGCAGTTCAATGTCGATCTTCAATCCCTGGCGCACGGCCTCATAAATGTCGCACCAGTGGGACGACCAGAAGCGGGAGTCGGCAGTCGGGAGTAGGGAATCGCGCGGGGACAAGCGAGTAGCTAGTAGCGAATCGCGAATAGGGAGTGCCTCTTTTCCGACTCCCGACTCACTACTCACGATTCTCCCGTCCGTCAATCCCGCCGCCTTCGCCAGCTCAAAAAACTTCCCCTGCTGGCCGTTGGGCGTGGAGATCACTTCCAGCGCATAGCCGCGCGTGATGGTGGGGAACAGCGCCGAATAGATCTTTGCCGCGTCGGCGTGGAAGGCGAACTCGTCGAGCGTCACGTTGCCCGAGTAGCCCCGCGCCGTGTCGGGATTCGACGGCAGGCCGTATATCACCGACCCGTTAGGCAGCCGCACCTCCAGCTGCTTCCGGCTGGCTTCTTCAAAGAAAGTGGACTCGCATGCCTGCGCCACAATGCCGCAACTCTGGATGTGCTCCTTCACCTTTTCCATCAGCAGTTTCGATTGCCGTTCTCCCTTGGAAAGGAAGATCCAGGTGGTCTTGCGTTCCAGGCAGCGCAGCAGCGCCTGCAGGGTGGCGGCGAACGAGTAGCCGATCTGGCGCGCCTTCACCACCATCTTCAGCGGGGAACGGTCTTCCACCCAGCGCCGCTGGTAAGGCAGCAGCCGGATGGGACTCGACACCACCCCGGCCCGGCCCGGCGACTTGAAGTCAATCCCACTGCGAGGCGG
>JBAUWE010000267.1:0-2899 GCA_049583595.1 Terriglobia bacterium
CGGCAGCCCATTCGACGCCGATTTCATCTTCCTTCTCGGTGCGATTGAAAAAGGCCACGGCGGTTGAGCCGTCGTGGAGTTTGCGATAGGCCACCATCAGATTGCCCACGTAGGTGACCAGTTGCGCGGGGTGGGCGGCGGGGTCCTGGTCAATGGCGATGACTTCGCGGTTCATCAGGATGCTGCGGGTGTCTTCGGTCATGTTGCTGAGGTCGTTGCCGGCCAGCAGCGGAGCGGCCAGCAGGCACCAGAGGCTCATGTGGGTGCGGTATTCGTCACTGGACATGCCGCCGTTGCCGATTTCCAGCATGTCGGGATCGTTCCAGTGGCCGGGCTGCATGTAGTGCTGGATGGCGAACTGGCTGAACCCGATTTCGTCCATGCGCTTCCAGTTGTCCTTGATGTCGCCGGTGGTGCGCCACAGGTTGCCGCTGACCTTCGCTCCCCATCCCCAGACGTCCTCGCGGCCGTACTGGCAGAGGCTGTAGACGATGGGGCGGCCGCAATCGAGCAGCGCTTCTCCCATTTTCTGGTAGACCGGGCGCATGTCTTCATCCTTATAAACACGTGCCGCGCTGCACCAGTCGTACTTCAGGTAGTCGAAGCCCCACTCGGCGTAGGTTTTGGCGTCCTGCTCCTCGTGCCCCAGGCTGCCTTCGTAACCGGCGCAGGTTTCCGGGCCCGGCCCGGAATAGGTGCCGATCTTGAGACCTTTCGAGTGGACGTAATCGCACAGGGCCTTCATGTCGGGAAATTTTTTGTTGCCGGTGATGCGGCCCTTGCTGTCGCGCGCGCCCTGCCAGGTGTCGTCAATATTAATGTACTCATAGCCCGCCTTGCTCATGCCGGAAGCCACCATGGCGTCGGCCACCGAGCGCACGATGGAATCGGTGACCTGGCCGGCAAACTTGTTCCAGCTGTTCCAGCCCATGGGCGGGGTTCGCACCAGATTGTTGTCGGGCAGGTCGCGCAGGGCGGGCAGCGGGAGCGGCTTGGGCGGCAGCGTGGCCTCGCGGGTGGTGCGCTGGGCGGTGGCGGTTCGCGGGCTACGGCCGGGCAAGCTGATCTGCATGTCAATCTTATCGCCGTTCATCCGGCCGGTGTAAACGGTGCGGCGGGTCTGGTAGGCGTAGTGGGTCACCACCTCAAAACGCAGCCTGCCATCCTGGAAGCTGCCGCCGCTGATGGGATGCTCGCTGCTGCCGTAGATGACCTTGCCCGTGACAGTCGCGCCTGACTGCTGCAGGTAGAGAAACGACTTGCGGAAGGTGCCGTCGTTGTTGGGCGTCAGCAGGAGCCAGTAGCCGCTCAGGTTGGTCTGGGCCGCCAGGTCAGATGCTCCCAGCAGGAGAACGGGAGTTGACGCCAGGGCGCGCAGCGCCGACCTTCGGGTGATGCGTGGACCCAGGATGAAATCTTCAGGCTTCATGATGGCAAATCCTTTCTGGTGGAGTGGGGCGAATCCGGTTGCATTGGGCCACCGCCGAAATGGATGGTTGAAGCAATCCGCCGCACGATTTCCCCTCGCGCAAATTGAGACCGAAAGCGGCAGAAGAATATCACAAGGCAGGGCGCAAGCCAACGGAAGGAATGGCTTCGGGGGCTGTCATAGAAGGGAAGGATTGCAGGTGGCGCAGCGGTTCCTGCAAAGATGCGCCGAGGTTCCCTCTCCGTCCCTGGAAGAAATGACACTGCTGGGGTAGCGCCTGGCTTCGTGCAAGCATAGAATTCCTGCAGAAAAAATGTGGGCCGCCTGAACTTTTTGCCCGGCTGGAGCGAATAGCCTATTGAAGACATGAGGATATCAGCAGACGACAGCACGTCTTGGGACTGGCTACGCAGCGGAGACCGCGAAGCGTTTGGCAACTTCTACCGGCAGCACGCGGCCTCGCTCCACGGCTTCGTGCGTCGGTGCGTGGGTGACCCAAAAGCAACGGAAGACATTGTCCAGGAAACGTTTCTTCAACTTTGGCAGCACCCGAACGGGTTCAACCCGGCGCGCGGGCCGCTCAGAGTTTACCTGTTCGGGATAGCCGCCAGACGGTCCGCCGACTGGTGGCGCCGCCGCCCGCCAGAAACGGAACTGAATCCAGACCGCCCCGCCAGCCAACACTGCTCGCCCATGCTTGTGGAGGATGCACTTGAAAAGATAGACCCCGACTCGCGCAGTCTGCTCTGGCTGCGTGAGGTGGAGGGCTACTCCTACAGGGAGTTGGCGGAGATGCTCGCCGTCCCGGTGGGAACAGTGCGGTCCCGCCTGTACACCGCCAGGGAGCGGCTGCGCCGGGTGTGGAAAGGCGAACGGAACAAGGAGACTTTATGAATTGCCAGGAAGCACAGCCTTTTGTCTCAGCTTTGAATGATGGCGAAACGGTGCCCAAAGAGGCAGCCGAACACATCAGGGGTTGCGCAAGTTGCAAAGAACGCCTCCAGGACTATGCGCAGATGGGGGTGGAACTGCGCCTGGCCGCAAGCGCTGCGCCGGAAGACGCGCTGGCGCCTCTCCCACCTCTTCCGGATAGACACCGGCATTGGGGACAGCGGTTGGGCGGCCGCGTTCTTGTCCCACGCTTTGCGGTCGGACTGGCTCTTCTTTGCATTGCCGGGTTGTCGCTGGGACTGGGACTCGTTCGCCGCCAGGCCCCCGGCCCTTGGTTTCAGTTTGAGGCAAGCAGTTCGCCGGGCAAAAGCATTAGTGGAAGTATCGGCGGCTTGCTGCAGGGGGGTGAGCCTGCCTCGGGCGGGTTCTTGCCAGGAACTGACGGTAAGAAGATCGCCCTCCGCGTCAGCGCCGTTGAAGTCCGGAACGATCTCGTGCGGCTCCAGATTTGGGAGCGTGCCTTTGTTCCCAAGGCAGGGGGGCCCAATTCCGCCTTTCAAGCTCTGACCGGAACGCGCC
>JBAUWE010000268.1:0-2419 GCA_049583595.1 Terriglobia bacterium
CGTTCCACCGACAACGGCCGGACGTTTGCGCGCGAAGTTCCGGTTTCGCCCGCTGCGCTGGGCGCCTGCGGGTGCTGCGGCATGCGCGCCTTTGTTGACCGCGGCGGCGCACTTTTCGTTCTGTACCGCGCCGCCGCCGAAGCCGTCCATCGCAACATGACGCTGCTGGTTTCAACGAATCATGGCCGCACCTTCCGTTCAAACGAAGTTTCAGCCTGGAAGCTCAACGCCTGCCCCATGAGTACGGCCTATCTCGGTGAAGGCGGGCGGCACGTGCTGGCGGCCTGGGAAAAGGCGGGCGAGGTTTACTTCGACACCATCAATCCATCAACCTTCAAACTGTCATCCTCATTTGCCGCGCCCGGCCAGAGCAACAACCGCAAGCATCCCGCCGTAGCGGCCAACTCCCGCGGCCAGGTGCTGCTGGCCTGGACGGAAGGAACCGGCTGGAAACAGGGCGGCTCGCTCGCCTGGCAACTCTTCAGCAAGTCCGGCCAGCCGCTCGGCGCCGTCGGCCATGCACCCGGCGTTCCTGTCTGGGGCATGCCCGCCGTTTACACAGCGCCCGACGGCAATTTCACGATTGTTTACTGAGAAGCCGCGAGAAGATCAGGCGCCGTTCCACCAGCACTGTGACACAGCAAACGGAGGCGCTCGAACCGGAACTATGCTCTCAGGGTGTTAGTGGTGGAAGAACACCAGCAGCAGGATTAGGCCCCCGAACCAAGCGCCGAACGCAACTGCGAAGCCGCTCGGCATCCATCGCGCCTGGCGGAAGTGCGTGGACCAACTGCCTACTGGCACCAGATCGCGGCCCATGGCGGCCAGGCGGCGCTCGCCCAAGATCAGGGACACCGCCATGTAGAGTCCGACCGCAAGACAGGTCCCTATCAATGGCCAACGCAGCCAGGCGGCCGCCGCGCCAAAGCTATGCAAAAGCGTGTAACCCACGAGCGGCAGCACGCAAAGCCAGCGGAAGAGATCATTCGCACGTAGCGAGTAACGCCGCCCCGCCTCGATCCACTGGAAGTGCTCCTCAGGGCGGTCAGATGGGAGTGAAATGCTGCTGCGGGCAACGAAGATTTTCAGAGGCAATACACCTAGTGCGGCGTAAGTGAGCACGACCGGAGCCTCCCAAAAGGTTCGTGCGCCGCCGTGGGCAAGCAGTAGAACCCAACTGACAGTGATGATGGCTCCAATCAGCACCTCGACGCGCCATGAGATATAGTCGCTCAACCGCCGTGCTTGAAGCGGAATCGCGAGGCTTGATCGTACGGGCGGGTTCGCTCCGAGCTTCGTGCGTACGTACGAGGTGAAACCCATTTGGGTGACCACATAGAGGGCAGCGTTGCCTCCTGCCCACGCCGGAAATAGGAACCACCGGCCCGAAATGAAAACCGCTAGGGCTGCGATAAGTGTGATCGAGTAACACGCGAGGACGACCGTGTGCCAACGCCTCAGCCATCGGGTCCCCTCGCCTTCATAGAATCCGGAAGTGACTTTCACACCCAGGAAGAAGTCAGGCCCGTTCTGCAGCGGTTTATCCCAAGTTCGCTTAAGAATGATGCCGAAAAAGGCCAGCAGCCCAAGCGTGATGTAGAAAAGCAACCAATCCGCCGAGGTATGTCCGCTCATCGGGAACCCCCTCTCTGACGTATCACTTCAAGTTCCTGTCGCACTGCCGAAAGGATCTCCCGGTCGCTGCGCCCGCCCAGGATCAACTGGGTCAGGGCGGTCCGCAGCGGCTTCCGAAGCTCCTGCTCTTCAACACCGCGCGCCCGCCGGGATGATACGACTGCGCCCGCCCCATGGCGCACTCGAAGAAAGCCTTCCTCCTGCAACTGGCGATAGGCAACGGCAATGGTGTTCAAATTCACGCCGAGGTCATTGGCCACCTGGCGGACCGACGGCAGGGTCATCCCCTCACGGAGCTCGCCGCTGGCAATCAGCGCCTTCACGCCGTCAACGATCTGCTGATACAAGGGACGTTTGTCGCTGGCATCTACCGTCAGAAACATGGAAGCCTCTCTGTCTAGTGTATGTATACTCCATACACTTGGCATACGTCAAGCGGAATTTTCTCGATTGCTTCCTCAAAGTGTCATGGAAATGGCCGCCCCGGTTTGGCGATGTACTTCCCGCAGAACCCTTGTTATAGTGTTCCTTCTTCAGGGTAGAGAATTGCCCGGCGGGGTCCATTTTTCGGGGCGCAATGCAACAGACGTGCCATTTTCTATTCATCACAAGGGAGAACCAGCGTGCGACTGAAGAGAGTTTCAGGGATTCGTCCGGCGATTTTCGCCGTTATCCTTTCGGGGGCGCTTGTCTTTTCAGGATGCGAAAAGCGTCCGGCGCAGGTTGCGGAACTTGCCGCGCCGGCCGGCAATCGCCCCACCGAGATTGTGCCGCGGGGCGAGAC
>JBAUWE010000269.1:0-2261 GCA_049583595.1 Terriglobia bacterium
CCGCAGTGGAAAAAGCAGTTCGAAGAATTTGAAAAGCAGATGGGCTACCGGTTTATTCTTCGCCGGTTGGAATATCCCAAAGAGGTGCGGCCCGGCGCGATGATGCCCGTCAGCATGTGGTTTCTCAACGCCGGCGTCGCTCCGGTTTACCGGGAGTATGTTCTTGCCGTTGAGCTCTCGTCTTCCGAGGGCAGCGCGGTCATCAAGACGTCCGCCGACGTCCGCAAGTGGCTTCCGGGCGACGCGGTGTTTGACGGAACGCTTTTCGTCCCTGACGCGCTCAAGCCCGGCGAGTATCACTTCCGGGTGGGGCTGCTCGATCCGCGCACCGGACTTCCGGCCATCCAGCTGGCCATCGAGGGCCGCCAGCCGGATGGCTGGTACGACTTGGGCACGGTCGAGGTGCAATGATCCGCGTTTTCCAGGTATTCGCGGACCGCTGACAGGTCGCTGAAAAACGCTCCTCGCCCGTCATTCCGAGGGCCGATGTCCTTGATCGGCCCGAGGAATCTGCATTATTTTCAGTGCACAGATCAAAAGCAGATTCCTCTCCCGCTCTGCGGGATCGGACTGACGCGTCCAAGGGTTTTTCAGCGGTGGGTTGGTAAATTTCCGGCGGCTGAACGGTGATACAATCGTCCCGCAAAAGATTGGGTCAACCGTTTTTCAGGTGCGTTGGCGAATCTTTCAAGCGTTGAACCGGGGAGGGTCCATGCGTTTCAAGTCTGTTGCCGCCATTCTGGCGCTCATGTTTTCAGCCGCGCTGGTTTTTGCACAGAGCGATACCGTGATTGTGCGTCCCAAAGAGATTGACACCGTGCTGGTGAATCCCGGCATGGGTGTCCAGACGTTCCAGCGTTTCAACGGCGATCCGTTGAATGCGGGACTGCGGTGGTCCGAGGAAGGGCCCACGGCGGTGTTGAAACCGGCGGCGGAAAAGCCGGACTTCCCGAAAAGCTCCATCTCCTACTGCCGGTGGTTCTGGAACGTTCTGGAGCCGGAGCAGGGCAAGTACAACTGGAGCATCATTGACTCGGCACTCGAGCAGGCGCGCCAGCACCACCAGACGCTGAACATCCGCATGATGCCCTACGACCAGCGGCACCCCCTTCCCGAGTGGTACCAGAACTCCGGCGCGCACCGCGCCAACAAGCCCAGCGATCCCGACGGCAAGATCTGGCAGCCCGACTTCACTGACCCGCTCTACCTGAAGTACTGGGGAGATCTGGTTGCGGCGGCGGGCGCCCGCTATGACGGCAATCCTTATCTCGAGATGGTGGACGTTTCATCCATTGGCTACTGGGGCGAGGGCTGGAGCCCTTACATGCCGGAGTTCCAGTATCAGAAGGCCCTGATTGACATCTACCTCGACGCCTTTAAGCGCACGCCGCTGCTGATGAATTTTGACCAGGCGCGGGCGCTGGCTTATGGGGTGAAGCACGGCACGGGCTGGCGGCTCGATTGCTGGGGCGACATGGGAATGCTGCGGGGCGAAAAGGAATCCGGGCGCTCGCTGATGCTGGACCGCTACCCCGAGCAAGTGGTTGAGACCGGCATCCAGAATGCCTGGACGCGCAGCCCGGTGTCGCTGGAAAGTTGCGGCGTGGTCGGGACCTGGCTCAAGTTTGGATACGACCTCGACCCCATCCTGCAGCAGGCGCTCGAATGGCACGTCAGTTCGGTCAACATCAAGTCTTCGCCGATCCCTCAGCAGTGGGAAAAGCAGTTTGAAGAATTTGAAAAGAAGATGGGTTACCGCTTTATCCTTCGGCGGCTGGAATATCCGAAAGTAGTGCGGCCCGGCGCCATGATGCCCGTCCACATGTGGTTTCTCAATGCCGGCGTCGCTCCGGTTTACCGGAAATATATTCTGGCGGTTGAGCTCTCGTCTTCCGAGGGCAAGGCGGTCATCAAGACCTCAGCCGATGTCCGCAAGTGGCTTCCGGGCGATGCGGTGTTTGATGGAACGCTTTACGTTCCTGACGCGCTCAAGCCCGGCGAGTATCACTTCCGGGTGGGGCTGCTCGATCCGCGCACCGGACTCCCGGCCATCCAGCTGGCCATCGAGGGCCGCGAGGCGAGTGGCTGGTACGATCTGGGTACGATCCAGGTGCAATGATCCGCGTTTTCCAGGTATTCGCGGACGGCTAACAGGTCGCTGAGAAATGCTCCTCGCCCGTCATTCCGAGAGCCGATGTCCTTGATCGGCCCGAGGAATCTGCATTATTTTCAGTGCACAGATCAAAAGCAGATTCCTCTCC
>JBAUWE010000270.1:0-19773 GCA_049583595.1 Terriglobia bacterium
CCACATCAAAGCTGTCGATTCCGGAAATCTGAACGGCCTCCGCGGCTTTGCGCCCGTTGGAAACGGATGTGACCTGATGGCCGAACTTTCTTAACATGTGTTCAGCCAGCTGACGATTGACCATATCATCTTCAGCCAGAAGGATTCGGAGATGGCGCTGTTCCTTGCGCAGAGTATGCCGGGTGATCAGTTCGGCGTCTTTGGAACTGCTCTGGCGCGGCGACAGGGCCAGCAGGATAGCCTGCAGGAGGTCCCGCTCTTTGACGGGCTTATGGAGATACGCTGCGATTCCCAGCTTGCGGCACCGTGCGGCATCGCCCCGGCGGCCGCCGGAAGTTAGCAACATGATTGTAGCCCCCGAAAGAGCGGGGTCCTCTTGAATGTGTTCGGCGAGGGTAAATCCATCCATATCCGGCATCAAGGCGTCGATCAGGAGGAGGGGAAATGGTTTCCCGGCCGCCTTTGCCTGCCTCATCGTTTCGAGCCCTGTCCACCCGCCATCGGCCATTGCGGGTTTCATTCCCCAGTTGGAAAGGAGATCCTCAAGCAGGCGCAGGCTCGTCGCATTATCATCGACCACGAGCGTTGGCAATCCCTGCAGTCTGGCATTTCCGGATGGCGGGAGGCTCTCCCCTTTCGAATGGGCCGGTTGAAGGCGGATGGTGAAGTGGAAGCGGCTGCCTTTTCCTTCCGTGCTTTCAACCCAAAGGCGGCCTCCCATCAGTTCGGTCAGCTGGGAAGAAATGGCAAGGCCCAGGCCTGTGCCTCCGTATCGCCTGGTGGCAGAACTGTCGGCCTGGGTGAAGGGTGCAAAGATCGTCTGCTGTTTGTCGGAAGGGATGCCGATTCCCGTGTCGGCCACGGTGAAGTGCAGGACGATCTCATTTTCAGTTTGTGATTCCATTGTGACGTGCAGAACCACCTCCCCATGGTGGGTGAACTTGATGGCATTGCCGACCAGATTGACAACGATCTGCCGCAGGCGTGTCGGGTCTCCCTGCACGCGGTAGGGTACGTCGGGCGCGACGTGCAGGGCCAGTTCCAGGCCCTTTTCGTGAGCGCGCAGCGAAAGCGTCTTCAGGATATCTCCGAGGGAATCGCGCAACTCAAAATCGATCGGATTGATATCCAGCCGCCCGGCTTCAATCTTTGAAAAGTCCAGGATGTCATTGATGACGGTCAGCAGCGCCTCTCCCGAGGTTTTCACCAGGGTAAGATATTCGCGTTGTTCTTCATTCAGCCTGGTGTTCAGGGCCAGCTCGGTCATGCCCAGGACGCCGTTCAGGGGCGTCCTGATTTCGTGGCTCATATTGGCCAGAAATTCGCTTTTCGCCCGATTGGCGGCTTCCGCGGCTTCTCGCGCCTTCTGTCGTTCGAGTTCGACGCGTTTGCGTTCTGTAATGTCGCGGGCTATCCCCTGCACCCCGGCCGGTTTGCCGTCTTCAAAAATCAGCCGGCAGTTGACTTCCAGTGGAATCCGGCGCCCATCTTTGGCCACAAGTTCCATGGAGTAGGTTGCAGGGGTTTCATCATGCAGCATTCTTCTGAACATCAGGTCGGCGGCTTCCCGGTATTCTTCAGCCACAAAATTGAGAACATCTACGCCAAGGATCTCTTCCCGTGCATATCCCGTGACGCTTTCTGTTGCCCTGTTGATGGAGGTCACTTTCCCCTCGATGTCGGTGGTGTAAACGATGTCGTTGGCGTTCTCAAACAATTCCTCGTATCTCTTTTTGAGCCCCCCTTCCCGCCGCGCCCATTCCTGCAGCAGACCGTTTTGATTGCGGACTCGCCGCCGGAGGATTTCAGTCCAGAGAAAAAAGAGGAAGATCAGAATGGCCCCGCCGCCAAGAAGCCAGTTCCGCTCGTGCGCCCCCAGGTGGCTTAGTGTTTGAACCCAGGGAATGATATTCGTAAGGGCCGGTGTGAACAGGCGCCCGTCAGTGTCTTTCAGCCTCCTTGAAGGTTCGGTGACTGCCCGAAGGTTGGGGCAGGCCACTCCGTCCACACCGGGGGGCGCAAGGCGGTTTGCCCGGCACAACGGCGCGGCAGGCTGGAGCAATGTCAGGATGGTCGCAACTGCCATCAGCAGGCGGCCGGCAGGAAAACGACGCAGTTGGGGAACCCTCCGAACGTACGGGATGCGGGATTCCTTCATAATTTTCTTACCCAGGCTGGGAGTTCATGAGTTTTTCGTAGCATTCGGGGCAGATTCCATGGCTGAACTCTGCCTCTGTGTGATCGCTGATATAGCTTTCAACCTGTTGCCAGTAGTCCCCGTCCTTGCGGATCTTCTTGCAGTACATGCAGATCGGCAATAATCCACGCAACTGCTTAACCTGCTTCAAGGCCGCTTCGAGCTCCCATACTCGTTCGGCGAGTTTCCTTTGCAGCTCCAGAACACGGATTCCGACTCGAACCCGTGCCCGCAACTCCGCCTGGTGAAAAGGTTTGGTTACGTAGTCGTTGGCCCCGGCTTCGAGGCCGGCTACGATATCGGCATAATCGTTGCGGGCCGTCAGAAGAATAAAATAAGGAGGTGAGGACGAAGCTGCGGCCCTGGTCCGACGGCAAATGGTGGGTCCGTCCATTCCAGGCATCATCCAATCGAGGACGGCCATCTGGGGTGCATCCGGTCGGGTCAGGGCTTGCCATGCCTCGGTTCCATTTCTGGCGACCAGGACATCATGGCCCCATTTCTCAAGGGCTCTTTGCAGAACCCGTAGCGACACAGGATCGTCATCCGCGACTAGTATTCGTGGCACCTCCCGTGTTGCTTCCGGTTGAATATCCATATCGGCCATAATTTTTGTACTCTGGCCACGCTGGCGATCAATTCGGTTGAATCCTTTGCAGCGCCTCGGACAGATCTTCCAGAGTGAAGGGTTTTTCCAGGAACTCCGTGCTGCCTGCTTCCACGGCCCCGCGCTTGATTGCTTCGGAACTGTATCCGGAGGATAGGATGACTCTGACTTTGGGGTTGATATTCTTGAGCCGGGCATAGGTTTCCAGTCCGCTCATCCCCGGCATGATCAGGTCAAGCAATACACAGTTGATGCCCTTACTTTTCCGGGAATAGATCTCACAGGCTTTACTGCCACTTTCGGCGGTTTCCACCTCGTAACCCAGACGACTCAGTCCCTTTTCCAGGAATTGAAGAACGCGCGGCTCGTCATCCACAACAAGGACACGGCCCCGGCCGGCAATTATTTGCCCGGGCCTGGAATTCTTCGCTGGTGGCCTTAGGCCGAAAACGGCCGGGAGGTAAAGTGAAAACTCGCTTCCTTCCCCCGGTTTGCTGGTGACGGCAATAAACCCCTGTGCCTCCCTGACGATTCGATCCACCATCGCCAGGCCCAGGCCGGAGCCGCGGGTCGGTCCCTTGGTGGTGAACAACGGGACAAAAATTTCCTCCAGAATTTCTGCCGGTATACCTTCCCCCGTATCACGAACGCCGATACGAACGTAACCGCCCGGCGCGCAGGCTGCCGGAAGACGGTTGTCTTCGGGCTTGAGCGTTTGCAGAGATCCTTCGATCATCAGCTTACCGCCCTCCTGCATGGCCTCGCGGGCGTTGATACAGAGATTCAGGATTGCCTGCTGCAAGCGGCTGCGGCTCCCTTTGATGCAGGGCAACTGGGAGGCAATGCGATGTTCGATCCGGATCTTACGGTCGAACGTGCGGGTGATGATGCTGAGAACGAATCTTATCAGCTCACCTGCGTCGACCGTTCCCTGGTCGTCCGGATTGTCTTTTGAGACATCGAGCAGGCTTCGAGCCAGTTCTGCGGCGCCCTGGGCGGATTCCTCAATGATCTTGAGGGGTTCGTGCAGCGGGTCCTCCGCCGACAGGCGAAGCCGTGCCAGGGACGCGAAGCCAATGATGACCTCCAGTGCATTGTTAAAGTCGTGGGCAACGCCGCCGACCAGCATGCCCAGCGCTTGAAGCGCTTGCGACCGGTAGATTTCCTTCTCAAAACGCTCGCTCCTTTCGTCCGGCTGAAGGCGAACTTCCTCACTGCCTTTCGGGGTGGAGCCTATGATCGCACCATTATTGTTGAACCTTTTCGAAGACCGTGTCCCTTCCGCCATGTCGATTCATTCCTTCTGGGAACAGGGGGCCTTACTCCCCCGAATTCCCGGCTTCGCGACTGATGACAGAGGAGACTCTCAATTCCAACATCGCAAAGGACTTCCAATAGATAAACTTTCGGCATTGTGGGCGGAAACTTGAATATCAAAACGGCCTGCAGGATTCGGGCTGGCACTGTGGATGAGCAAGTTGTCTAATACTGGTACACTGGAACTGGTTCAGTAAGTCTCGTCCTGCTCGGCAGATGCGGGCGAGCGAGGCTGGTATCCCGCATCCTTAAGGAGGAATGGATGGTGAATACACCTTCAACGATGGTTCCTTTGGGCACCCAGGCGCCGCCTTTCAGCCTTCCCGACACCGAAGGCAAAGTCGTGTCCCTCGATGATTACAAGGGCTCGCCGGCGTTACTTGTCGTTTTCTTGTGCAATCATTGCCCGTTTGTGAAGCACATTCTGCCGCAATTCGCCGAACTCGCCCGGGAATTTCAGGGACGTAGCGTTGGAATTGTTGCCATAAGCTCCAACGACGTGAGCCATTACCCTGATGATTCTCCTGAGAAAATGGCCGAGTTGAGCCAGGCGATGAAGTTTCCGTTCCCGTACCTTTATGATGAAAGCCAGGAGGTTGCACGTGCCTACGGAGCAGCCTGTACGCCGGATTTCTACCTCTTTGATCGCGAGGGCCGCCTGGTCTACCGCGGCCAGATGGACGACAGCCGACCGGGCAACGGCCGCCCGATTACCGGCGCCGACCTGCGCGCCGCTATCGACGGTGTTCTGGACGGCCGGCCGGTTTCAGATGATCAGAAGCCCAGCGTGGGATGCAACATCAAATGGAAGCCGGGGAATGAGCCGGACTACTTCCTGCATTAGCAGAGCGAGGCCTTCAGCGACCCGGTGTGTAAGGCTGTCCCTTTGGGGAACCGTCCGGGCGCTGGTTGGTATCAGGGCTTCTTTTTGCGGAGGGCGCAGGCGGGCAGGAAAGCGTGGCACGCGGGACTGTCACGGAGTGTAAGAGATCCAGGTGGTCTTCAGGGTATCTTTGTTTTGCATCTCGACTGCATCAGTCGTAATAGCCACCACGGTGAAAGTGTTTTCGAACGTCCCCCCTTTGGAAACCAGATAGACGCTCGAGTTGTGAGAGATGACGGCCTGGGTTCCGACACCATCTTTTTCAATAAAGCCGATGACCTTCAATCCTGAAAAGGTATCGTCCGGTGCGGCTGTGGGTGAGCCGCCGCCCGCCGTCGCGGCCTGATTGGAGTGGGTTGTACGGCGCCCGGCTCGGGGCCCTTGGGGTTCCGTCTTGAACTGGAACGGGTTTCGCATCAGTGCCCCTGGAGTATAGCGCGGCCTGAGCTCAATGCGGATTCCCGGCCGCTGAGCGTGAACGTCAAAAATGGGATACCCCTCCAGATCAGCCACCACCCGAACCACCGAGGGGTTGCCGGGTTGCCATTGCCCCACCCGAACCCTTTTCAGTACCGGCGAATCCACCGCGTAGACGTCCTGGCTGCTGGTGTCTCGGGCGTCCTTCAGGTCGATCACCAGCCGGAACGGGTTGGCAAGCTGGAAGACCCGATAGGGAACGGACCTACTGCTTGCGATGTCGATGGTGGTTTCACCCTGGCTGCCCGGTAGAATCGAAATTCCGGATACCTGCGCAAGCGGGGACGCTTCTTTGCGGCGGGGTTTTGGCACGTCCGGATTGGCCACGGGAACGAGCTTGTCATGTGAAGGCAATACGGGACCCGTCAGGCTGGCTGAGAGGTCCTTGAAGCGGTGGACCTGGAAGACCTTGCCGGGCGGTGGGTCCTCCCGGGCCGTTCGCCTTTCAGGTTTCAGGGCGTCAGCAGCCCGTTCAACGGCCGCGGCGCCTGAGCTGTGGTTTGATGCCAGGTCCGCGCCCCGGGGTTTGAGCTCGATCCGGATTCCGGAAGGCTGCTTCGTGACGTTAAAGGACGGATGGCCTTTCAGATCGGCAACAACGCGAACCACCGCAGGATCGCTTTTCCACTGGCTGGCCCGCACCCGTTTGAGGAGCGGGGACTGGGCAGGATACTCACCCTTGAGGCCCGCTTCATGGGCGCCTTGCAAATCCACCACAAGGCGGTCAGGGTCGGACAGTTGCAACGTCCGGTAGGGCATGGCCCCTGTAACAGAGATATCAATGGTGACGACCCCGCCCGGCCCCTGGTGAACTGATATCCCCCGGACCAGGGGCTGAGTCGCCGTCTGGCCTGCTGCCTGCACACGGTGGCTCTGCAGCGTCAGTCCTGCCGCCGCCAGCATCAGATATAAGACACCTAGTAGCTTAAGCGAAGTCTTGAATATGCGCATCTCCATCGCCAGACACAACCCCGCCCCCTTCTGACAACGAGGCACGGGTTCACGGATGTACGGAGCTAGCCCCAAATATATCGGGGAGAGATCGGCCTGTCAAGCAGCTGAACTCGTCGGTAGTGTCCTAGTTTAAAAAGGATGCTGTCTGTCTACGCTAATGCAGTACAATTTCGTGGTAGGGGCAAGGACGGTGCACCATGGCAAGGATGGCCGATGTAGTTATAATCGTCATCGGATTGGCTCTGCTGGCGGTGCTGGTAGTCTACAAATTATACCTTTTTGTCCGCTATCGGGACGACCCCGTTAAGAGGGAATGGTTGATCTTTTCCACACAAATTTATCCGAGGAAGATCGTAAGGTTCTTGGTCGACTCCGACTACGATGAGAAACATCCTAGGTCCGTGCCTGCAACTTCGGAGCAGAAGCGGTCTAGCCAAGTACATTGAAGCATGCCTAAGAACGCCCCGCCAAAGCCATCGAAGAAACCCATCAAGAAAAAAACTGCCAAGCGGAAACCAAGCGAGTTCATTCTATACCGATAGTTGGCGGACAAGTTGATCGCCGCCGGAATGCCGCGCAGGCCCCAGGCTGGCGTGGCCTTTCTGTAAAGCGCCGCTGATGGCGGAGGCCACCTGTTCAGCTATTCGTTCATATCCCGCACTCGTATAATGCACGTTTCCGGGGGCCAGAAAACTACCGGGCGGGAACTTGCTGGTCAGGGCATAGAGATCATCAGTCCTGATGTGGTTTCTGCGCATCACCTCTGCTGCAACTCGATTGTATTTGACCTCGTCGCCCACTTTTCGGCCGGATTCATGGGGTGGAACCACTGTAGTGGCCGTCCAGATGAGGGTTGCCCCGGTGCGCTTCAGGATCTGCACGAGTTCTTCAAGGTTCTTCGGGTACTGCGCGATGGGTACGTCCTGCACGCCATGAATCTTATCGTGATGGCTGTTACCGTTCGATTGCCAGACGCGATAGCAGAGGTCCCACAATCCCCAGTTGAAATGGATGACCGACCACTTCCTTTTACCGAGCCAGCTGTGAATATGCTCCAGGCCGTAGTGAGTGTTCTGGCAGTTGGCGGGCGTGCCGTTGGCGTTCATCGGCCGGAAGACGTTGGCTTTGCCCTTCAGCAGCCTGCGCACATCCAGGGTGTAGCCGATCGAGATGGAATCCCCAATCAGCAGCACATTCGGAAGCGCGGGATCGGGCGTGAATTCCCACCGGTTCGCAGCGGGCGTGCCAAACGGCATTGAATACGCAATCGGCCCGCGCGCAAGAACTGCGGCCGCTGTTGCCGGCAGAAACAGGCCCAGAAACTTCCGGCGGCCAAGCTGGCCGAATAATTTTCGAGTCTCCATAAAGTTTTTGCCCTTTCCCGGAATGTTCCCCGGTTGGCTTTCCTGCATCGCTCGCGGGCGGTCCATCAAGCGTTCACCCAGATGACTTTGTTCCCAGGAGTGCCCCTTGCGGACTGTGCAGATGGAGCGTGTTCTCAGCACACGTCAGATGATGGCCTGCCTGGATGTGCACAGCCGAGAGCCAACATACTGGGTAAGGCGCCGGGTGTCAAGACCGGGGCTGGTGCAGAGGTTGTTTATGTCTCTGTGATCCCCCTTGGCTGGCGTGTAGGTTCCGCGCGGCCCGCTCAGGCCCGAAGGGCCGAAAGAATTTAGCCCACGGCGTGAGCCGCGGGACTCGATTGTCGTCAAGATTCCCCCGGGCCCCGGCAGGGGCGAAAGACGCGTGGCCGGGAGCCTGGGTGCAGGTTGGGGGAAGCACCAGCAAGGGCCTCTCGCTTCGCGATAGCGCAGCCCCGCAAGCCAAGCCTCTGCGCCGGCCGCGGGAATGTGCTTGACAAAGCTGGGCTAGTATGCTAGGCTTGTTAAGGTGACAGGAGCGCACGGTCCGGGGTGCGTTCGACTCGTCGTTCGGCCATGGGAGCCAGGCGAGAGCGGCCGGCTGATTCCGGAGGCCGGTCGCGCAGGTCGGGGGCTGAGCACAAAGGCTAGTTTTCTGGCTTTTTGGGACGAATGGGACAAAAAAGATGTTATTTTAAAAAACAAAGCTGAGAAGATATTGATAACAAAGGTTTGGCGCTAAAAAACAAACCTAAACAAACCTAAAAACAAAGCTGGGAAATTGTTGAAAAATAGTTCCTGTGGAAAAAACAAAGCTAAAAACAAAGCTAGCCATGTTGTTGAAAATACAAGAGAGCAAAAATACCGTCTCCGGATGGGTGCTGGGACAAGAGGGGCTAGCAGGCTGGCTTTTAGTGGTCCAGCAGGTGCCAATTTCCGGGTTTGCCGGAGTCGCGAATGGACCGCTTTAACCAACTTCAAGAAGTCCTCACTTGGCGAGATGGCAAAGCCATGTGGGTGACGGTTGCCGTGCTCGCCCTTCTTCTGGCGACGGGACAGCAGGGTACGGCAAAGCAGATCAGCATGAAAAACTTCGAGATCGCCGGGATCACGCTGGGCGTAACCACCAACCACGACCTTGAACGAATTTTGGGGCCAGCGCCAGTGGTGGAGACCCCTGACCACGAGGGATCTCGGAGGTGCTACTTATCGGCCGCAGGGGACGGCACAATACTTGAAATCGAGAGCTGGGTGGGAACCGCTATTCAATTTCGTTTAGGCTCCAGGCCTGATGCAACAGGGACTGCATGTGCAAAGTCCTCACTGGTTTCCCGGAAATTAGCGACAGGGACAGGGCTTTAATTGGGCCTGCTTCGCAAGCAGGTCATGGCGATTCTGGGGCAACCGACAGCCGTTAAGGGTTCGCGCATGGAGTATAAGCAGTCCTTCGATCGACCTCTCACGTCGCGCGAGAAGTTACGTTTAAAAAGGAGCGGACCGCCATGGGACGTGAAGTCAATTCACGTTATGGACAGAATCGAGATTGGACTTTCCAAATCAGAAGTTGTGTCGATTTATGTGCTACACAACGAGACTGATTAGCTTGCCTGTCGGGCATTTGCGGAGCAAGTGGCGCAGACTGCCGAAATTGCGGTCAGAGGCTCTTTGATTGGCACGAGGCATGGTAGGCGTGGACGACGGCGAACCGGCGCTGGGCGATGGAACAGGAGTAGAATCCAACACAGTGGACGTTGTTATCCGAAGAACCGCGGACCGTAAAGGCGACGGCTCGCGCTACCACCTGATGCCAGAACGTTCGCACGTATGGCACAAGAAGCCGCGTGTACGCTACCCATTTGCAACGCAAGCATTCGTGAGAGGCTTGGCCTTGATTTTGAAGCGCCACACTTGCTTGACAAGCAGGGTAGCGTCACCTATCATGCAGGAGAGAGGTACGTCTTGTTCAGCGGCGGTTTCACTGAAGTCGGGTTTATTTTATTCATTGCCTTTCTTCTTTTCGGGCCGAAGAAGTTGCCGGAGATTGCCCGTGTACTCGGCAAGGGGATGGGAGAGCTGCGACGCGCTTCCAATGAGCTGAAAAGCTCGCTGGAAGAGGAAATTCGAAATCTGGACCGCAAGGACGAGGACGTCAGTTACCCGGAACACAATTACGCTGAACACGAGTACACTGAGCACGGGTACACTGAACACGAGACGCATCCCTATAACGAAACGGAAGAGGAAGGCTTCAACGAGCACCCGGAAGAGACGCACGAACTGAGCGCACAGTCTGAAGAGACCACAGTGAGCGATCCGTCTGAAGAGGCTGAGACCAAGCTGAGCCATCAGTCCGAGGGCGATCTGGAGCCGGCTCCCGAGTATGGCTACGACTATTCAGAATCCCCCCAGCAGGAACCCGAACCACGGCCCCGAGGATGACGATTCGAGCGGCAGGCAGATGTCGTTCCTCGAGCACCTTGAGGAACTTCGGCAAAGGCTGGTCCGCAGCGCCATCTCCGTTTTCGTCGGCTTCTTAGTCTGTTTCTATTTTTCCGATAATATCTACGGCCTCATGGCCAAGCCGTTGACAGACACGCTTCAAAGTCTGCACATGGCAAACAAGCTGGTCTATACCAACCCCGTCGACCCTTTCAATCTTTACATCAAGCTTTCCATTGTGGGCGGCATCTTTCTGGCCTCGCCCTACATTCTTTTCCAGGTGTGGCTGTTCATTTCTCCCGGCCTTTATCGTCACGAAAAGAAATATATCTGGCCGTTTGTGGGACTGTCATCCGGCCTGTTTTTTACGGGCGGATTTTTTGCCTACCGGTTTGCTTTCCCCGCGGCCCTCAAGTTTCTGCTGGAATTCGGCAATCGCTTCACCCCCATGATTACGATTCATGAGTACTGGGGGCTGGCGCTGACCATCATCCTGGGCGTCGGCGTGGTTTTTGAGCTGCCGGTTGTCATCCTGCTGCTTTCCATTTTCGGAATCGTCACTCCCAAATTCCTGATCAAGAATATCCGCTACGCGGTCATCATTACTGCGGTTCTGGCGGCCGCACTGGCTCCCACGCCGGACTGGACTACGCTGTTCATGTTCTGGATGCCGCTCGTCGGCCTTTACATCATCAGCATTGGTCTCTCATGGCTCGTCTACTACCGGAAAAACTGGAAAAAGCGGCATGAGAAGACTTAGCAGCGGCAAGCTTCCATCCCTGCTGTTTCTGTTCACGTTTCTGCTGGCTTTCCTGGCGCACGCTCCGAAGGTTCGTGCGGCGGACGCCTATGCTTTTAACGGCGGGCGCGCCTTTGCGGACCTTGAGCACCTGGTGTCTTTTGGCCCGCGGCCAGTGGGTTCCAAGGCGCTGGAGGCTTCCCGCGCCTGGATTGTCGGCCAGCTTGAGAAAGCCGGCTGCAAAGTGGTGCAGGACCGTTTTGTCGGGCAGACCCCCGTTGGGAATATTCCCATGGTGAACCTGATCGCCGAGATACCCGGCAGCGAACCAAGACACATCGTCATGGTTGCCGGCCACTATGACACCAAGCTGGAGAATTCTTTCCGTTTCGTCGGAGCGAACGACGGTGGATCAAGCGCGGCATTTCTGCTGGAAATGGCTCGCGAGTTGAGCCAGACACGGCATAAGCTGACCTACTGGATCGTGTTTTTCGATGGCGAGGAGGCCCTCCGCAACTGGACCGAGACCGACAGCCTCTACGGAAGCCGTCACTTTGCCCAGAAGCTGACGGCCGACGGCGAATTGAGCCGCATCCAGGCCATGATTCTTGTCGACATGATTGGCGACGCGCACCTGGAAATCCATTGGGATCAGAACTCCACGGAGTGGCTGAACAAGCTGGTGTTCACAGAGGCGGACAAGCTGGGCTATTCCAGATACTTTCTGCGGCAGCGTGTCGCGTGGGGTGATGATCACATCCCCTTTGTGCAGGCGGGTGTTTCGTCGGTGGATTTGATGGGTCCCGTCGGTCCCGTCAAGCCCGGTGACCTCTTCGGCAGTTACTGGCACACGGCGCAGGATGTGATCCAGCACTGCAGCCCTTCCAGCCTGACCATTGTGGGCCGTGTGGTGAAAGCGACGCTCAGCGAGCTTGAAAGTTCGCCTCACGTCCAATAGCAATCCTCCCGGCCTCCCTTAAGAAATTCTCTTTTGGACACAGGATTCTGCCGCCCAATGTCGCAAACTGTTTCCCGCCGGGTCGCCAAGGTGGGTGTTACTTGTGTGAAGCTGCTGGTTTTCCACTGAAACCAGCCGGCAGATCCTGCGAGAAAATAACCGCAGAATCTTTCTTGACGAAGGAGTGGCGGGGCGGCGTTGAATCGTCCCTGAAGGGCATATCGGTACGGTAGTGGGCGCCGCGGCTTTCTATACGAGCCAGAGCCGAGGAGGCGATCAGGCGTGCGAGGGTCAGCATGTTCCGGGCTTCGTGGCATTGCCGGTCCAGCGGGACAGGTTCAGAGATGGTGAGTTCTTTAAGCTGGTGCACGGCTTCTGCCAGGTCTGCCTGCTCCCGGATGATTCCAACCTTGTCCCACAAAATTTCGCGCAGGCTCTTCACAACCTGTGGGATATCGGTGATGGAGGCTGTTGAAGGGCTATTCGCATGCGGGCTATCCTTGGATTCGTCCACTTTGGACTTTGCGCTGGTGGCATTGGAGTGTGGATGGGAGGAATGTCTGTGGGCGCTCGCGCCGGCACGCGCTCCGAACACCAGTCCTTCCAGCAGGGAATTGCTGGCGAGGCGATTGGCGCCGTGCACTCCTGTGGAGGCCACTTCGCCAGCGGCGTAAAGCCCCTCCAGTGACGTGTTGCCGTTGAGGTCGGTGGCAACTCCACCCATGGCGTAGTGGGCGGCGGGGCGCACCGGTAGAAGATCAGCAGTGATGTCCAGTCCGTATTGCAGGCAGGTAGCATAGATCCTGGGAAAACGGTTCCTGACGTGGTCTTCCTTCAGGCCGGTCAGGTCAAGATAAACGAACTCTGTGCCGGTCTTGCGCATCTCCATGACGATGGCGCGGGAGACGATATCCCTGGGCGCAAGCTCGCCGGCCTCGTGGTAATGGGGCATGAATCGATGCAAGTCAATGTTTCTCAGAACGGCGCCCTCGCCCCGCAGCGCCTCAGAAAGCAGGAACCGCGGGGCGCCTTTTGCATAGAGGGCCGTGGGATGGAACTGGATGAATTCGAGGTCGCTCAACAGCGCGCCGGAGCGATACGCGATGGCAACTCCGTCACCACAGGCAACCTCGGGGTTGGTGGTTTCCTTATAGACCTGCCCCAAGCCGCCGGTTGCCAGCACCACGCCATTGGCCTCGATGGTTCGCAGCCGCGAGGCTTTTACGTCGATGTAATGGACTCCGGCAACCTTTGCGCCGTCCAGCAGGAGGTCGGTCACAAAGGTGTGTGGCCGGATTTCGATGTTGGGAAGTGTTTTAACCTTCACCATGAGCGCCCGAAGAATCTGGGCGCCGGTTGAATCTCCATGAGCGTGCAGAACGCGTGAGCGGCTGTGCGCTCCCTCGCGCGTAAAGGCCAGTTTGGTCCCTTCACGGTCGAACTCCATGCCCCAGTCGATCAGCTTCTTGATTTCACGAGGCCCCTGTTCCACCAGGATCTTCACGGCTTCTTCACGGCACAAGCCGTCCCCGGCTTGCAGGGTATCCTGAAGATGGAGGTGTACTTCGTCATCTTCGGCAAGCGCCGCGGCAATGCCTCCCTGTGCGTGTTCGGTGCTTGATTCGTAGATCTCGCCTTTGGTCAGAACCAGGACTCGGGCGGTGTCGGCCAGTTCGATAGCAGCGCGCAGTCCGGCGATGCCGGCGCCAAGGATAAGGTAATCGACCTGCTCGTTTTTCTCGCTCATAGGGACCATCACCATCATACGCGGCGCCGGGCAACCCCGCAATATGTAGCCCGTCGGTCAGCGGCGGCCGGGAATCTGCCCGGATTCCGGTGGTATGCTATGTGTTCTCGTTTACACTCAAGAGAGGACTGATCAGGAACGCATGCGACAACTTCGAGTAAAATCCCGTGATTTTGAATACCGCGTTGTGGCCGGGCGCGGCGCCTGGAGCGCGTTTCAGCGCTTTCCGCACCGGAGATATTCTTCCATATTCGTACTGACGGAACGAGCGCTCTGGAAGCGCTGGGGGACGAACTTTCTGAAAGCCAGCCAGTTGATTGCTCCAACCGAGATCTTTGTTCCTTCGGGCGAAAACTCAAAGAGCATCAGAATGGCGGAACAGGTGGCCGCAAGACTGCTGAAGAAAAGGGCGGACCGGCATTCTCTTCTCATCGCGTTCGGTGGGGGCGTGGTGGGTGACCTGGGCGGGTTCGTCGCTTCCACTTACATGCGCGGGATTGACTATGTCCAGGTGCCGACCACGGTGGTGGCCCAGGTCGACAGTGCCATCGGCGGCAAGACCGCCGTCAATGTTGGCGAGATGAAGAACCTGATTGGGACGTTTGCGCCGCCGCGCCTGGTGCTGGCTGACCCCGTGGTGCTGAAATCCCTTTCTCCGAGGGCGTATCTTTCCGGCTTCTACGAAGTTGCGAAGCATGCGGTGCTTTCCGGCCCGTCGTTGTTTTCGCTGATGGAGAAGGCCGCCGGCAGGCTTCGCCCCGGACTGGACGGGAAGCTGGACACGCTGCTGGTGCGCGCGGCGCAGGTGAAAGTGGATATCGTCAATCGTGACGAGCACGAAACTGATTTGCGCCGACTCTTGAACCTGGGCCACACCTTCGGCCACGCGCTGGAAGAAGCCACGGGGTACCGGCGGTTTCTCCACGGCGAGGCGGTGGGCTGGGGGCTGCTTTGCGCGGCACGACTGGGAGTGTTCTTGAATATGCTGGACGCAAAAGAGGCCGAACGGATCTCCGCACTGGTCAGGAGAATCGGACCTTTGCCTTCCATTCGTGACCTGTCGCCGGCGAAAATCCGGAAGCTTTTCCCTCGCGACAAGAAGGCCGTTGCGGGTCAGATCCACTGGGTGGTACCGGAGAAAATCGGTAAGGTCAGCATTGTGCGCGACGTCCCGATCGGGGTTGCGGCTGAAGCGCTGCGCAGCGTGCAACTATCGGAGTCCTGTGGCTAAGATAAAGCCAATGGCGGTTGAAGGTACAGCCGTGGGGAATGGCGCTGACGAGCAAGCCACAGCTTCCGCCGTGCGGAGCATGTTTGCGGCCGTAGCGCCGCGCTACGACCTGCTCAACCACCTGCTGTCCGTTGGATTTGATATTCGGTGGCGGCGCGCGACCGTCAGGGCGCTTGAGCCTGTGCTGTCCCAACCTTCTTCTGTGGTGGCTGATCTCTGTTGCGGCACCGGGGACCTGGCTCTGGCCTTAAGGCGTGCTTCAGCCGGCAAAGTGCTGGGGACGGATTTCTGCCATCCCATGCTGCAGCGGGCCAGGGGAAAATCGGTGCACCTGGGCCGAAACACCAACTTCCTGGAGGCTGATACGCTGCGACTGCCGCTGCGTGACGCTTCGCTCGATGCCCTGACCATCGCCTTCGGGTTCCGCAACCTGTCGAATTACAGGCGCGGGGTTCAGGAAATGAGGCGGGTGTTGCGGCCGGGAGGCATGGTGGCGATTCTGGAGTTTTCGCACGTCACCTGGCCTGTTTTTGGCCCGCTGTTCCGTGCTTATTTTCGACGCGTGCTTCCGCGGCTGGGTGCCTTGATTTCAGGAGTTCAGGGTCCCTACCAGTATCTTCCGGATTCGGTGTCACGCTTTCCGGACCAGGAAGCCCTTTCAGACCTGCTTCGGGAGGAAGGTTTCAGCGGAGTCCGCTACAGGAATTTTACCGGTGGGGTGGCGGCCCTCCATCTGGGAGAGAAGGGTTAGGTCTGTCTGGTTGCTTATTGGGCGGCTGTTGGATCTTTCTGAATCCATTCCTGGGGCGCGCCGCTCTCCTTGAATTCCTTTTCAAGCTGGTCCATTGCCCGCTGGGCTTTTTCCGTTGCGGCACTTTTGGCTTCAAGTTCGACGGTCGAAGCATCGATGCGGCCATTCAGTTTTCTTGAGCGCTCAGGATTAAGTTCTCTTGCCTGCTGAACCTGAAGAAGGCGAAGTTCATCCTCCACGAGAGTTTGTTCTTCTTTGGCGTGGGTCAGGCGCGCGCGCGCGGCCCTGAACCTTGCCTGCCAATATTCTTTGGACTTCTCGCGGCTCATTGCCTTGCCAGAGGCCGCCGAAGGTGCGCCGGCCTGTGCCCCTCCGTTTGCTGCTTCGGGTGGCGGTGACGGTGGTGAAGGTTCCATTTCGGGCGAAGATGTCGCCTGCATTGAGGATTTCAGAATCGCGATGGGAGGCATTCTGGCGATGTCATCGTTGGTGAATACTTTGACGGGAAATTTGCCCTTCTTCTCCCTGGCTTCCCGCTCCTTGCGGCACTGCCGCGCAACTTCGCCAAGGGACTGCGCCGGAGTGGTCGCAGCAACCGGAAAAAGCAGGACGCCCAGAAGGACCAATGAGAGCCTCGAGTGAATGGTTTGGGTCATGGTTGTTGTTGCGGCTGAAAACCGAATATCCTGCGGGTGAGGGTTGCGAAGTCCATTATCGGATCCAGCCGGGGTCGCCTCCTTCGCGGCGAAGCTCTTGCTGCAAGTCGTCCATCGCTTTTTGATCGTCGTCGACCGCCTTCTCTGCGTTTGCGATTTTGGTGCGTAACTTGTCCACGTCTGTCTGGAAAGCCGGCGTGCTTTCCTGTTCCAGAGTCTTCTGGGGGTCGGGATAGTACTGCATTTTTGCGAGTCCCAGCTGCTGCTTCAAGACGGCGAGCTGACGCTGTTGAAACTTCATTCGCGAGCGGAGTTTGTCGGCTTTTGAACGAAAATACTCCTTGCCGTGTTCCGCGGACTCAGCGGCCTGGGCAACACTTTCCCCTTTGGCCTGCTCCCTCTCTTTTGCGCCATTTTCGAGACTGACCGATGCGATGCCGATCGAGCCCCGGGAAGGCAGATTGTCATTGGTAAATACGGCAACCGGCTTCTGCTTCTCTTTCGCGCGCTCGGCCTTCAACTGTCGTGCGACTTCGCCAAGTGATGGAACCGTCGTGGACTCCTGGCCTCGGGCGGGCGAGCTTACCACGAGAATCAGGCCAACCAGAAATGCGCAAGCCACATGTTTTCCGCTATTTCGCATCCACTTGCTCCTGCCCGGTGTTGGTGGCTCCTCACGGGTTGAGCCACCAACAAATTCCTCTAACCTATTAGTCGGCAAGGACCAGCGCGGGGGCCATTAGAATGTTCTAATGGGGGTAGTCGGACAATGAGGCCAAGCGGGCAAATCACTGCCCATCCTGTGTTATGAAGTAGACGCTTGCGAACGATTTTCTCTGCTCAAAGTGGAAGTCGCCATTTTTTGATATTCTAAACTGTTTAGCTCTTACAAATGGGCATGGAGGGCAAGCAATCGCCAGCATCTTGCATAGGAGGCTTTGCAATGAAGATTCTAAATCTCGATTTCACGCGAATCGCGCATGACACCTTCCGGGTTGCAGGCTCGAAGGTGATTTATACGGACCCGTTCAAGGTGGTTAAGCTGGACCCCGCGGACATTATTCTCTTGAGCCACGAACACTTTGATCATCTCAGCCTGGATGACCTTAGCAAAGTCTGCACGCCTAAGACCACAATTGTCGCGAGCCCCGTGTGCAAGGAAGGCCTGCAAAATGTAAAGGCGAGGGCAAAGCATTTTGTCGCGCCGGGCATGAAACAGACCGTTGGCGAGGTGGCAATTGAAGCAGTCCCGGCCTACAACGTCAACAAATTCCGGGAGCCCGGGAAGCCTTTTCACCCAAAGGAAGCGCAGGGTGTGGGTTTTGTGTTTGAAATGGACGGAACGCGTGTCTATTATGCCGGCGACACAGACTTTATTCCGGAAATGAAATCCATCCAGTGTGACATTGCGTTATTGCCGGTGTCGGGGACGTATGTGATGACGGTGGAAGAAGCGGCCAAGGCGGCGCAGACCATTAATCCTAAAATTGCCGTCCCCATGCACTATGCAGCCATCGTCGGGACTGACGACGACGCGAAGAAGTTCAAGTCCATAGTGACCAACTGCGAGGTCCAGATCGTCTGATTCCGTGATGGGCCGGTCTCCTCAGAAGTGCGGGGTTGCTTGTGCGCGCCGCTCGGTCAATGCCGGGCGCCGCGAATCATTTCCAGGTGATACGAGGGAATTTTTTCGGAATGATGCCTGCACCTTCCTTGACGGTAATGATCTGGTTGATCGGAACTTTGGAGAGTTTATCCTCCTGCCCGCTGGGCCACGTGATCTGGAGCGATTCAATGCTCTTACGTTTCCCGAGGCCAAAATGAATGCGCGGGTCACTCGCTGACATATAGCTCATGCCGCCCTTGGACTGCTTGACCTGCGTGAAACCTTCCGACGTCAGTTTCAGAACGCTTCCCAGGCCGTCACGGTTTGATTTGGTTCCCACCAGGTTGACGGTCAGCCAGTTGTTGGCGTTGCCACCGTCGTTCCGGAGCAGTTCCGGAAAACCTCCCCGTGCATTGATGGCAAAGTCGATGTCGCCGTCATTGTCAAAATCGGCGGCGGCCAGTCCTCGGCCTGCTACCGGCCGCATGAATGCGGGGCCAAGTTCTTTGGACACTTTGGCAAATTTGCCTTTGCCGAGATTCCGAAACATCAGCTTAGGCTCTTTGTAGGCAACTTCCGAGTGGTAGAGGTTGATGTTGTCGAGCATGGCGCCGTTCACCTGCATGATGTCGGGCCATCCGTCATTGTCGTAATCCGCAAAGATGGTGGACACTCCGCTCTGGAAGATGGCGCTGTTTCCGATACCGCACTGGTAGGTAACGTCGTCGAAGGTTTCGTCGTGGTTGTTGTGGTAGAGGCGGTCGAGTTCAAAGTCGAGGTGTGTGACGTAGAGGTCCATCCATCCGTCGCCGTCGACGTCAGCCGCATCGATCCCCATCCCGGCTTCATACTTGCCGTCGGCGCTTGCTGCCACTCCGGAAATGAATGAGACGTCTTTGAAGGTTCCGTCGTGCTGATTGATAAATAGGAAGTTCGGCCAGGTGTCATTGGCAATGGCGATGTCCGGCCAGCCGTCGTTGTTGAAGTCCGCGGTGACAACGCCCATGCCTTTGGCTTCCGGAATCCCGATGCCTGACTGTTTGCTGACGTCAGTAAAGGTTCCATCGTGGTTATTGTGGTAGAGCTTGAGACGCTGGCCGCGGTAGTTGTCGGGATGGCAGTAGGCTCGATAACCGGTCCTGTGTTCGCCGCACCAGATGTTGTTCTCGGGCGACCACTCAATGTAATTGCAGACCACCAGGTCGAGCCAGCCGTCCTTGTCATAGTCAATCCACGCGGCGCTGGTGGACCAGCCTCCCTTGTCTGCGAGCCCCGCCTTTTCGGTGACGTCGGTAAAAGTTCCGTTGCCGTTGTTGTGGTAGAGAATCGCGCTGCCGTAACCCGTGACGTAAAGGTCAGGGTAGCCGTCATTATCGTAATCAGCGACGCAAACACCCTGGCCGTAATGGCCCTCGCCGCCCACTCCGGCTTTCTCCGTAACATCGGAAAAGGTTCCGTCGCCGTTGTTATGGTAAAGCGCGGAGCGCAGAGGGTGCGGAGGTGTATAGGCTTTGGTGGCGGCTGACTGAACGAAATAGAGGTCCAGAAGGCCGTCCTGGTCATAGTCAATCCAGCCCACACCTGTTCCCATGGTCTCCAGGTAGTACTTCTCATTACTTCCTGTTCCATCCTGTTTGAAGGTGATACCCGCCGCTTGGCGGACATCCGTAAAGGTGACAGAAATACCGCCCTCCGGGGCCTGGGTTGCTACCGCTAGTCCCTTCAGGTCAGGCCGCAGGGCGAGCCATGCGCCCAGGCCTGCCGTCCCCATCCCCTTCAATAATTCGCGGCGCGATACTTTTTTAGTCAACTGGTTTCTCCCCATAGTGCGCAGGGCTTTCTGAGGG
>JBAUWE010000271.1:0-10319 GCA_049583595.1 Terriglobia bacterium
ATTTTCGTTTCCACCATCTGGGGATTCCTCAGCGGCGAGTGGAAGGGTTCCAGCCGCCAGGCCAAGGGGTATATGGTGGCCGGCATGGTGGTGCTGCTGGTCGCCTCCGCCCTGGTAGGCGTCGCGAATCATATGTGACGGAAACAGTGCACCATAATGGTGTACAATGATGCCATGACAACAACAAAGACAACACGGGCAAGAAATGTCCGGCGAAGCGTGACGCTATCCCCCGAAGTTGCAAGGAAGGTGGGCACCCTTGCAAAACGCCGCCGCTTGAGCGATAACCGCGTTCTCGTCGAACTCATCGAAGAAGGTATCGAGGCTCAGAAGCAAAAGGAAAAAGCGTTTTTCGATCTGGCTGAACGGTTTCGCTCGGCGAGCGACCCCAAACAAGTGAAGACGCTCGGAGAAGAGTTGGGGCGCTTCGTCTTTGGTGAGTAATGCCCCAAGTTGAAACGTGGTCCAACATTCCGGCGGCCATCCGCAACCATCTGATCGAGCGGATGCACGACCGCAACGTCAGGCTCGAAGACCTTAACAAACTGCGGATATGGCTTGACTCAAAACCAGAGGTTCCCGCAGGGCAGTGGTATAAGGACTTTGGCTCGTTTAAGATCTGCGGCGAAAACCGCTTCCCTAAAACCTTCCTCCTTCCCGGACAAGCCGCAAAAGGACAAAAGCTTTAAGGCATTCGCAACTCTGTACCAGACCTCAACCATCGTTGACTGGGCCCGCCTGGCGAGAACCCGCGCACCGAGTACGCCGAGCCACTTACTTGGGGACGGGGGCTTCCTCGGGCAGCAACCCTTTCGCTCGCAGATCGGCCCAGAAGTCGCCCGGAATGGGATGGCTGATGAGACGGAAGTTTTCTTCCAGTTCAGCCACGGAGCGCGCTCCCGGAATCACCGCGGCCACCGCCGGATGCGCCAGCGGGAATTGCAACGCCGCCGCCTTCATGGGCACCTGGTGGCGCCCACAAACCTCTTCGACTTTTCTCACTCTTTCCAGAATCTCAGGCGGTGCATCGGCGTAGTTGAATTTTGCGCCCGGCTTTGCTCCGGTGGCCAGGATGCCGCTGTTGTAAGGCCCGCCGATAATGATGCTGATCTGCTTTTCAACACACAGGGGCAGCAACTCTTTCAACCCCGTGTGGTCGATCAGGCTGTAGCGGCCCGCCAGCAGGAAGCAATCAAAGTTGCCCTCGCGCGCGAAGCGGGCAGGCATTTCCGCCTGGTTCATCCCGGCTCCAACCGCCTTGATGCGCCCTTCCCTGCGCAGCGTGTCCAGCGCGGGATAGGCGCCCTTGATGGCCTCATCGTAATGGTCATCAGGGTCATGGATGTGCAGGATATCGATCCGGTCAACCTGCAGGCGCTTCAGGCTCTCATCAAACGACCGCATCGTTCCGTCGTAACTGAAATCAAACACTGGCTTGAAAGGAGCGGGGTTGTCAAACTCGTCTTTCTCCAGCGTGCCCGGCTCAACCGGCTCAAGCACGCGGCCAACCTTGGTGGCCAGCACCCGGGAGTCCGGCGAGTTCCCGGCAAGGCCCTGTCCCATCCACTTTTCACTTTTGCCGTGCCCGTAGAGGGGCGCCGTATCAAAGAAGTTGATGCCCAGTTCCAGCGCACGCCGGATGGTGGCGACAGCGGTCTCGCCCTGAACATCCTCGAACAGGCCGCCGAGCGGCGCGCCGCCCAGGCCCAGGCGCGTCACCTGCAGAGAAGTTTTTCCAATTTGAACTTTCTTCAAAGGATCCATAAAACTCTCCCACCGTTGGTTTTGATGAAGGCAATAATCAGACCGGGATTCTATCGCTCCCGCAGGTTTCGCAATCTATCACGCCCCCAAGCGTCAGGGCAAGCATTGGCGCAGGTTGTTCGCCGGACAATCGTCGCGGCACACATCAGGAACAGAGATCTCAGCGTCTCTCCGGCACATGGTCCGCCATCCGCAATGGTGTATAATACAAGGTATGGAAGGCGTAATCGTCTTTATCATTTTCATGGTTGTGTGGTTTCTGGTCCTGCCCAGGATTCCCGGAATATCCCGCTTCACTTGATCGCCGCGTCCCCCGGTCCGGTCGGGCCGGGACGACACTCCTGATAACAAAAACTGCAGGTGAATAACCTTTATGCCAATCTTCGAATACACTTGCCAGAAGTGCAAAAAGACCTTTGAGAAGCTGGTGCTGAGCAGAAACCGGCCAGCCCCGGTGTGCCCCAAGTGCGGCTCCAGGAAGACCGAGCAGCAGTTCTCGACCTTCGCAACCTCCGGAGCATCAGTCAGCGCTGGTGGTGGAGCATGCGCGCCTTCGGGTGGTGGTTGACGCCTCAGGTAAAGGGCGGTCCGCCCTTTATTCGCCTTACGGTAGATGGGTTGACGAATGGAAGCCGCAGGATAGCCGCCCGGGTTTCGGAGCAGGATGCCTGCCGGTCTCCCCACAAGTTTGTCCAGCGCCTTCGGTCCGAAACTAAAACGACGACGAGTATTTGAGCCAGGCGTCCTTCAAGTCCTTGCCACGAAAGGCCCAGGTTCGTTCATCAATCTGCTCCACGCCCTCACGCGCCTGAAAGTAACGGACTCCCCGGGTAGTGAACTGCACTTTGGCCTCCACCGGCCCCTCCATCCGATAGGGAGGGATTTCACCAAGCCTCTCCATGGCGCGCCGGGCCTTTTCCTTAATCAGTGCCGCGGCCGCCGGGTGAGGAAGCATAAAACCCGCCGTGCGGCTGGCTCCGGATTTGACGGCAGCGCATTCGGCCTTTGGCACCAGGGCGTGGAGTTCCTCGCAGGCGGCAACGTCACCGGAAAGCATGATGGAGGGAACCCCAAAGGTGCCGGCCAGCATCACACGCACGCCAATCTCGCCCACCAGCTTGTTATTGACCCACATATTTTCAACGCCCAGGGAGCTGAAGGAATGGTTGAGGATTCCGTTCATCGCTCCAGCCATGGCGTGCTGGCCGATAAAAACCATTGCCGCATAGGAAGAATCCAGCTCCAGAGTGGATGCCACCGGTTCTCCCGTCAGAAGGAGCGCCTTGGGACTGATGTCGAGCGCGGAGAGCGCCCGGCTGCTGTCGTGGCCGTCCCACACCACAACGCCCGTCGCGCCACCCTCCAGCAATCCGTCAACGGCTGCGTTGATCTCTCCAGTCAGGAGCTTGCGAGCCTCCTCGTACCGCGGGCTCTCCGAGGGCTCGCACTGGAGTTCAGTGCTGAAAACCCCGGACACTCCCTCGAAGTCCGTAATCATATATACTTTTTTCGGCTTTTCGCCTTTCGCTGCATTGGGGTTAAGTACGGCTAATAAAGAATCAACTTGCGCTTGTGACATCCCTCTGTACCCCCCTTCCAGGAGCCTTCTCCCTGCTGCCAGCGGGCCCTCTTAAAACCCGCATCCAGGCCAGGAAGCACGGACGGGTATTCTACACCTGTGCGAGCCTTCCGGCCCGCCGAATTCTGCCCCATGCGCAACCAGCGGTGGGGCCTCCTCTCAAGACTGGGCCCGCAATGCGCGGGCGCAGTAGCTTTGGCGCTTCCGCGTGTTGCTGTTCAGACACACTCGGCAAAAGCATAATCTATGACGTCCATAAGAAAAAATAATGCCAATGCGTCGGGGATGTGTGAGAATATAGCGGATTACTTTGAGGCAAGGCAGTCACGAGTGTCGAACTTCCAATTCATTCAAAATATCCATAACGCCATAATCTTCACTCCCGGCGTACCCATCAATGGGAAATAGCACTTCAGATCATCCGTCTCCTCAGAAGCGCGTGGTGACGCTGCCACGCGTCATGGTCGCCACCACGGCCATGCTGACGTTTATCTCTTTCTGGCGAGCGGCGGCCATTGTCCTGAATGACCTGGCTTCTTCCGCTTTCTACGCCGGCGGCATTGCCGAGCAGGCGATTGGACCCTCGGCACCGTGGTTCATCCTGGCCGTCATGCTGTTTGCGTATGCCGTCGCCCAGATGTACGTGGAAAGCTGCAGCATGTTCGTCCGCGGCGGCGTTTACCGCGTGGTCAAAGAGGCCATGGGCGGCACGCTGGCCAAGATTTCGGTTTCGGCGCTGATGTTTGACTACATCCTGACCGGACCGATCAGCGGAGTTTCAGCCGGCCAATATCTCGTGGGCTTCGTCAATGAACTTCTGCAGCACGCTCACATCAACGCTACCCTGCCCACCAATTCCACCTCCGCCATTTTTGCCGCGGCGGTAACGCTTTATTTCTGGTGGGAGAACATCAAGGGCATTGAGGAGTCCAGCGAAAAGGCCATCCGCATCATGGAGTTCACCACCATCCTGGTTGTCCTGATGGTCGGCTGGTGCGGGTACACGCTCTGGGTGAGAGGCGGGCACCTTCCGCCGGCTCCGCTGCCTTCCAACCTGCATTTTTCCGTCGAGGCCGAAGGGTGGCTGCGCTCCAGCCGCTTGCCGGAGATCATCGGCGTAGTTGGAATTCTGGTGGCCTTTGGCCATTCCGTGCTAGCCATGAGCGGACTGGAAACCCTGGCGCAGGTCTACCGTGAAATCGAGCATCCCAAGCTACCGAATCTGAAGAAAACGGCTTTTATCGTCTTTATTTTCAGCATGGCTTTCACCTCGCTGGTCTCCTTCTTCGCCTTCATGATCATCCCCGACGCCGCCTCGCGCCTCAGCTATAAAGACAACCTGATCGGCGGCCTGGCCATGAACGTGGTGGGGCCCGTGATGCTGCGGCTGCTATTCCATGGTTTCGTGGTGCTTGTTGGCATCATGATCCTCTCGGGCGCCGTCAACACGGCCATCGTCGGTTCCAACGGCGTTCTCAATCGTGTTTCCGAAGACGGTGTTCTGGCGGACTGGTTCCGGCAGCCTCACCCACGGTTTGGAACCTCGCACCGGATTGTCAATCTGGTTGTGGCTCTGCAACTGCTGACCATTTTCCTCAGCCGCGGCAACGTGATCCTGCTCGGCGAAGCCTACGCTTTCGGAGTGATCTGGAGCTTTGCCATGAAAGGGCTGGGCGTTCTGGTGCTTCGCTTCACCAAGCCCGGACCGCGCGAGTTCCGAGTTCCTGTGCACTTGCGGTTGGGCCGCCTGGAACTTCCGCTGGGGCTGGGCTTCATTACGCTGACGCTGTTTGCAACCGCCATCATCAACCTCTTTACCAAGGAAATTGCCACCATCACTGGCATCACTTTCACCCTGTTGTTCTACGCTCTGTTCGTCATTTCAGAGAAGATCAATCAGCGCCGGGCCGCTTTGGGCAAACTGGACCAGTTCAATCTGGAGCCCAGTGAGGAAATCACTGCTGAAGGAGTTGGGTCACGGCCGGGAAACATCCTGGTACCGGTTCCCGATTACTTCAAGCTGTACCACCTGGCCTCCGCTCTGGAGCGGGTCGACATAGAACGCCAGGACGTTGTAGTCCTCCACATTCGTGTTCTCTTGCGTGCGGGGTCCGGCGAACACGGCCTGGAACCGGAGCAGTTGTTTACCGTCTACGAGCAGGAATTGTTCACGCGGGCGCTGGCATTGTCCGAGAAGTACGGCAAGAGTGTGAAGCTGGCTGTGATTGCGGCAACAGACGTCTGGGACGGCATCCTACGGGCGGGTCAGAATCTTCAATCGTCAAGCATCGTGCTGGGGTCATCCACCAAGATGTCTGCCGCGGAAGAAGCGCGCCGGGCCGGTCTGGCGTGGGAAGGGTTACGCAATCCCAAGCCGCAACTGACCGTGGAAGTCTACTCGCCGCGGGGGCGTGAAGAGATCTTTTATCTGGGACCGCACGCTCCGCACCTGACGCCGAATGAAATCGACCTCCTGCACAAGATCTGGCTCGATTGCAGCCAGCGCCTGGAACCGGAAGAGATCCATCACCATGACATCGTCCACTTCGCGCTCACCGAGGTCGAGCAAAGACTGCACGAAGAACATGACAGCGAAGTTCTGGAACGATTAAAGCAGCACCTTCAACAGATGAAGGAGCGCCGTATTCCTCACTTGTAGCAGCCTGCCGCTTTCTATCAGCGGGAAGTGCCCGTACCGGCAAAGTCCGCAATGCCCACCCGAACGATGGTGTGGTGCAAGGGACTCGCGGCCTCACGCCCGCCGCCGCGCGGACGTTCCTCCGTCCACACTCCATAAACCCGCCCGCCCAGGGCTGCGATCCCGGTGTAATCACCGATAAAATCGTTGTTGGGATCAAACGCCTTGTTCATCCACATGTAGTTGTGGAAGGTACGGCCATGATCTGTGGAACGGGCCAGAACCACAATGGCCTTGCTGTTTCCCGGGTCGTCCCGCCGGTCGTAGAAAATGAGATTCGCGGCTCCCGTCACCGAGTCAACCGACAGCCATTGGAAAAACTGGTCGGCCCCGTTGTGAATCGGATCCGAATTGACGCGAACCGCCGGCGCCCACGTCCGGCCACGGTCGGCCGAGGTCGAGCAGAAGACATCAACGTCTCCGTTGCGATAATCGCTCCAGGTCAGGTAGAGGAGCCCGGCACCGTTACCTCCATGAGGATCAATCGAAATCACCGGGAAGCCGACCGTCCTATCAACATCGGTGATATGAAAATAAGGCGGCGCAATGGATATAACACCGTGCGAGGGAGCAAAAGTACGCCCTCCATCCCGTGAGGATGTCAACACCACATGCGTACCGTCTGCCCACACCACATAAAGTGTGCCATCGGGACCCACCGCACCGGTAAAACCTTCCACTGCTCCGTTATCGTCCCTCGGCAGTCCGGCTTCAGTGCTGATCCGGAGGGGCTTTGACCAGGTGGTGCCGTCGTCCGTCGAGCGCGAAATGAGAATGACCGATTGCGTCAGACTGAACTCGGTCCAGCCGACGTAGAGATTGCCCGCATATGGCCCATGGGTGTTGTCAGCCACAATGTAAGGCTTGTCCTCAAAGGGAATGCCGGGCTCGGTGGCATGCTCGATCACGGGAACGGCTTGCTGCTGCCACGCCTTGCCGCCGTCAAGCGACCGCCGCACGAACACGCCGTTTCGGGTGGCGTTGTGTCCCCAGTATTCATCAGTCCCCAGCTTGTCAAAGGCGATGTAACAGAGGAAGGCATGGCCGCTGTTATCATAGGCCACAGAAACGTCGCCGGACACAGCATAGTTGCCGGGAACAGTCTCTGCAGTTGTTCCCCAATTCCGGCCGGCATCCTGTGAATACGCGATGTGCGCGCCGGTCTGGTAGGCCACCACCACCTGCTGCGGGTTGCGGGGATTGATGGCGACGGAAGGCTCGTTGAAATAGCCGCGATGGCGCGTCAGGTTGACAACCTTCACCCCGGGCGGGGATTGCATGGAGGGGCTTCGCCCGTCCGCTGCGGCAACCACAAGGGGGAAAAGGCAAACGGCCAGAATGCCAAAGTCAACGACAGCCCGCCGATGAAACCGGCAAAAACTCAGCAATCCACTTTTCAGAATTCGCATCGCAATGCACCCCGCAGCCTTCACTCCATTGCGTGAAACCCATCCGGCAACTACTGGGCCGCAAGTGGCTTCAACATCTCATCCAGCAGGTCCGGGCGTCCGGCTTCCCGGACCAGATGGGGAAACCTTTCGCCGCCGTGATAATCAATCGAGCAGGTCTTATAATAGCCGTCATTCAAGACCCGCAGGCGGAGGGGCTCTTTCGAAGTCGTGCCGGCCCTGAGGGCCAGGCGCAGCACCTGTGGCGTAAACGGGCGCCCGTTCACCGCAATGACTTTCATCCCGGGTGAAATCCCGGCTTGGTAAGCCGGCAGGGTCACGATGGAATCCTGGACGGTGCCGTCCTCCTTCAGTTGCAGGCCGATCGAATACGTCTCGTCAATGTTGTCATGGACGGCCTCGGAACTCTGCAACAGGGCGGGCTCAACGCTGGTGTAAACCACTTTCCACCCGCTGCCCTCAATGCCGCCGAGCGGCGCCTCGGGAGAAGTTGAATTCAGGCGCTTGTGGAGGAATCCAGCCCAGTCGTAAGGCGCAATCTGATTGAGCGCATCAACCAGGTCCTGGAAAGTGTACGTCATCAATTGCGGCCCGTCGTTCGGCCCGCCATAAAACAGCCGGCAGAAATCGTCCAGAGACTTCTTCCCGTGCGTCTGCCGATGGATAATGCTGTTGACTTCAAGCCAGACCAGGAGTCCCTCGTCGTAGAAATCGACGCCCCGCCGCCAGTTGGACCATTGGCCGGGTGCGCCGTAAAGGATTTGGGCGGCCGCTGCCGTATCCAGCAGGGGGCGCCAGGTCCGCCCCGGCCGCCCCGGCCCCAATCTTGCGGCGATCGAAGCCAGGCTCTGCCGGTAATCATCGGGGGTCCACAGGCCGCTGCGTTCCGCCAGAAGTCCACCCAGATATTGGGTAAGCCCTTCATAAACCCAGAGCATATCGGTCTTCATGGGCTGTTCGTAATAAGGGGGGCTCAGATCCTTGGGGCGGCGGAACTTGCCGTTCCAGGAATGGACAAATTCGTGTGGCAGCAGCGTGGCCATGTTGAGGCGCAGGCGGGGATCGATCAGCGAAAATTCCCCAATCCGGCTGTCGTCGGACTCATGGTGTTCCAGGCCAAAGTGAGCGACGTAATTGCTCAAGGTCAGCAGAAAGTGATAGTCGCGATAGTGGCGCGCCCCGAACAACTTTCCCGTCTCGGCCACCAGGTTCGTGTATTCCTGCTTCAGTTCCGGACTCATTTTGAGCGCGGCCTGGCTGTCGGCGGCCAGGTCGATCTCGTGATGGACCGGCTCGCCTGGCGGAGTCACATCCACAACGCGATAGAACCGGCTGGCGCTGACCGGCGAATCGACCAGGCGATTCAGAGAGGCCGGTTTGAATTCGATTTCGTTGCCCTCCCGGCGGGCAACCGGGAGCGCCGTCCCAAACGTCCAGCCTTCGGGAAGCTTCAAACTCGCTTTGAGAATAATATCCTGCGCCCGGCGGCCCGCAGGATAGAGAACATTCTGGTTCCAACTGATGACCACCAGATTGTCCGTGGCCGAGGCGCCGGCCGTAAATCCGGCCGTAGACGTGGGCTCGACATAATCGAATTTCACGTCGAGAACGCTGACCCCCTGCGGGATGTCCAGGTGAAAGGTGAACATATCCACCAGATCGCGGCGCCACGGGATGGTTTTGCCGTTGCCGCTGAATTTCAATCCGGTCACATTCAGGATCGGGCCGTCCGGCGCATGTTCCCCCGGAATCCATTTGGGATAGTAAAGCGTTAAAGGTCCCGGCGAAACAGGGATCGCCATATGGGTGTGGATAATTCTCCGCGGCGCCTGGGTGGCGTCAACATCCAGTGTGATGGGGGACTGGGCCCGCAAGGCCAGGGTTCCCAACGCGAATACGAACAAACAGACCATATAAGTCCGGTAACGCGAAATGATCATCGCATTTGTCCTCGATTCAATTGAATTCGATGGGAACGCCGGCACCCGGGCCTTATCCCCCGGGTTAGACCGTCATCGGATTGCTGGCCCATCCCTTGTGCAAGAAAACCTGGAGAGCGAAGCGGGAGTATCCCCTCCAAATTTAAGATCATAGCGCGGTTGGGCCACCCAGGCCAGAACTGTGTCCTGGCGGTGGTGACTCAGTTTGGTTCCTATTTTGTGGCACGGCCATCCTGGCCGTGTCTTTTGACCGCAGCACAGGCGAAGACGCGCGTGCCACAAATCAAACTGAGTCACTGCCGTCCTGGCGGCGGGAAGACCTGAACGGCGCCGGAGGATCGAGGCTCCTGTGTGGGCTTGAATCCCGTCGCCTGGCAGGAGCGCCCTTTCGGCCAGGCACCTTAGCCCCAATCACCCGTCACAGGCTTGGAGTGGTTTTCGGGCGTGGATTAAAGTCGTCGGGAATCTTGTTCGCGATGTGGCGCTGGCGGTCTGCGGTGATGATCCCGAGGTCCGCGCAGCCGTAGCCCGTTTCCTGCGGCAAATGCTGAACCAGCGAATCTGGAATTTCTACGTAACTAGCGGGCAAAGGCTCGGCTTTCCCCAGAAGGCGCGCAGGGCTGAAGGCTTCCGTCAAATTGCCCACTCCCGGCGTGATCGCGTCCTCGGGCCCCAACCCTTTCTGGCCAAATTCCTTTTCGCCCAGCTTGCGGCCGCGCTCTTCATCCGGCAGAAACGCCAGCGGCGGCAAGTTGAATATGGCATCGACTAACTTAACCACCGACGCCTGGTTGCCCTCGGCATGGGCAACGTAGTGAGTACGCGCGTAGGGCGAAATAAGAATCAGAGGAACACGCGGGCCGTCGCTGATGACGGAACCGTCCGGACCTTTTGCCCGGATGGGGGGCGGCACATGGTCGTAATCGCCT
>JBAUWE010000272.1:0-2820 GCA_049583595.1 Terriglobia bacterium
CACCGATGCTGTGATGCGCAGCGATCGCCGGGCGGAAGTCCGCGCTGCCCTGCTCCCGCCGGTTCTCGGTTCCCTGCTTCTGGCCTATCGCGCCGCCGGGGTTGAATTGCCGCGCAACACAGTCAGCAGTTGGACGAAATCCATGCTGTAATTCGGTAACGCGCCCCGCAATTTGCATTTGTGAAGAGATACGGCTGCGGATTGTTCCGCCAAGGTGAAAGAGGCCCAGTGGCCCACAATCAACCAGCAGAGATGGAAGACATTCCGCATTTAAACAACCTGCGGCGCCACAGTATTTTTACCAGTGCCACGGCCGTCGTGCTGTACGTTGCTGCCGGCAGCTTTGTGGCCCACATGCTGACGGCGGGCCGCTACGGCTACTTCCGCGACGAACTTTACTACCTCGCCTGTGCCCGCCATCTCGCCTTTGGCTACGTCGACCAGCCACCCATGATTGCACTCGTCACCTGGCTCACCATCCACACGATAGGCACTTCGCTCCCGGCCCTGCACTTTCTGCCGGCGCTGGCGGGCGCCGCCATGGTGTGGCTGACGGCGATGCTGGCGCGCGAGCTCGGGGGCGGCCGCTTCGCCCAGGGGCTGGCAGCGCTCAGCATTGCGCTGGCTGGTATCTACGTGATCATGGCCCACCTGCTGACCATGAACGTGTTCGAGCCGCTGTTTTGGATGGGCTGTGCCTGGGTGGTGATTCGCGTCATCAAGACCGGCAGGCAGAAACTTTGGTTGTACTTCGGCGTACTGGCTGGGCTGGGGCTCGAAAATAAGTACTCGATGGCCCTTTTCGGATTCGCTATTGTGGTTGGTTTGCTGCTGACTGCTGAACGAAAAGTCTTCCGCTCGCGGTGGATATGGATGGGCGGAAGCGTTGCCCTCGCCATCTTTCTGCCCAACCTGATCTGGAACGTTCAGCACCACTGGCCATTTGTCCAACTGATGCAGAACATTCGGGCAAACGGCCGGGATATTGTCCGTGGCCCGCTGGCCTTCATGGGCAACCAGATCTTTATGATGTCTCCGCTCAATTTGCCCATCTGGCTTGCGGGCCTGTTCTTTCTATTCTTCGGGAGCGACGGCAAGCGCTTTCGGGTGCTGGGATGGGCTTTTCTCGTGGTGCTGGCAGCAACCTTGCTGCTGCACGGCAAAGACTACTATTCCGCACCGGCCTACCCCATGCTGCTGGCGGCGGGCGCCATCCTCATCGAACGCGCGGCCGGCGTCCGCCACTGGCTCAAGCCGGCCATTGTGGTGGCGCTCGTTGCAGGCACGGCGCCGTTGCTGCCCATGATGATCCCAATCCTTCCGCTCAAAACGTATGTTCACTATCAGGAAACACTTCATCTGGCGCCGCCCGCCACGGAGAAAAGCCATCTGGCTTCGCCGCTGCCTCAATACTACTCGGACGACCTGGGCTGGGAGCAGATGACAGCCGCGGTGGCCCAGGCATACGACAGGCTTCCACCCGGTTTGCGCGCAGCGACGGCCATCTTTGCGCAAAACTACGGCCAGGCAGGGGCCATTGACTTCTTCGGACCGAAATTTGGTCTGCCCAAAGCCATCTCCGGCCATCAGAACTATTTCCTGTGGGGACCGCACGACTATAACGGCCTCGGCATGATCGTTCTGGGCGACAACCGCAAGAACCTTGAGAAATACTTCGGCCAGGTGATCCACGCGGGCGACTTCGGAGTGCCTTACGGACTAGAGCGCGGACCCATCTGGATGTGCACGCAACCCCGCGGCTGGAATTTGAAACAGATCTGGCCAAGGTTGAAGAATTGGGATTAGCGCCCTTAGCGTTGTTCAATCACAGGAGGGGAGCCTCAAAATCCCTGGCGGCAAATTGAAGTCTGCCATCAAATACGATGGTCCATCCCCGGCAGGGATCCCAAGGCAGGAGCGTCCGAGCAGAACATCAAAGGTCCGGCATCCGCCCCTGATCAGGCATGGGAAGATCATTGCGGGAGGGATAAACCGGAATCTAAGAAAAACAACTAAGAAAAAAGTGGTCGGGGCGCCCAGATTTGAACTGGGGACCTCTCGGTCCCGAACCGAGCGCGCTACCAGGCTACGCCACGCCCCGAACTCTCAATGAACCGTGGCGAGTGACCAGGGCAAACCAAGAGCTGCCACGCCCTCAGCTTCATCACTCGCCACTCATCACCTCTCTAACAATTTCTGGTCGGGACGGCCGGATTTGAACCGGCGACCCCTTGCACCCCAAGCAAGTGCGCTACCAGGCTGCGCTACGTCCCGGAAATCCGCGCCTTCACGCTCAAATATGGGCTGAATGGCACGAATTCAACGCTAGCATCATCTGGAAACGATTGTCAAGATTCCACGGAGTTCGCGCTTGATTGCTTTTACCTGAGCATCACTGATTTTGGAGGATGCGGCAGGGTTGGCCGCCGCAACCGCGACTGACGATCCGGCCAGATACCTGCGCGCTCCTTCAATGGTGAAACCCTCTTCGTAAAGCAACCGCTTGATCTTCAAGACCATTTCCACATCCGGACGCCGGTAGAGGCGATGTCCCGTAGCGCTCTTGATAGGCTTCAGGGTCGGAAACTCCGTTTCCCAATACCGCAGAACGTAAGGCTTGGTATCAGCAAGCTCGCTCACTTCCCCGATGCGAAAGTAAAGCTTGTTCGGAATCAGGATTCCGTCGGATGAGCCCCGAACCTGATGGTTGTTGCGCGGCTTGCGTTGTTTCAGCATAGCCCCAATCACGACACAGAGAGTAATTACCTTCGTGTCATCTTAGATAACCGACGGCCGGTCGTCAAGGAGATGTCCTGGAAG
>JBAUWE010000273.1:0-3061 GCA_049583595.1 Terriglobia bacterium
TCGTCGCATGGTTAACGCTCCTCAAATCGCGGGCTCGCACACATCGCGAAAGTCACGATGCATGCGTCAGCCAAGGCGCAGGGCCATTTCAAATCTGAAATTTCAGATTTCAAATCCCGGAACAGAAACCGGAACCCGGAACTCAGACCTACGAATCCATTCGTAACTCGTCATTCGTCATTGACCTTCCGACTCTTCCAATCACCAATCACCAATCGCTCAATCACCCATGGCCTCATTCGTATCTCAGCGCCACCATGGGATCGATTCTTGACGCGCGGCGGGCGGGGATGTAGCAGGCCAGCAGGGCCACAGCGACCAGGATCAATGAGACGGCGATGAACGTGAGTGGGTCGGTGGGCTTGACGCCATAGAGCAGGCTGGCAAGAAATCGCGTGAGCGCCAGCGCGCCGGCAATGCCGATGGCCACGCCCATCAGCGCCAGTTTGAGCCCTTGCCCAATCACCATCTTCAGCACATCGCGTTTCTCCGCCCCCAGTGCCATGCGGATGCCGATTTCGTGCGTACGCTGATTCACTGAGTAGGCCATGACACCGTAGATTCCAATGGCGGCCAGCAAAAGAGCTGCCAGCGCAAAGGCCATCAGCGCGGTGACCCCGGACTGCCTTTGTGAGAGGGAAGCTTCGAGTACCTGATCCATTGAACGGACATCGTAAACGGGCAGGTCGCGATCCAGAGAAGAGACTGTTTCGCGCACGGCCCGGGCGGACTGCAGCGGTGGCGTGCTGGTTTGCAGCACGAAATGCATGTTGGGCAGGGGGTGCTGCGCGTAAGGCAGATAGACCTGGTCGTGCGGCACCACGTCAAGGCCCACGTTTCGAACGGTGCCGACCACGCCAACCACCTCCCGCCAGCTGTCGCCGCCAAAGCTGAAGCGCTTCCCGATGGGATTCTGGCTGGGCCAGAAGTGTTTTGCCGCCATGGCGTCCACCAGGGCCACGGGGCGGGAATCTGCGGTGTCCTGGCGGCTGAAATCGCGGCCGCTCAAGAGGGGAATTTCCATGGCACGGCGGTAACCGGGCGTAACGATGCGGTATTCGGCGGAGGGCGGAGCCTGCCCCTGGGGAACCGGGCGGCCCTCCACCTGGACGGTGGATGTCTCGTTATCGCCCGCGAAGGGCAGAGACTGCACGGCGCCGGCTGCGGTGATGCCGGGCAGCGCCTGGAGGCGCCGGAGCGCCTCACGGAACAAGGCCGTCCGCTGCGCGTCGGTAGTGTAGGCCGTGCGCGGCAGAGATAGCCCAAACGTCAGGCGATGCGCGCTCTGGAATCCGGGATCAACCTGCAGCAGGCGATGGAGGCTCTGGATCAGCAGCCCTGCCCCCGCCAGCAGAATCAGGGAAAGGGCGATTTCCAGCGCCACAAGTGCCCCGCCCACCCGGCGGTGACCCTTCCGCCCCGGTCTCCCACTGCGTTCCTTGAACGATTGCCGAAGGTGAACAGGAGCGAGCCTGAACACCGGCGCTAAGCCAAAGAGAATTCCCACCAGAACCGAAAGCGCGACAAGGAAGAGCACTGTAGGAATGTCCACGTGGACGCGGTGGAGCAGTGGAACCGTGCCGGGACCGAACCGCCTGGCAAGACCTACACCCCAGCGCGCCAGCAGAAGACCGGCGGCTCCTCCCAGGCCGGAAAGCAAGACGCTCTCAACCAGCAACTGGCGGACCACGCGTCCGCGGCCCGCCCCCAGAGCTGATCGGAGAGCCATTTCCTTTTCACGCCCGGAGGCGCGAGCGAGAAGCAGATTGGCCACGTTGACGCAGGCAATCAGCAGCACCAGCATCACTGCTGTAAACAGCACCAGCAACGCGAGACGGACGTTGCCCACATAATGCTCACGCAAGGGAACGACCGCCGCGCTCCAGTTTGCGGAGAGCAGAAAATCGCGCCTTTCGGGAAAACGCTGCGGAACGCGCGCGGCGATGGTCTTCATCTCGGCCCGGACCTGGGCCAGCGTGAATTGCGGCTTCCTGCGGGCCAGCACCGTGAGGTACTCATTGCCACGGAAGGAATCGGCCGTTTCCTGCGGAGTGAAAGCGATGGGAATCCAGAGTTCGGTGCGGGGGAAAAGCGCGCTGAAGTCCGGGGGCATCACGCCCAGCACCGTGTAGGGCTTGCCGTTCAGGCGGATTGCAGTTCCCAGCAGACCAGGATTGGCCCCGAAGCGGCGCTGCCAGCAACCATGGCTGAGCACCGCCACGTCGCCTTTTCCCGGAGCGTCCTCCCGGGCGGTAAAGGTTCGCCCGGCTTCCGGCCGGATACCCATTACGGCAAAAAAGCTGGCTGTAACCCGGGCCGCACGAAGGCGCTGGGCCGGACCGTTCCCGGCGAGATTGAGATTGGCGAACCTCAACGCTGCTATGGCCTCGAGCGTCCGGCCCTGGGACCGGCGGTCCAGGTAATCCGGCGGTGAATTCAATGTGGGCTTGCCGTTATATTCATTCCAAATGGTCAATAACCGGTCGGGATTCCGGTACGGGAGGGGACTGATCAGAATGGTTCGAACCATGCTGAAAATGGCCGTGTTGGCGCCAATGCCGAGGGCGAGGGTGAGGACGGCAACTACCGTGAATCCCGGGTTGCGGCGGAGCTGGCGGAGTCCGTAACGAATGTCCTGCCCGAGTTCGTTGATCATGCGCACGCCCCAGGTGTCGCGGCAATCTTCCTTCACCTGCTCCAGGCCGCCCAGTTTGATGAGCGCCTGGCGGCGGGCTTCTGCGGGCGCCATGCCGGAGCGCAGGTTGTCCTCAATATGCATCTGGAGATGGCTTTCCAGTTCCTCGGCCATGTCGCGCTCATGATGCCGCCTGCGGAACAAACCGCCCAAGCGAATCAAGGCTGATCGTAAATGCCGCATGGGAATTTCTCCTCAAATCACCGTCTCGCATACATCGCAAAGGTTGCGACACATGCGCCACCCGGGCTCGGCCGATGGCGGGATGAACCCGCCGCTACGGCAAAGGCCGCAGTTGAGTAACGCAGAGTTGTTGTGTAACTCTGCGGTTTTTAATCCTGGAGAAAAGAGCCGCAGAGTCATCCC
>JBAUWE010000274.1:0-6192 GCA_049583595.1 Terriglobia bacterium
TGCTGGCCTGCTACATCCCGGCGCGTCGCGCGGCGAAAGTCGATCCCATGGTGGCGCTGAGATACGAGTAGCGGCGGCTTTACGCCGCCATTGGTGATTGAGCGATTGGCGAATTGCGATTGAACCCAGCGCAATTACGAATTACAAATTGCGAATTATGAGTTGAGGCGCAGATCAGAGTTTTGGGTTCCGGGTCGGCGAATTTGAAATCCGGAACTTGAGATTTGAAATTCAAACGTCGTCGGTACCGCAGCATTGCCCCACTGTGCGGGATCGCTGCTTTTGCTCTCTTGCATGAACTGCCGGGATTCTTCGCTGCGCTCATAATGACAGGCGGGCGGCGTATACGTCGCGACCTTTGCGATGTATGCAGACTGCGCAACCGGGTTTTTGCGAAAGGGCACGACTTTAGTCGTGTCGCAAGAGAATCCGCTTTGAAGGGGGCTTTAGCCCCTGAGCCAGGCCGGGCGTCGCAGCCAGAAACCGCCAGCGGCTAAAGCCGGCATTGGTCGGGGTTGTTATTCGACACGGCTGAAGCCGTGTCCCCCTAAGATTCCCCTCACCGGCCCGCTGCGCGTCCACCTTCTCATCTCGGAGAGGGCGGCTGTTTTGATGGGATGCCCCTGCGCACAGAATGACGGGGTAGGGCGCGGGCTGCATGGGATCGCAGATTGCAGATTGGAAATTTCAGAACCGGAACGGCCATGCACAGGTGCTGCCGGTCTCTTGCTCTCTCCGTTCTGCTTACTGCCTACTGCTTACTGCCTTCTCCCTTCCCAATCGGGGTCCCAAAAGGGGGTTCTGCCGGCCACAAAAACCCACTGACTGGCCGGTCAGTAAAGTGCCCACTGAACAACCAGACGGAGACGAAGGATTTTTGGGCTGGAAGAGGTCAAAAAACGGGGTTCCGTCGAAGACCGGCCGGTGCTGGTTTTACCCTTTTGCCGGCCGGCCCGCGAGCGGTGCCAGGCTCCCCTCCTCACACTCCGGACTTCCGCACTTGCCCTAGGCGGAAGTGAGCTTGCGTTCCTCGTGGTTCCACACGGCGACGGCCTTGTTGTAATACGAATAGTTGGCCATGTGGCAGGCGATGGCGGCGTTGTTGCCGAAGACGGCGTCTTCCACCGAAGGCCGCCGCGTTTTGACGGACTGGAAGAAATTCCACAGGTGCTCGCGCGTGTCGTTGTAATTGTCCGGAGCGTAGTAGCCGCTGGCCTCAATGGGCTTGGCTTGGCCGGGAGGCGTGTCGTGCTCGGCGTGCCACTTCTTCGCGTAATCGCCCGACATCGGCTGCGGCCAGGCGGGTGTGCAGGGGCTGTGGTTCTCGCCGTCCTGCGGCCAGATGGTGAACCCGCTGGGGTTTTCGATGCCGTGGATTTCCATGATGCCGCGGGTGCCCAGGAAACGATAGATCTCATCGTCGCTGGTGTTGAGTGTTACCCGCAGCGTGACGTTGAATCCGTCGTATTCATAAACGGTGGTCATCACGTCGGGAACGTCGCGGCCGTCTTTCCAGCGGTACAGGCCGCCCATGGTTGCTGCGCGCTGGGGCGGCGCCTTCACGTCCATGGCGTAGTGAATGCCGGTGAGCGAGTGGATAAACAGGTCGCCGGATGCGCCTTCGCCGTAATCCGAATAGTTGCGCCAGCGCGTGAACCGCACCTTGGAGAAAGGCCGCTTGGGCGCGGGGCCCAGCCACGTTTCCCAGTCGACCGTCTTGGGAGAAAGGTCGGGCGGAATGGTGTAGTTCCAGGCGCCGCAGGCATTGTTGCGGCCCAGCGACGATTCCACCAGGCAGACGTCGCCAATGACGCCCTGGCGAAGCAGCTCGCGGGCCTTCTGGTAGATCACCGAACTGGGTTCCTGGCTGCCCACCTGCACGATGCGATTGTGCGCCTTCGCCGCGTCAATCATCGAAAAGCCCTGCTGCACTTCGTGGGTCATGGGCTTTTCCACATAGACGTCCTTGCCGGCCTGGCAGCACTCGAGCACAATGCGATGATGCCAGTGGTCGGGCATGGGAGCGATGATGCAGTCGATGTCCTTGTTGTCGAGCAGGTCCTGGTAGCGTGCGGTCACCTGGATGGGCTTGCCCACAATCTGTTTGGCCAGTTCCTGGCGGCCGGTGTAAAGCTCGCAGGCCGCTACGCACTCGACGCCGGGCAGCGAAATGGCGTTTCGTAACAGGCCCGAGCCGCGCATGCCCACGCCGATGATGCCGAAGCGTATCGTGTCACTGGCGGCAGCCGGGCGGGCCGGCACAGGCTCCGGCGCCGAGGCCTCCAGCTGAATGGCGCGCCCCGCCAGCAGACCGCCGGTGGCTCCGGCAGCGCGTCCCATGAAACTGCGTCGAGAGATGCGTTTGCTTTCCATAGTGAGGTTGCCTCCCTGATGAAAACGAGAATGATGTTTCGCCCCTTTACCGCGGGTGACGCATGAGTGTATCGCCGACCATGGCGGCGTGCAATCGTTTCTTCAGAAATTTGCGGGGCGGCTCGAAGGCGCGTGCCGGCTCTTTGCGTAGATCCTGACCCACTGTCCGCGGCGGTGAAATTGCGCCACCAGATGCAGGTTGTAGCGGAAGGCCACAAACCTGGGGTGGATGGGCCGCGTGTACCGGTCCATCCGGGCAATCCAGGGGTGGCGCAAAAGCCAGTTGCCGGGCGGGTCCCACTTGCGCGAGTAGAGATAGAGCAGGTCAAAGGAATCGCCGGGAACGTTCCTGAAATCGGGCGGGGCAAACCCCGGAACGCCGACGACCTTCATGGGCCGCATAACGTAGCCTAGTTTCGGATGGCGCAGCTCGTCCGTCGCCGGCCACGCCGTCAGAATTCGCGGATGATCAGGTTGCGCGGAAAGCCATTCCGAGGCCTGCTGGTGCAGTCGGATAAAATCCGCATAAGAGAGGTTGTTTTCGTAATCAAACGGATAGGATGGGTTGATGAACCACGATGCCACAAAGGCTGCTGCTACCAGCACGAACGCGGCGCGCACCACCGGACGCGGCAAGGTCTCTACAATCAGTACAAGTGCCAGGTAGAAGCAAGGAAAGATGGGCAGCAGGTAACGCGTGAGCACTGCGCCGCCCACCAGGCTGAGCATGACGATGTAGACAGCACCCAGCCCCGCGGCAAGAAAGAAGAATTCCCTGCGCAGGCCCGTGAAAGATTCCGCGCTCCCTGCCGTGCCCTCTTCATCGTCACGGGCACGTGCGGCCTTGAATCGCCGGTAACCCAGGAGCGCTGCAGCAACAAGCAGCCAGTTGAAGCCCGCGATAAACACCTGGTAGAGGCGGCGAAGCAGGCTGGCGGTAATCCGGCCGGGTTCCAGGGTGGAATAGAGGTTGTACTGGAGGTATGTGGCGCCGCCTGTCCAGTAGTCGGTCAGGTGATGGTAGTAAACCGCCCACACGCCCAGCGTGGCAACCGGCGCCGCAAGCCACAACCAGGTGCTTTTGGCGGGAGGTTTTCTGTGCAACCAGACGAAGACGACCGCCACCGGGACAATGACAACCGCGGTTTCCTTGGTCAGGACAGCAAGCGACGCCGCGACGGCAAACCAATCCATGCGCCGGCGGAGCAGCGCCCACACGGCAACGGTGGTGGTGAAGGCTGCAGGAAGGTCCAGAAGCGCCAGGGTGCTTTGAGCGAAAAACAGGGGCGAAAGCCCCAGCAAAATGCAGGCCCAGAGTGCGGTCTCGCGACTGGTCAGGGTGCGGGCCAGCACGTAGAGGGCCACCAGCGTCCCGGCCGCAAACGCCGCCATGGTGAGGCGCGTAACCAGCGGGGCATATCCCACGAGGCGCCAGGCCAGAGCCAGGCAGATGGAGAGCAGCGGCGTGTGTCCAGTCGTCAGGGTGCTCTGGGGAATGAGGAGACCCTGCCGCAAAAAATCGAGTGCCGCCGGAATGTAGTATCCGGCCTCGTCCCAGAGATAGGGCAGGCGCAGCAACGGGTAATGCAGCAGGGCCACTGCTCCGAAAGTTGCAATAAAGCCCAGGCCAAATGTTAAACGGGAGTTTGCAGAAGATTTGCTCATCGGAAGTGGCATGTTACAACGAACATCGTAAACATTGTTTCGGATTCAGCAAAGAATTGGAAGCTTTTTGGATGGTGGTTGACTTCGGGGCAGAGCGCGACGCAAATTTCGAGCGTTGTCAACGTGAGCCGACACGGATTACGATGAACAGGTTGACGCTTGCTCACGGCGAGTCGAGCTTTTTCTGGCGCCGGCGCAAGTGCTGCTCGATGGCCTGATGCTCCAAGCGCAGCGGTGAAGGCTGTTAAGGGCAAATCCAAAATGCTGAAGGGAGAGCGATGAAATACCGAAAGTTCGGACGGACAGGCTGGATGGTGAGTGAGATGGGGTACGGCATGTGGGGCATGGCGGGCTGGACGGGTTCCGACGACGAGGAATCCGTCCAGTCCCTTCAGCGTGCGGTGGACCTGGGTTGCAACTTTTTTGACACGGCCTGGGCTTACGGCAGCGGCCACAGCGAAGAATTGCTGGGCAAGATTGTCCGGGCCAACCCGGACAAAAAGCTCTACACGGCCACTAAGATTCCGCCGAAGAACGAGCAGTGGCCAAGCCGCCGGGAGTACACACTGGATGATTGTTTCCCTCCTGACCATATCGAGCAGTATGTTCATAGCAGCCTGAAGAACGCGGGCCTTGAGAGTTTTGACCTCATGCAGTTCCACACCTGGGAGGATTCCTGGGTGGAAGACGACCGCTGGTCCAAAAAGCTGGAGGACCTGCGCCGCCAGGGGTTGGTCCACGCCGTCGGGATCAGCATCAACCGCTGGGAACCGTGGAACGGCGTGCAGGCCGTCAAGAGCGGACTGGTGGACGCCGTGCAGGTGATTTACAACATCTTTGACCAGAACCCCGAGGATGAACTCTTCCCGGCCTGCCGGGAGATGAATGTCGGGGTAATTGCGCGGGTCCCGTTTGACGAGGGCTCTTTGACGGCTACCCTGACGCTTGATTCTGCCTGGCCCGAAGGTGACTGGCGTGGCACCTATTTCGTTCCGGAAAACCTGAAGAGCAGCGTGGAGCATGTCGACGCGCTGAAGCCCCTGGTTCCCGAAGGGATGACGATGCCGGAAATGGCGTTGAGGTTCATCCTGGGCAACCCGACCGTCAGTACGATTATTCCGGGCATGCGGAAGCTTCGCCACGTTGAGGCGAATATTGCCGCCAGCGACGCCGGCCCGCTGTCCCCGGAACTCCAGACGGAGCTGGCCAGTCACCGCTGGGTGCGCCAGGTGACCGAATGGTCGCAGTAATGCGCGAAGTGAAAATTGCTTGCCGTATCTTCAGGAAAAAGAGTAGTTTGAACTAGGGTTGTTTATCGGGAAGGGGAGCAGCCGAAGACTTGGCTCTGATGGCGCGACAGCCTCCGAGTCGAGGCATCTCCGGCTGGAAATTCAGCTTCAAAATATTGATGACTGAAAGCAAGGAGGCAATGTATGAACGCTTTTAGGACCCGGACCTGGTGGGCGGTGATTGTTGCAGTTTGCTTCCTCGTCCCTCTGCTGCACGCCGACAGCATAAAGTTCAATAATGGACAGACCCTCCAGGGCAAATACCTGGGTGGCACAGATTCTCAAGTTACGTTCTATACGGACAATCAGCTCAAGCACTACGCAATTTCTGACATCGAATCCATAACTTTCGGCGGCGAGACTTCAACTTCATCATCTGCTGCTGAGCCGACTCCTGCTCCCATTGTGCAGGCGCCGCAGGCAACGGCGGGGAATTCCAACGGGGCAGACCTTCTGGTGCCCGCCGGTACGCACCTTGTGGTGCGCATGATTGATGGCATCGATTCGGACCGGAACCGGGTGGGCGACAGTTTCCAGGCCAGCCTGGAGGAGCCGCTGATTGTAGACTCCACGCAGATTGCAGCCAAAGGAACCACGGTGTATGGCAAGTTGGAGCAGGTGAAGTCAGCCGGCCGTGTACAGGGGCAGTCCGAACTTCGCCTGGTGCTGACGGGTATTGTGCTGAACGGTGCAACACACAACATCGTGACCGGTCAATACGAAGTCCAGGGAAGTTCCCGCGGCCATCAGACGGCCAAGCGGGCCGGAATCGGTGCGGTTGCCGGCGGCATTATCGGCGCCATCGCGGGCGGCGGCAAGGGTGCGGCCATTGGAGCCGGTGTTGGCGCTGGCGCAGGCACTGCTG
>JBAUWE010000275.1:0-1746 GCA_049583595.1 Terriglobia bacterium
CAGCAGGGCGTCGGCCAGCTCGGTCGAAGATTTCCCGGTCTCCTTGATATTCGGAAAGGCGTAGAACGCGCCCGGGGGCTTCCGGCAATGGAATCCCGGGATGCGATTCAAACCGTCCACGATCACCTCGCGGCGTTCGCGAAATCGCTCCAGCATGGCGCTCACCGAACCCTGGTCGCCGCGCAGCGCTTCCACTCCGGCCATCTGCGTAAAGCTGGCTGTGCAGGAATTCGAATTGGTCATCAGCAAGGCGATCTGCCGCGCCAGGTCGGCGCGCATCACGCCGTAACCCAGCCGCCAGCCCGTCATGGCGTAGGGCTTTGAAAACCCATCGAGGATGATCACGCGGTCGCGAAACTCCGCGAAAGACGCCGGGCTCACGGGCTCACCCTGGTAAATCAACCGGCTGTAGATTTCGTCTGAGAGCACCATCACGTCGCGGTTCTTCAGCGCATCCACCAGGGTTTCCATTTCAGCCCGGCTGATCATCCCGCCGGTGGGATTGTTGGGCGAGTTCAAAATCATCAGGCGCGTGCGGTCGCTGATCTTGCCCAGAATTTCCTTGACGTCGATATCGAAGCCGCGCTCTTCGGGCATTGAATACGCGACCGGCGCGCCACCCACAAAATTGATCATCGAGGAGTAGATAGGAAATCCAGGGTCCGGGTAGAGCACTTCATCGCCGGGCTCAACCAGCGCAAGGATGGAGTAAAACATGATGGGCTTCGCGCCCGGTGTGATGACCACCTCAGAAGGATCGACGGAAATTCCACGCCGTCGACCCACGTCTTCCGCCACGGCCTGCCTCAGTTCCGGGAAGCCCGCAGGAGGGCCGTAATGCGTCCATCCGTGGTCGAGCGCGCTCTTCGCCGCTGCAACAATGTTGGGAGCGGTCGGAAAATCCGGCTCGCCGATCTCGAGGTGCACCACCTCCTTGCCCTTCGCCTCAAGCGCCCGCGCCCGCACCAGCACGTCAAAGGCGCCTTCATTCCCCAGACGGGACATGGCGCCGGCAAGCCGCAGCTTTCGCGTTTCCATCGACATTGAAAACCCCCGAACCGCCAAGTGTAAACCCTTTGCGCCGCGAACGGAAGAACCTGTCCTCTCCCGCCTCGTCACGGTGTTAGAAATCCGCATTGGAAAAGAAGTGGACAAACGAGAGAAGGATAGAATGTCACTGGGCGAGGCGCCGGAGCAATTCACGATGATCGCTGATGAATTCATCCAGCTCCGCCTGGAAGGTGGTGGCGGGCTGCTGGCTCTGGCGCTCCTTCAAAAACGCGATAAACTCCCTCACCGCGGATTGCTCCTCGGGTGAGAGTTCCGAAACGATTTGTGAGAGAGTCTCAGCTTCCATACCCTACCAATTATCCAATGTATATCCCAGCACCTGGGGGGCCGCAACCCGGCGAGGAGAACAACGCCGGACCTGCAACGATTGGGTAGTGGGTCAGTTTCCGATTTGGTGACCATACCTCCACGTGAACGCAAGCGGCGCGGGAACTTCCCCGAAGATGAGTTACAAGTAAGTGATCGATCCCGAGGGCGCGGTCAAGGTCACAGCCCGGATTGACAGAATTGAACGGTTGCAATCTGGACTGTACTACGAAAAGTTCGGACACGGCGATACTTTCCGCGACCTGTTTAGTTGGAGAAGCGTTTTTCAGACCTGATTGGCACGACTACGTTTTGCTGTGAGTGCACGCAGAGCCAGAGTGTGCTTGAAAAGACTTTCTTGGTTTCGCC
>JBAUWE010000276.1:0-3511 GCA_049583595.1 Terriglobia bacterium
GACCAAATTGTAATCAGACAGGACCACGTCGTACGGTTTGGAGCGCACAAAGTCCCTGAACTCTCCCGGGGTCTGGGCGATATCCGCCGAAACCTCAAATCCCTCCCTCCTGAGCGCACAGAGGCACAGTTCGGCGTCTGCCGGACTGTCCTCAAGCACCAGAGCCCAGATGGCCCCGGCAGTCTGTTGCGGATCCTGAATCATGCCTTCCATAAAACCTCCGGGAATTCACTTTTTCCCCTGCGCAATCGCTGGAGGAGGCTGATTGATGACCAGCCAGTAGAAGCCCAGTTGTTTCACCGTTTCTCGAAACTGCGTGAAATCGACGGGCTTCTGGATGTAACTGTTGACACCCAGTTGATAGCTCGCGACCATGTCCTTTTCCTCTTTGGAGGAAGTCAGAACCACGACCGGGATGGCGCTCGTCTGCGGATCATTCTTAATAACCCGCAAAACCTCCAGCCCGTCGACTTTGGGAAGCTTCAGGTCCAGCAAAACCACGCTCGGCTGGGAGCCCGGGGAGCGTCCGGAGAACTGGCCCCGGCGAAAGAAATAGTCGAGCGCCTCCTCCCCGTCACGCGCCACCACAATCTTATTTGCCAGCTTGTCCGAGCGGAGCGCGTGCAGGGTCAATTCCACGTCGTCGGCGTTGTCTTCAACCAGCAGGATTTCCATTTCGCAATTCGGTTTCATGTTTTATCTCTCCTTCCGCTCAGGCCGCTTTCTGGGATGGATCCGCAGGGAGCTGCAAGGTGAAATAGAAAGTGGCTCCCTTATCGATCTCCGCTTCCGCCCAGACGCGCCCGCCATGCTTGTGGATAATCCGCTGCACGGTGGCCAGGCCGACGCCCGTCCCCTCAAAATCCTCGGCGCGGTGCAGCCGCTGAAACACTCCAAAGAGTTTGTCCGCGTATTTCATGTTGAAGCCGACCCCGTTGTCGCGAACGAAAACGGTGGGTTGTCCATTTTCCTGCGCCAGGCCGACTTCAATAACGGCGCGCTCCCGGGGCCGGGTGTATTTGACGGCGTTGGCGAGCAGGTTGGCAAACACTTGCTTTAACAGCCCCGGATCGCACTCCACAAAGGGCAGCGGCGCGATCTTCCAGTCGATGGCCCGCTCGCCGATTTCAGTCTCCATTTCGTTGACCACCTGCTCGACCAGAGGGCCCAGCCCGGTTGCCTGAAGATTGATTTCCTTGCGGCCGAGGTGCGCCAGGTTCAACAAGTCATCGACCAGCTGGCCCATTTGTTTGACCCCGCCCTGAATGCGGGCCAAGTAACTCTGGACTTCCTCGGACAGCTGCGGGCCGTATTCTTCAACGAGGAGTTGAGCGAAGCCGTCAATGTGGCGCAAAGGGGCGCGCAGGTCATGGGAAACGGAATAGGTAAAGGCCTCCATCTCCTTGTTGGCCATTTCGAGTTCCGCCGTCCGTCCGCGCACGCGCCTTTCGAGGTTCTGATTGAGTTGGCGGATCTCTTCCACCGCCTGCCTGCGCTCGGTGACGTCGCGCGTCACCTTGGAAAACCCTTGCAATTGTCCCTGTTCATCCCGAACCGCTGCAATCACGACGTTGGCCCAGAAGCGCGAGCCATCCTTGCGCACTCGCCACCCTTCGTCTTCAGACCGTCCGTCGGCCAGGGCCTTTTCAAGCTCTTTTTGTGGTTTTCCCGCCTGGATGTCCTCGGCAGGAAAGAAGCAGGACCAGTCCTGGCCGATGATCTCCTCGGCTCTGTAACCTTTAATCCGCTCGGCGCCCGGACTCCAGCTCGCAACCCGGCCCTGGGGATCAAGCATCAGAATCGCAAAATCTCGCGCGCTCTCGACTAGCAGCCGGATACGCGCTTCGCTTTGACGCAGAGTCTGTTCGGCACGAATTCTCCCTTCAACCTCGCGGTCGAGGACGAAGATCGCGAACAGCAGAATGGCAAATGCCAAAACAACTCCAGCCGCGACAAGCAGGGTCGTGCGGCGGGCACTCGCTTCCCATTGCGAGTTGCGAGCGTCCATCAAGGTCTTTTCCCTTTTTTGCATCCTCGCAATCACCGCCCAGATGCTGCCCATTGCCTTCTTGCCCTGCCCTGACAGGACGAGTTGGTCGGCCTCGATCGCCTTGTTCGCCTTCCGCAACGCGATGGTGGTGGCAAGTTCATCCTGCTTCTGCCTGATGAGGCTCTTGAGCGACGCAAGGTCGCGCTGCTGAACGGGGTCGCTGGTAGTTAGCTTGTCAAGGCTTTCAACAATATCGGAGACCTGGTTGCCGGCCACATCATAGGGCGCAAGGTATGAATCGTTTCCCGTGAGCAGAAAACCGCGCTGGCCGGTTTCCGCGTCATCCATGGTGATCAGTAGAGTCCCCAGGGCATCGAGCACTTGTTGGGTGTGGTTGACCTGGCGGCTTGTTTCAACAAGCCGGTCCGTGCTCCGGTAGGATATGAATTCCGCAATGCCCATGACGGCCAGCGCCACCGCAAATCCTGCGGTGACTTTCTTATTCAGGTTCCATCTCACTACAAATCCTCTTCCGCCTCTCTCAACGCAACTTCAGCGAACATATTGCTGCGCGCGGAGGCTGTCCAAGCCACGGTCCGGTGATACCGGGGGCGAGCGGCGGCGATTCGTGCCTGACTCTGGCTAATAGAACTCATCGACATCCGCTACCCATAGGATGAGTGCCTCATCAAGACCCTCCGGCAGACGGAACCTTTTGCAGACAAAGGACATTCCGCTGTTTTCACCAATGCTGCCAGGCTTGTGTTTTCAGACCGCGTGAACTATCTTTACAAAGAGGGGCCGTGGACTCGGGTGAATCATTGCAACCATCTGACAAATCAGGAAAAACTCCCATCTGCCCAACCCTCCCAAGCCGCAGTCTGCTGGTTGACCTCTACGAACTCACCATGGCGGCCGGCTATTTCGAGCGCGGCATGGACTTCCACGCCACTTTTGAACTATTTGTCCGTTCCCTGCCCGCTGAGCGTTCCTATCTGGTCGCCGCGGGCGTCGACGACGCACTCGACTATCTCGAAAACCTCCAATTCTCTGACGACGACGTTCGCTACCTCCGCGGCCTTCCGGCCTTCCGCACCGTGCCCGATGATTTCTTCGACTACCTGAGAAATTTCCGATTTAGCGGAGAGGTGGCCGGCGTTCCCGAAAGCACGGTCGTCTTCGCCGAAGAACCCATCCTCCAGGTAACGGCCCCCGTTGCGGAAGCACAGATTGTCGAAACCTATCTGCTTTCGCTGGTCAATTTTGAAACCCTGGTCGCTTCCAAGGCTGCGCGAGTGGTTCGCGCCGCACAGGGACGGACCGTGCTGGAATTTGGCACTCGCCGGGCGCAGGGGCCGGAAGCCGGCCTGAGGGCCGCCCGCGCCGCCTATCTGGGCGGATGCGGCGCCACTTCCAACACTGAGGCAGGCCGTCTCTACGGCATTCCCGTTGCCGGCACCGCCGCCCATTCCTGGACGCAGGCTTTCCCCACTGAGCGCGAGAGTTTTGAGGCGCTGCTGG
>JBAUWE010000277.1:0-26586 GCA_049583595.1 Terriglobia bacterium
GGCAACATCAGGCTCGCCGTCCCGGCGCTTAAAGACTGAAGAAATTGTCGCCTGCCCGGTGATTTCGAATGTCTTCGCTTTGGCATGGATGACAGATCCTTTCTTTAGCCAGAACACATTTCGTTGCAAACTCCGGACGGCCATCATGAGAGGTCAAAGCAATTGTTGATGGCATGACCGCACGATGAGCCGCTAGTCCGGCATGTGGAACTGCCGGCCGAAGAAATCTGCGGCGGCGTGGTAGGCCTTCAACCAGCTTCGATGCATCAGGAAGCCGTGAATTTCATCAGGGAGTACCAGCAGTTGGAAGGGCACACCCTGCTTGCGCAGCGCCACGGTTAGATTAACCGTCTGGTCAAACGGAACGTTGCGGTCGTCATCGCCCTGGATCAGCAGCACCGGCGAGCGCCAGGTCTTAACGGAAGCGGCGGGTGACGATTCAAACGCCAGTTCGGCCACCTCCGGATGCTCCAGCGGATTGTAGGAACTGGTGAAGTTGCGGATCACAATGTTCCAGTCATACACGCCGTGCAGGTCCACGCCGACGGCAAAAAGGTCAGAAGCGCGCGAAAGTCCCATCGCCGTCAAGTATCCGCCGTAAGAGCCGCCCCACAGCCCGATGCGCTTGGGGTCAACGTCCGGGCGGCTGCGAAGATAAAGCCCTGCGCCCAGTTCGTCGTTGAACTCGCTCCCGCCCGTGGCGCCGTAATGGATGGCTTCGCGGAAGTTGAGGCCGTAACCGATGCCGCTGCGGTAGTTCACCGAAAGCACGATGTAGCCGCGGCTGGCCAGGTATTGGTTCATGGCGTAGGCGTTGTTGTAGTAGCCCATGTAGTGCCAGGCGAGCAGCATCTGCCGCCGCGATCCCCCGTGGAAAAAGATCACCGCGGGATGGCGCTGGCCGTCTCGAGCGTTGCGCGGCAAAAAGAGCTGGCCGTGGAACTTCATTCCATCCGCAGCGGAAAGAATCACCTGCTTTGGAACCACCAGTTGGTCGGTTGGGAATTCGACGGGAATCGCCTGGGGCGCCAGGTCCCGCATCTCGCCATTTGCTGCAATCAGCGCCGGGCGCGCCGGCCGCCGGGCGTTCGAACGCAAGATGGCAATTGTCTTCCCGTCGCTCGCCATTTGCGGCGTCCACTCGATGCCTTCGCCCGTTGTCAGCTCGGCGGGCGGGCCGCCCGCGACGGACACTTTCCAGACGTGGCGGCGGTCAATGTCATTTTGATTCGAATTGATCAGCAATTCGCTGCGATCGGGGCTGATGGAAACGTCCTCCACCTCGAACTTGCCCGGCGTCAGCAGCGTGGCCTCGCCGCCGCTGGCGGAGACGGAATAGAGATGCAGCCAGCCGTCGTGCTCCCAGGGATACACCAGCCGGCTGCCCGCGCCCCAGAAGAGCTGACGCTCAGCCACGACACGGTGGAAAACGCTGCCCGGCCCGAGCTGCGCTTTCCACACCTCGTGCCCCTCGCCCGTCGCCACATCGGCCACGCGAATCGACCACGGCTGCCCTTTACGGTGCGGGCCGAACAACAATTGCAGACCGGCGGTGGGAATCCGGATGAACGCGATTTCCTTACCGTCGGGCGACCAGACCGGACTGCCATCGTGGTCGACGCCGGGATCGAGGTAGCGAACGGTCTTGTTGGCAAAGTCATAGACGCCGATCAGGCTGTGATCGCCGCGCCGGCTGACGTAAGCAAGTGTCGATCCGTTGGGCGACCACTGGAGATCACTCTCCGTGCCCAGGGCGTGAACCAGTTGTGCCGGCTGGGAGCCGCCGTTGAGACTCGCAATCCAAATCTGGCCTTTCAAGATGTAAGCAACGACATCGCCCTTTGGCGAAACGGCCGGTGAGTGGCCCGTGGTGATCTTCTTCGGCTCGCCGCCGTTGGCCGGAATCACCCAGATGTCCTGCGAAACTCCCTGCGGGAAACTCACGGGATTCGGATCTTTTCTTCCCATTTCAAAATCGCCGCCCCGGACGTAAACAATCCGGCTGCCGTCCGGTGTCCATGCGATCTGATCAATTTCCTGGCCGTCGTCGTCGGGGTAATTGGTAATCTGCCGGGCCGCATAGTCGGGAGGTCCCGCAACCCACAGGTTGCGCGCGCCCTTGTTGTTGAACACCCACACGAACCGCCCGCCGGCGGGAGCGGCGCTCAGCTCGGAAGGAAAAGGCGCGCTCATCACCTGCTCAAGCGTGAAGGGCTGCTGGGCAGCGCTCCAAAGGCAGGAAGCCAGCAACGCCAGCACCACCAAGCCCGTTCGCACAAATCTCCGCTTCATCATGTCGGCCCCTCCTTGGAATTGGGTGATTACCAGACTAATTATGAACCTGAAACGCCAGCGTTTGCGCCTCGCCTCTTCCACGCAGGCAGGCCGGGTGGCGCTTCCCTCGTGTCCTTCACGATGTGTGCGGAAAATCCATCACTGTACCGGACGACTTTCCGGTTAATCAGGCCTGATCCGCAACGTGGATGATGGCCTTGATAACGCCGTCGCGATAGCCGGAAACCAGGTCGAAGGCTGTGCCGGCTTCTCGCAGCGGAAAGTGGTGGGTCATCAGGGGATCCACGTTGATCCTGCCGCTCGAAACCAGCTCGATGGCTGGCGCCATGCAATGGTTCTGCCGCCGCACGTTCTTGATGGTCAGTTCTTTGCGCCGCAGGCTGTGAGCCTGAAAGCTGACTTCATCGAATTCCGGAATACCCACCATCACCAGCGTTCCGCCGGGCTTCAGCAATTCCACGGCCTGGTCGAGTGTTTCCTGTTCGCCCGCGCATTCAAACACAATGTCCACGCCCGTGGGTTCCGCCTCGCCGATGGCTTTCACGATGTCGCCCTGCTGCGGATTGCCGGTCCACCGGGCGCCGAGTTGCGCGGCCATCTTCAACCGCTCGTCAATCAGGTCCGTCATGTACGCTGTGCAATCGGCCGCTGCGCGGCAGGCCAGCAGAACGCTCAGGCCGATGGGGCCCGATCCCAGGATGGCAATCGTCGAGCCGTCTTCCATCTGCGAGAGTCGTTGGGAGTGGACGCCAATCGAAAGCGGCTCAATCATGGCGGCCTGGCCATCTGTCATGGAGTCGGGAACGGGGTAGCAGCACTCTTCCGGCAGCACCAGGTATTCCGCCAGCGACCCTGACAATTCACCCGGATTGCCCATAAAGCGCTGGTTGCGGCAGGTGTTGGGACGCCCGGCCCGGCACTGGTCGCAGTGGCCGCAGGCCACCAGCGGATCGACGGCCACGCGCTGGCCCGGCTGCAGCCCGTGAACCTCCGCACCCGTTTTTTCGATGGTCCCGGCAAACTCGTGGCCCAAGACGAACGGAAACTTCACCACGGCGGCGCCAATGCGGCCCGTCCTGTAATAGTGCACGTCGGAACCGCACACGCCCACAGCGTCAATCCGCAGCAGAACGTCGCCCGGACCTGTCAGTTTCGGTTGCGGCGCCTCGCCGATTTCAATCTGGCGCAAGGCGCTTAGAAACGCAGCTTTCATGGATGTTTCCGTTCTCCCCCCTCAGTTCGGCAATGACCAGATTTGCGTTGCCATGTTGTGGCCACAAACCTGCATCTCGACGCTCTGGGGCTCGAGTTCCGATCCGGTGGCGGTGAGGCACTGCAGATTCCCGTTGTTGACGAGGTTCCCTTTCAGCGTGTAGCGCCAGTGCTGAGCGCTCACGGGACGGCAGGCCTGCATCACCGGCTTGCCTTTCTCGACGGCCAGGCACTCGCCGCCGGAAGAACGCAGGGCGCCTTCTTTCGTCACCGTCCATTTCTTCGCGGCGGCGCCGGTGCAGGGTTCGACGCTTCCCGGAGCACCCAGGCAGCGAGCGTAATTCTCGAAGTCGCGGTTGCGCCGGCTGGCGGTGATCATGGTGATGGCGCCCGTTCGCGCCGGCGTGCCGCACTCAGTGGAAGGATGGACGCGCCAGATGATGGCGTCGTGCGAAGCCACTTCGGCCTGCAAAGAAGCCGCCGCCGATTGCTCCTTGCCGCTCCACAGGTCCTTCGCGTCCAGCCTGCATGCGGAGCCCGCCGCAAGGCCCAGATCGGCCGGGGTCACCTCAACCTTCACGGCCGCCTTGCCGTGGTTCATCACCGCCACAGCATCATCGCCACTGGCAAGCCTTTTGAACAGAACGTCCGTCTCCGGCGTGCGCCGAACCAGCGTGGCCATTTTGCCCAGGGGGTCCTGGTCAATCGCGATCAGGTCCTTGTTGCCCACAATGGCAATCGCCTCCGGGGTCAGTTTCGCAACGTCGGAACTCAGAATCAGCGGCGCCGACATCATGGACCACAGCGCCATCTGGGTGCGGCTTTCCGGCACGCTCATGCCGATGTCACCGGCGATGATGAAGTCCGGATCGTTCCAGTTGCCGGGCTTCTGGAAGCGGCCCAGCGGCAGGTTGTAAGAATAGTTCCACAGCATGCTCTGGTAGCGCGTGCGCTGCGGGAACCGGCGGCGGAACTGTGCGGGGATGGGATGCGCGTGGTACGTGGCGATGTCAGAACCTTCGCGCCACAACTGGCCGTACTTCCCCACCCAGCTGAGCACGTCGTACCATTCCGGAGTGCCCTGGAAATAAGCGGGCGCCGATTCCGAGAAAACGATGGGGCGGTCCACCTGCTGCAGCGCCTTGTGCTGGGCCGCATAAGCCATGTGGTAGGCCTGCTCCATGGTTTCGCCTGGGGGCACGTAAACGTTGCAGCCGTCGAGCTTTAGATAATCCACGCCCCAGGATGCAAACAGCCGGGCATCCTCCAGAAAGTGGGCTTCCCCGCCGCCCTGCGGCTGTCCGCTGCCTGCATACCGGCCGCAGGTTTCAGAGCCGGAGTCTTCGTAGATGCCGAATTTCAGGCCCATCTTGTGTACGGCATCGGCCACCGGCTTTATTCCGTTGGGAAAGCGCTTCGAGTCCACCTGCAGGTTGCCGTCTGCGTCGCGCTCTTTCAGCATCCAGCAGTCGTCAATAGTCACCGTGTCATAGCCCAGGCGGGCGAGGCCGGTGGAGACCAGCGCCCGGCCGTTATCAAGAATCGTATCGGCCGTGTAACCGCACTGGTAATGCGCCCAGTCGTTCCAGCCCATCGGCGGCGTGGCAGCCAGCGGCTTCTGGTCTGCAGCGGCTCCCGCCACGGGAACCACCGCGCCACAAACGGAAACCAGAAACAGCAAGACCAGCATGGCCGACAACAACGAGTTCCGGCCCTTCCGGCCGGCGTTACTGCTGTGAAAAATCTTTCCTTGCAACACGAACGCACCTCCCGCGCAAAAAGAAGATTGGACTAACCAACGAAAGACAACAGTACATCTGCGCCGCGGGAGGTTGTCAAGCCATTCTCCGCCGCGCGCCTGTAAAGCAATTTTTCTGTGGCCATTTCGGCCGGCTACTTTACGGCTTTGGGCCGCCCGTCATAATTCCGGGCAGCCGCTTATAGGCAGGGGGGTAACGATAAGGCAGGCCATAGACGGGATTCCATGCGGCGTGGGCCCTTCTCAGCGCCGTCAGATCAATGTCGCCCACCAGAACCCCCGGGTTGTCGCCGAGCTGGCGCACGGTCTTGCCCTCGAAATCAATGATGGAGCTGGTGCCCGAGTTGCGGGGAGCAGCGTAGTTGGCGCGCACGATGTAGAGTTGGTTTTCCAGTGCCGTGGTCTCAAACAGATGGATCAGCAGCGGGCGCGAAAAATCGCTGGTGCAGTAAGGGATGAAGACGATTTCCGCGCCGCCCAGGGCGAGTTCCAGGGTTGATTCGGGATGCTGCACGTCATAGCAGATCTCGATGCCCACCTTCACGTGGACGCCCCCCACGTCGATGTCCCACACCGGAAAGCCATCGCCGTGCTGCACCCCGGAAGCCACCATCCAGTTCTGCAGGTGGACTTTGCTGTAGGTGCCCACAATCCGGCCCTGGGGATTCATCAGAACGGCGGTATTGAACAGTCGCCCGCCGCGATTCTCATCCATGCCGAAGACGATCCAGACGCCAAACTTCAGGGCCAACTCTGAAAAACGCCTGGTGGACGGGCCCGGAATCGGCTCTGCCGCCGCCAGAATTCTTTCCCGTTCATGCATCAGCCGCGGATCGTTCATGGACTCGCCCGGCTGCAGATCCACCCTTGGATAACCCTGTACGGCGGCCTCCGGCGTCACGACGATCTTTGCGCCCTGCGCCACGGCCAGCCGGATTCCTTCTTCCGCCTGCTTGAGGTTGTAGGATTTGTCGAGGACGTGCGCGTTCATCTGGACGATGCCTACCCGGATGATCTGATCGTTCCCTGGCGACGAAGTCTCCTGATAGACAGTCGCGCCTGTCAATTTCCCAGGCAACGCAACCGTCACCAGCATCGCCGCCGCAACGGCAACCGAAAGAACGATCTGTCGCTTCTTCAACTTCATGCTTCCAACCCTTACTGCTCAGCAGCGACGGCGCCACCATCGCCGACACTGGTAAACCCGGCATCAAAGCCCTCTGCGAGGGGAGAGGGTGAGCGCGTCAGCGACCGGGTGAGGGGGCCTTTAGTGCCGCGGATCTTCAGCAATGACAAGCCGCAGAGTTAAAGAACAACTCTGCGCTACCCCTCCTTTGCTTTCCCCTTCATGCTCCAAACTGCCGCAGGTGGTGGTCAAGATGCAGGTATCCCAGGCGCATCCAGTCCTTTTGTGACATCCGCCCAAAGAAGGGATGTGCCGGCCATTCAAACCCTCTGGGCGGTTTGGCATAGCGGTCAATCAGCTTCTTCAAATCCTTTTTGTCGTTCTCAAATTTTTTCGGCTGGCTGCCGCCGGCCCTGGGATCCCATTCGGGCGGTCCCTGCACGCCGTGCGGCCACGGAATCGGCACCCACAGCGCGGCCCAGCGGAAGGGGGTGCGCGGAATCCAGCGGCTGGCCGGCTTCACCTCCCGCTCGCCCAGGCACGACTGGAAGGCGTCGCGCAGGTGGCACAGCATCTGGTGCGGCGTCATGGCTCCCCACCGCCGCCGGCTTGCTGGCCGCACGGTCCTCAGCCGGTTCAGGATTTCAATCCTGTCGTTTGGGTTCCCAAGTGTCTTCATGCCGACTATTTTAACCCGCCGCGGCCGGCTTCAGGAAATCATCGGCAATCGTTCCCGCCCGTCCTGCTGGTGACGCACAAAGGCCTCGGCGTATTTCACGCCCAACTCGACGCCGCGGAACTTATTCATTAATTCATGCACGCCGTAAAACTCGTCCGGATTCTGGCTGGCGTGGGCGTAGCAGGCCGCGCGCTTGCGGGCTTCGGTTGCGCTGATGTCCACCAGACGCGTGGGGCGGAAGGTTTGTGTCTGCATGCCCGACATCACTTCCGTATAGTAGAGCTCAAACCTCTGTTTCATCCTCAGCCACGCGTCGTAGACCAGCAGCGATGTCGCGCGATGGTCGCGGTGCGTATCCACGGGCCAGGGGGCAAACACCAGGTCGGGCTTTTCGGCTGCCAGCAGCTTTGCAAACTGGCGGTAGGTTTCCGGATTCACTTCGCTCGAGCCGTCAATCTGGCCCGCAAACAGGGGCCGGGCCTTGAGGATGGCGCAGGCTTTCTTCGCTTCCGCCGTGCGGATGCGCGCCGCCTCATCATGGCTCTTGCCCCGGATGCCCGCTTCGCCGCGGGTCAGGTAGAGCGCCACCACCTCGTGGCCCAGATCGGCGTAGCGGGCCATGGTGCCTCCCGCGGAGGATTCCGGATCGTCAGGATGCGCACCGGCGACGACGATCTTGAGCCTGGGCGACGATGCCTCTCCAGCGCCCTCTGAAAGCAGCGGCAGCCCCAACGCGGCGATGGCGGCGCGTCCGGAACGAGCCATCAGGGTTCTTCGTGAAATGGATTTCATCACTGTGCGCTCCTCTTGCGCGCCTTAAGGCCGGCGGATGGCAACACATAATGATGCGCATCGGCGCATAACTATGCGGCCCGTCATTGCGCTTCCGGCGGCTTGAATTCCTTTGCCATCACAATGTACCCGCCCTCTGTCGAATTGAGGCGAATCTGCTTCAACGGGGCGTAGGCCGGGTCGTTATGCCAGTTGCGGGCCGCCTCTTCTGAAGGGAACTTCAGCACCACGTTCACCTTCCGGGCCTCGCCTTCCAGCGGCGCACTCTCATAGTCGGCAGCCAGAATTTCCGCTCCGTGCCTCTGAAGCAGCGGCACAACGCCGGGCACATAACCCTCATAGCCCCTGGGATCGGTGATGTCGTAGCCCACAATCACGTAAACAGACATTGCTTGTTTCTCCAATCGTAAAGGACATGCAGTGGTGAGCGTGCGGTGTATTCCCGATGCCGCAGGGTATCCGTCCGGCGCTCTTTGCCCAATAGGGGAAAGGATTGTATACACGCCCTGTCGCCCAAATGCAAGCAGCCAAAATGATGCATCGTGAATGATGAAGAACCTAATGGTAGCCTCGGTACAAAATCAGCGGCCTGGCTACGCGCTGTGATAGAATGCCGCCGTCCAGGCGCATGTACCCATCATGAAGAACGCGTAAGGGCCATGGGCCCGGCCCGGAAATGGCATGGCTTTTCCGTGGTGAGCTTTCAGATTCCTCGCTTCCGCCCCGAAATGCCGGCTGTTTTTTTGCTCTGCACCAGGGTGCGGAGCTCAACCTTGATTTGAGATACCTGCAGGAGGAGGAACCCATGGACAATTGGACGCGAAGAGGATTTCTCGGATCGCTCTCGGGTGCCGCAGCAGCAACGGCGCTGGGGGCCAGTCCGGGGGAAGGCATGCCGCCGCCTGAAACACGGACAGGGAATGCCAAAATCAAGATTACAGACCTGAAATGCGCCATCATAGGCCGCAATCCGACGGTTCGAATCGTCACGGACCAGGGTGTTTCCGGCTATGGCCAAGCGGAGTCTGCCAAGCCATTCCTCAAGCCGATGGTGCTCTTTTATAAGCAACATCTTCTGGGTGAAGACCCCACGGACGTGGCGCGCATCATGCTGAAGATCCGCCGCATGGGAGCCTCCAAGCCGTGGGGAGCGGCGGTTAGCGCCATCGAGATTGCACTGTGGGACATTGCCGGGAAAGTGGCCGGATTGCCGGTTTACAAACTGCTGGGCGGAAAAATTCGCGACCGCGTCCGCCCCTACGGAAACACCGAAAACAATCCGCCCAACATCACACCGCGCACGCCGCAGGATTACGCCGAGCTTGTGGCGGGGGTGAAGGAGGCCAAGGAGGGCTACACGCTGGTCAAGATGCCCGTCGCTTTTCATAATGCCGCGATGCTGCACGCTATCCCGGATGCCTGGTACGGCGTGCAATGGAAGCCACCGTTGGGAAATCCTTACCTGGAAAATATGGGGATGCTGACGCAACCTGCCCTCGAGCATGTCATCGCTTGTGTCGAAGCCGCGAAGAAGGTACTGGGCAAAGATATCGGGCTGGCGTGTGACTGCGGGCCGGGCTGGACACCCAAGGATGCAATTCAGTTTGCCCGCGCTGTGGAACCCTATGATCTGGCATGGCTCGAAGACCTGATCACCGGCGACTACACGCCACACCCGAACTGGCAGGTCTTCAAGCAGGTCACTGACATGACGTCAACCCGGATTCACACCGGGGAGGAGATCTACCTGCGGGAGAACTGCAAGGATCTCATCGAAAACCAGGCGGTCGATGTGCTCGGCTGCGACGTGGAAGATGTGGGCGGAATTGCCGAGTTTAAGTGGATTGCCGAATACGCCAACCTCCACGGCATCCTGGTGGCTCCCCACGGCATCTTCGACGGATTGTTCGGAGTCGCCGCCCAGGTGCACATGGGGGCCGCCATGCCGCAGAACTATATCGCCTTCGAATATGCGAAGGGCCAGCCGGAATGGTGGTATGACATCGTCGAGGGCTTGCCGGACCCGATTGTCAAAAATGGCTTCATCGACGTCTGGGACAAGCCGGGCCTCGGCATCACCTTCAACGTCAAGGCAGCCAAAGCGCGCCTGAGGGATGAGGACCGCGACTTCTTCGACTAGGCCGTAGCGCGAACTCACAAAGACTTCAGGCCCTTGGCAAGGGGAGAGGGTCGCCGCGCGAGCGGCAGGGTGAAGGTTAATTTTTGTAGGGGCGGCCGGGGACCGGTGGCCTTTGCGCGCAAGGGCAGGGATTTATGCGCGCCGCCACGGGCCTGCCTCCATCTGCCCTTTTTGCCTTGCGCGGGGATGACAGGCCGAATTCTGAGTTGATATATCTCGCAAAGGGAGGAACCCATGGACAATTGGACGCGAAGAGGATTTCTCGGATCTCTTTCAGGCGTAACGGCCGCAACGGCGTTGGGTGCTCGCCCGGGAGAAAGTCTGCCGCCCCCTGAGACGCGGACGGGGAATGTCAAAATCAAGATCACCGACCTCAAATGCGCCATCATCGGCCGCAACCCGACGGTTCGGATCGTCACGGACCAGGGTGTTTCCGGCTACGGCCAGGCCGAGTCTGCCAAGCCCTATCTCAAGCCGATGGTGCTGTTTTATAAGCGGTATCTACTGGGCGAAGATCCCACCGAAGTGGCGCGCGTCATGCTGAAGATCCGCCGCATGGGCGCCTTCAAACCCTGGGGCGCAGCGGTCAGCGCCATCGAAATTGCGCTGTGGGATATTGCCGGGCAGGTGGCCGGATTGCCGGTTTACAAGCTGCTGGGCGGAAAGATTCGCGACCGCGTCCGTGCCTACAACGGAGCCGTCCGTTTCCCCATGAGCGGCCAGACGCCCGCCGACTACGCCGAGAATATGGCGAAGATGAAGGAAGCCAAAGAGGGGTTCACCCTCATCAAGCAGGCCGTCGGCTTTCACAATCCGGCAATGATGGCCGCCGTGCCCGACGGCTGGTACGACTATCCTCCGCGGTCCGGACCGCCGCACGCCAATCGCGGTCTGCTGACCGAGCGCGGCCTCGAACACATCATCGCCTGCGTCGAAGCCATGAAGAAAGTCCTGGGCGACGAAGTCGGGCTGGCCCTCGACTGCGGGCCGGGCTGGACCGTGAAGGATGCCATCCGCTTTGCGCGGGCGCTGGAACCTCTCCACATCACCTGGCTTGAAGACATCATCACCGGCGATTACACGCCCTACCCGAACGCCCAGATCTTCAAGCAGGTCACCGAGAGCACAACGACTCCCATCCACACCGGCGAGGAGATCTACCTGCGCGAGAACTTCAAGGACCTCATTGAAACCCAGGCGGTGAATGTGCTCGGTCCCGATCCGGAAGACGTGGGCGGCATTGCCGAGTTGAAGTGGATTGCCGAATACGCCGACCTTCACGGCATCCTGGTGGCGCCGCACGGCATTTTCGACGGCCTGTTCGGGCTGGCCGCACACGTTCACCTGGCGGCCGCGCTGCCCCAGAACTACATCGCCTTCGAGTATCCTATCGGCGACCCGGCATGGTGGTATGACATTGTCGAGGGCCTGCCGGACCCCGTCATGAAACGTGGCTTCATCGACGTCTGGGACAAGCCGGGTCTCGGCGTCAAGTTTAATGTGAAGGCAGCCAAGGCGCACCTCAAGGACGAGGACCGCGACTTTTTCGACTAGACCTGCCGCGAACAACAAGAGGAGGAACGAAAGAATGGTTGTGCAGATCGTGCGCTTCAAATCGGGTTTGACGTACGAGCAGCTGATGAAGGTGGCTGAAGAACGCGCTCCCCAATTCCGGGCGCTGAAGGGTCTTGTGCAGAAGTATTACCTCAAATACGACGGCGCGGACGAATACGGAGCGGTCTATCTGTGGGAATCGGAAGCCGCTTTGAACGAGTACCGCGCGTCTGAGCTTTTCCGCACCATCCCGGCCACCTACCAGGTCCAGGGCGCGCCGGATATCCAACCCGCCGAACTCGTCATGACCCTTCGCCCCGGAACGTAGCGCGAACCTCCGGTTCTGAGGTCCGCGGATTTTCTCAGGAGGGGCGGGCGATTTACGGGCGGCGCAAAGCACTGATTGAAAGAGCGAGGGTTCATTCATCAATCAAATGGCCGGTGGTGGGGCGCAGGTTCAGGCTGAGGAGTTGAGCCTTCGCCCAAAGAGCCCATTGGCCAGGAAGAGCAAGCCGATGAAAAAAGCTGAGCCGCTGATTGTGAAATATACCAAGGCCGGGAAATGCAGCCGAGTGATCCACATGTAAAGCAGGCCAAGCGCGATGAATCCCACGGCGCCCACCCAATCCCATTTCCAGGCAAACACAAGAACCACCACAATGATGGCAGTGGGGATGAGGTGAATGGCAAGGCCCAGGAGCACCTTTGCGAAAGGAAGGCCTGGCTGGAAGACGTCAAGCGCGAAGAGGCTGATGAACAGCGCGTACACAATACCCCACACCCGGGGCGCCCAGTAAAGCATACGTTTGCCGGTCCGGATCATGGGTTTTCTCTTTCGAGAGATTTCAACTGATAACATGCTGACCCCCAGTGGAAGAAAGCACAGTGACAGCGGGCACACACGCCTGTGAGCAGCCTGCCGGCGGCGGTGAGGACGGAACGCAGAAGGCAGTAGGCGGCAGCCAGCAGGCCGCAGGAACTGCCGCCCTGCGGGCTTCAGAATTCCAGATTCAAGAAGAAGCGGGAGGGCGGAGCCTCAGGAAACAGTGATGAGTGGCGAGTGACGAAGAGCCGAAGACAGAAGCCGGGGAAAGCGATTCCAGCTTCAGAATTCCGCATTCAAAAAGCGCAGAGCGGCGGGATTTGACACCCCTGCCGCGGGGGGGCTACGCTCACTGCATGGCGACACTCACACTGCAGGAACAATTCGACCAGATCGACATCTACCTTTTCGACCAGCTTCTGAAAGGCAACATCGCGCCCGGAATGACCATCCTGGATGCCGGATGCGGTTACGGCCGGAACCTGGTTTATCTGCTGCGGGAAGGGTACGAAGTTTACGCCGCCGACGAGGACGCCAAGGCCGTGGAAAACGTCCGCTCGATTGCACGCACCCTGGCGCCCGCGCTTCCCGACTCGAATTTTCGAGTGGAAGCCGTGGAGCAGATGTCATTTGACGATGAATGCGCGGATGTGGTGATCAGCAACACCGTCCTCCACCTGGCGCGCGACGACGCCCAGTTTGAGCGGATGCTGCAGGGAAGCTGGCGCGTGCTGAAGCCCGGCGGACTCTTCTTCTGCCGCATCGCATCAACCATCGGCATGGAGGGCCAGTTCAAACAAATCGAGGGAAGCCGCTACCGGTCGCCGGATGGCGCAGAACGGTACCTGGTGGACGCTGCGAAGCTGGGTGAGATCGGCGAACGGCTGGGCGCCGAAATGGTGGAACACCTGAAGACGACCGTGGTGCAGAATCAGCGCTCCATGACGACCTGGGTGGTGCGAAAGAAAGGCGGGGGAAAATTATGAATTCTGAATTATGAAGGATGAAAAGCGTGCCGCCCTGAAGGGCAGCGCTACAAAACCTCCCACTCGTTCGCTCTCGCGTCCACCCTCTTCCCTCGGAGATGCCTGGCACCGCCTGATGGAACCCTCTGAATCCGCACACATCGCAAAAAGCGCGGGGTATGCGCCAGCCGCGGGAAATTACAGGCTGGGGTTCCAGGCGATTTCCCACAAGTGGCCGTCGGGGTCCTGGAAATAGCCGTGATAGCCGCCCCAGAATGCTTTCTGAGCAACCTTGACGATCTTGGCGCCGGCCCGCCTGGCCTGTTCCATGATGGCGTCCACCTGCTCCGGGCTGCCGGCGAGGTAACCGATGCTGAATTCGGTGGGGCTCGGCGGAGCGCCGGGAATCTCTGCATCGCGGGCAAGGTCGGCGCGCGGATAGAGAGCGAGCTTCATCCCTCCCTCGAGATCGAAGAAGACCACGGCGCCGTGCGGGAACTCTTTCCCCACAATCCCTTTGGTCGCAAGACCCATGCCGTCACGATAGAATTTCAGCGACCTCTCCAGGTCGTCCACGCCTAATGTGAGGATGGTGAATTTCGGTTCCACAATCTGATTTCTCCTTTGCCGGCGATCATGCGCCGCACGCGCATCCTGCCCGCGAAAAGCCGTGGCCAGGCCCGCCCTGAGCGAAGCGAACGGGATGGCCGCCCATGCATCCGCCACATCGCGCCATTCTAACCCATCTCAGCTTCAATGAACGTCCCGATCCATCGGGGCGCCACCCGCCAGGCTTTTGTAGCGCCGGCCTTCAGGCCGGCGCCACATGTTCGCTTCGGGAGCTCACAGACACTGCATGTCGAGAATCTGAGCCATCTGCCGATCTGGCCTTCAAACACTCAGCTTTTCACCTTGGCGCGTTTTTGGAGCGCGTCGACCTCCTTATCTAATTCCGCCACGAATCCTTGTATTCCATCCCGGAATTTCGTTGTTGCCTGCAGTCGAAGCTCTGGCGGTATATTAGGTTGGGGGTTTGGGTCGCCTAAGAATGGAGCAAGCATCATGGGCAACAGATCTTCTAACGACAAGCGTGTTGGATCAGGCAGCGGATGCGGGAAGTGAGGGACGGGAGTCCGAAGCAGATCGTGGTACTTCAGCCAGCGTATCAACCATGGCCACAGATGGTACTCCCAGATGATCTTGTTTGTTGCCTCCAGCTTTTGAGCCGGAGATGCCATCGGATTCGTCACGATGTCCAAAAGGTCTTTGAAACCCATGATATCCCTCCTTTTTAGAGTTGAGAAGAAAATGCCATGAAAAAAGCGTGTGGATATCAGTTGAGCATCTGTTCCTTATATATGGGCCAATGCTTGTGAAGAGTTCCCTTGAATGTTGTTGCCCCTGCTATCGTTACTAGATTACAAACAATATGTCGATTGTCAAGACAAAAGAAAGAGGATCGGAGGTGAGGCCGAACGGCCCTTCGGGCGGGTGGCGCTTCTATAAGGTTGTCGGTTCCGTCAAGAGAAAAGCTGGCGGAAGTTTTGTTGGTCCTGGTTTCTCTTTTGCCATGAAACGGTGGCCAGGTTCCACCACACATCTATTCGATCCCGCCTGGGGGACCATGATGGCTTTTTCTGACTCCCCTTTCTGTTTCAAAGGGAGGCCGGTAGCTCAATCAGATACACGGTCATGGTTAGACCAGCGCCACATCCCCGAGCATCCCGGCATGCGAACCTCGCCCTGCACCGCGTGGTACGGGGCCTCGCCGACAAGACTCTTCATAATCGATCCCGCTGGCTGGCGCATCTATGGAGGGGGCGGCGGGGTCAAGGGGAAAATCCTGATGTTTTGTTTTGAGCGCAGAGTAGTCTTCCAACTCTGCGGGTTGTACTTGTGGGAACGGTTGCAAACCGTGGAATTATTTACCATAATAAGGGGCGTAAGCTGATACGGGGCCTAACGACCAAAGGAATAGAGTCTCAGAGTCATGCGCTGCGGCGCACAACTCTGCGCTACCTGCTATGGTGTCCGTTTGTGAACACCTGCATGTGCGGTTTTGAACAGACGTCTCGAGTTTGACAGGTTAAGTTTTTCTAAGGGTTGTGCTTCTCTGGATCGTGCATCGATGGCGAGCCAGAATTCGCCAATAGGGACAACACGGAAAAGCGACAAAACCCTTCTGGCGAGGAGAGGGTCCAAGTCATGCCTGAAGTAAACTCGGTGGTTGCCATTTACGATAGCCATTCCCAGGCAGTGAAAGCCATGAAGGAACTGCGAAGGTCTGGGGTTGACGTGAAGAAGATGTCCATCGTCGGCGATGTAAAGACGGGAAGAGTATTGCTGGTCTGGGACGGCCCTTGGGCGTTCCCATTTAACGGACTGTCATCCCGACGAGCCCGCGGCAGGGGTAATTCAATTCAGGCAGCCGCATGAAGCGTGGTGCCACGGCGCCGGATTTGTGCCGCGGGTTCTAGAACCATTGCACCTGTCGCCCCGCGACGGAGAAAACGCCGTCGCGGCTACCTGACTCTCGCGGGTGGCGCATCTATGAAGGGGGCGGCGGGGTCACTCATCACACGCCACTGCCTTCTTTCATCCTTCAGAATTCATAATTTCCCTTGGCTTTGGTTTCCGCGGGAGGCTGTCACAACCAGCGGCCAGCACGGGATTGATATTCTTTGTAGGGGGTTCCAAAAACCTCGCGCAACTTTTCTTCTTCAACCGGGATGACAATCCAGTTGAGATAGGCGAAAACGAGCGGCAGGAGAAGCGCAGGCCAAAGCTGGCGGAGAATCCCGGCCTCGCCGAGATAGGCGACCGCGAGGCCAAGATACATCGGATTCCGCGTGAAGCGGTACGGTCCCCAGGTGACCATGGCGGTGGAAGCCTGGCCGGGAACCCGGGTGGTTTTTGCCTTGCGGAATAACAGCCATCCCCAGGCAGCCAGCACCGCCCCGGCCAGAAAGATGACGGCGCCGATTTCAATGAGAAGGGGCGTGGCGCGAAAAAAGTGGCCGCGGAAACAGACCGCCTCCAGGCCCACGCCCGCCACGTACGCCAGGACAAACACCCAGGGAACTGGAATCCGCATCAACGCGCGGGAGAATCCTGTGACGTGTTCGGGTAGTTGCTGAGCCATAGTTCGTCGCATTCGGCCGGACGGAGCACCGCCAAAACAATGAGACAACTATACACCGTGAATTTGCACATGACGAACTCCAAATGGCAGAAAAACACTTCCTGTTGTTGGCGGTTGGCACATTGAAAATCACACCCGTGGAACGGTGCTTTCAGGTGAGGGTCCCACCGGGATCCGCAATAGACCCCAAACCCGCTGTGCCTGTTCGGGGGCTAAAGTGGAGGGGCGGCGAAGCCTCCGGGGGCCGAGCGGCCTTCTGAAAGTAGCCCTGTAAACTAGGCTATCATCTAGCCCATTTTCGCGCCAAATGGGACGTATGGGATTTCCACAGGGTCAAAATATGAAATTTGGAAGTGATTGATAATAAGTGCTTTACATCAATAATTGAGCCGCAGCACAGGAGCCTTCAGACAATTTGTGTTCAATTCTGGCACAGTGGGTAAAAATTACAATTTGCGGGAAATCAGAAAAGTCGCAGGGTCAAAACCGCGCGCTGAATGGCGTCAAGGAACGGCGCCGGGTAGACGCCAATCCAGACCAGCAGTACACTCAGCCCGGCAAGCGCATAGCTGCCGGAGCGCGACAGCGAGGGCAGCGTGGCCGCGGCCGCCTTGCCCGTTTCAGACGGAGACTTATACAGCGCCACCAAGATGCGCAGGTAGTAAAAAAGTCCGATGACGCTGGTGACGATGAGAACGAAGATCAAACCCCACAGTGACGCGGAAGTTCCAACGGCAACCAGGAAGAACTTTCCAACAAAGCCCGCGGTCAGCGGGATTCCAGCCAACGAGAGCAGCATGAGAGTGAAGATGCCGGCCAGCACGGGCCGCCGCCAGAAGAGGCTTTCGTAGTCTTCGATGGAGTCGGCGTCGCGCTCGCCGTTTGAAAGCACGCTCACCACCCCGAAGGCACCAAGCGTGGTGACAAAGTAAGCCACCAGGTAAAACGTAACGGCCTCGGCCGCCCTGTTGCCGCCAGCCAGGAAGGCCACCAGGATATAGCCAAGGTGCGCAATCGATGAATAGGCCAGGATGCGCTTGACGTTGTCCTGCAGCAGGGCCAGCAGGTTTCCGGCAATCATGGATGCGATAGCAATGATGCTGAATACCAGGAACACCTTGTGCAGGTGGTAAGCGCCCGTCTCATAGAAGAACCTCAGCAGCAGGGCCACCATGCCGCCCTTGGAGACGGTAGCCACGAAGGCGGTGACCGGCGCGGGGGCACCTTCATAAATGTCGGGCGTCCACATGTGGAAGGGCACGACAGCAAGCTTGAATCCGATTCCGGTGATCATCAGGGCCAGGCCGGGATAGATCAGGGTCTTGTCGTAGGCGACCCCGCTGATGAGCATGGCTGCAATCTGCCCGAACTGGAGGGTTCCGAGTTGGGCGTAGATCAGCGCCATCCCGAACAGCAGGAAGGCGGCGGAGACGGCGGCCAGCACCAGATATTTGATTCCGGACTCAAGCGGATGCTTGCGGTCGCAGAGGTAGGCGCTCATCGCGTAGAGCGCAACGCTCAGGACCTCCAGTCCCAGGAAGAAAGACACAAAGTGATTGCTGGCAACCAGAACCGAAGATCCCAGCGCCGCCGTGAGAATGAGGATGTAAAGCTCTTCCCGGTATCCCGCCTGGTTTTCCAGGTAGCCGTAGGAAAGGATGACGGTCACAAACGTCGCAGCGATGATGAGCCCCATATAGAACAGCGCATAACCGTCGATGACCAGCAGGGGCGTCACCTGCTTCGGCGCCACCGAGGCCGCGGGCCAGAGCGACGCGAAAGCGGCGGCCAGACCCAGAAGGGTCAGCCACACCGCCGCCAGGTGGTTGCGCCGAATACACACCGCCACCATCACCACAACCGCAGTCACGGTCAGGACGAGGAGAGGAAGTATCGCGATAAGATCAGTACCGTTCAAGGCTCACTCCGATTCATTCCAGGAACGCCATTCCGGTCATACGACAGCTGGCGCGCGCCCGGGACCATGGTGACCACGGGCTTGGGAGCGGCATATTGCTGCAACTTCTGCAGCGCCGGCTTAAAGGTTCTGAAGAGCGGCTGCGGATAGAGACCGATCCAGAGAAGGATCAGCATCATCGGAATCATCATCAGCAGCTCGCGTTTACCAAGGTCCGGCAGCGACCATTCATGAGTGTTCGGCCCGTGGAATGCGCGCTGGATAACCTTCAGGGAATAGAGGGTCGAGATCAGGATTCCAATCACAGCCGCAATCGTGACGCCGAGGCTCACCCGGTAGGTTCCCAGCAGAACCAGGAACTCTCCCACAAAATCTCCCAGGCCGGGCAGGCCGATGGAAGCCATGGCAAAAAACATGACGGTCCCGCTCATCACCGGAACCGTGGTCCACAGTCCACGCAGGCGGTCCATTTCGCGCGTATGCGTTCGCTCCTGCAATCCGCCGACCAGCATGAAGAGGGCGCCGGTGCTGATGCCGTGGGCGATCATCACAATCAACACTCCCTCGAGCGCGATCTCATTCCAGGCAAAAATTCCAATCAGCGCAAATCCCAGGTGGCTGACGCTGGTGTAAGCCACCAGGCGCTTCAGGTCGGTCTGCCCAAAGGCCAGGACGGCGCCGTAGATAATGCCGATCACTCCCAGCAGCATGGCAACGGGGGCAAAATCGTGCGCCGCGCCGGGAAACAGGGGCACCACAAAGCGGATCATTCCGTACGCGCCGGTCTTCAGCAGCAGGCCGGCCAGGATCACACTTCCTGCCGTAGGCGCCTCCGTGTGCGCATCCGGCAGCCAGGGATGGAACGGAAACATGGGCAGCTTGACGGCAAAAGCAACAAAGAATCCCAGCATCAGCAGCATGGCGGTGTGGGGAGTCAGGACGGTGCCCAACAGGTCGTGGTACTCAAAGGTATAGATGCCGGTGGTGCTGTGGTGGATGAAGTAAAGCGTCAGGATGGCGATCAGCATCAGCAGGCCGCTGAGCTGCGTGAAGATGAAAAATTTGACGGCGGCGTAGATGCGGCGCTCGTGCCCCCAGATGGCGATCAGGAAGAACATGGGCACCAGCATCAGTTCCCACATGAAGTAAAACAGGAAGAGGTCGACGGCAAGAAAGACCCCCACGATGCCGGCCAGGATCCACATCAGGTTGAAGTGGAAGAACCCGACACCCTCCTGAATTTCCTTCCAGGAAACCAGCACCGACATGATGCCCAGCAGGAAGGTGAGCACAATCATCAACAGGCTCAGCCCATCCATCGCCAGGTGGAAATGGATTCCATACTGCGGCACCCACGCCCAGTCCACCTGCTTAAACCAGTCGCTTTGCGGGAACAGCTTGACGTAGCTGGAATTCTGCGACCACAGCGCCAGGCTGATCACAAAGTCGATGCCGACCGCGACCAGCGAAATCACGCGCGGCCAGAGCGTACTGACCCGCCCCGCCAATCCGGCAAGGACGCCGGCCACCAGCAAAATCACAATGAGCCAGACTAGAATCATAGGAACAACACTATCGCCAGAAAGATGATGGAACCCGCCGCGATCCCTGCCGCGTACCAGCGCATGCGGCCGGTTTCCGTTTTTCGCACCCCGTGGTAAAGCAGCTCTGTAAACAGCGCTATCCCGGAGTAAATATAATCGATGAAATCGTTCTTATCGACCCGGGCCATCCACATGATCGGCCGGACGAAGACGCGCTCATACAGCCAGTCCATGCCCCAATCGCTGTACCAGAACCGGTGGAGCGCCTTCGCAATCGCCGGGGCTGTGATGGCCTCCGCGAGCTCCCGCTTCCGGATATAGAAGAGGTAGGCGACAGAGAGGCCAATCAGGAACTCCAGCGTCACCAGGCCTTCCGACCCGAGTTCGGACATGCCTCGCAAAGGCCCTTCGGTGACGGGCGGCAGCGCGCTGTGCAAAAAGTCCGTGAAGGAGTGGATGTTGCCCAGAAACTCGGGCGTATCCACAAACCCTCCCACAACCGACAGGACCCCCAGCACCACGCAGGGCATCATCATCCTGAACCCGGGACGTTTGTGGACTTTTGTTTTCATTTCACCGAAGAAGACCAGGAAGATCAACCGGAACGTGTAAAGCGAGGTGAGCAGCACTCCAAAAACGGCGGCAAACCACAGGACGCCGCTGCCCCGCGCGGACGACCACGTATCCCAGATGATCAGACCCTTGCTGTAAAAACCGGCGGTGATGAGCGGCAGGCCCGCCAATGAACAGCCGGCAACCAGAAACGTCCAGAAAGCCACCGGCATCTCCTTGCGCAGGCCGCCCATCTTGAAAATGCTGTGTTCGTGGTGCAGCGACTCAATGATAACCCCGGCCCCAAGGAAGAGCAGCGCCTTGAAAAACGCGTGGGTCATAAAGTGGAAGATGGCCGCCGACCACGCTCCCACGCCAAGCGCCAGAAACATATAGCCGATCTGGCTGACGGTGGAATAGGCCAGCACGCGCTTGATGTCGGATTGCGTAATGGCGCTGAAACCCGCCACAGTCAAAGTTGCAGCCCCCACAATGGCGACGGCAAGCTGCGCCTGAGGAGCGATGGAAAACAGGACATGGGTCCGGGCGATCAGGTAGACGCCGGCGGTCACCATGGTGGCGGCATGGATCAGCGCGCTGGTCGGTGTCGGGCCGGCCATGGCGTCCGGCAACCAGGTTTGCAGCGGAAGCTGTGCCGATTTCCCTACCGCGCCGCCCAGCAGCAACAGCCCGGCCACCACCGGCAGGGTTGAACCCACCGGCCATTGCATCAGCGCCCGGTGCATGAGTTCCTGAATATCGAGGGTTCCAAGATGGGCAAAAAGGAGGAAGAGCCCGATGGTCATGGCCGTGTCGCCGACGCGCGTCACGATAAAGGCCTTGCGCGCCGCGAGGCCGTTGGCCGGCTCTCTGTACCAGAAGCCAATCAGCAGATAACTGCACAGACCCACGCCCTCCCACCCCAGGAACAGGAGCAGAAGGTTGGCGCCCAGCAGAAGCGTGCACATCGAGGCGACAAACAAATTCATGTAGGCGAAGAAGCGGCTGTACCCTTCGTCTTCCTCCATGAACTCCGCTGAATAGAAGTGAATGAGGAAGCCGACGAAGGTGACGACCAGAATCATCACCAGCGAAAGCGCGTCCAGATAGAACGCAATCTGCGGCCGAAATCCTCCCACATCCATCCACGTCCAAAGGACCTGCGTGTAGCTGTTGCCCTGCGGGGCAGAGGTGAGGAAGTTGATCGCGATGAGGATCGCCACGACGGCCGACAACCCGATCGAGCCCGCGCCAAAAACCGGGACCAGCTTCCGGGGCATACGTTTCCCCAGAGTTGCCAGAATCAAAAAGCCGGCAACAGGGAACGCGGGAATCAACCACAACAGGTGGAACACGTTATCCTCTCATCTCACTGACCGCATCAGAATCCAGCGTCTTAAACTTGTGGTAGATCCTGAGAACCAGGGCAAGACCCACCGAGACTTCAGCGGCCCCCATGGTCAAAACAAACAGGAACACAATCTGCCCGTCCGCCTGGCCCCATCGGGCGCCGGCCACCACAAACGCCAGGCCGGCGGCGTTCAGCATGATCTCCAGCGACATCAGCATGAAGATCAAATTCCGCCGCGCCAGCAGTCCCACGAGTCCCAGCGCGAACAAGATGCCCGCCAGAAGCAGTCCCTGATGCATGGGTACGGATGCCATTCTACTTCTCCGTTTTCTCCGGTGTACGCCGGCCCAGGTGGTACGCTCCCACCAGGGCCCCGAGCAGCAACATCGACGCCAATTCCACTCCAATCAGATAGGGCCCAAAAAGAACGATCCCCAACTGCTTCGGCTCCATCACCGTGGAACCGTAAACCGCGGTGGCAGGGCTCGAAAGCAGGTAAGCGACTTCAGCAATCAGGATCGCCGCCAGGATCGAGGGGCCAACCCACATGCCACCCCGCTGCCACTGCCGCTCCGTTTCCGTGGACTTCTTGCCCAGGTTCAGCATCATGACCACAAACACGAAAAGCACCATGATGGCCCCGGCATAGATAATGACCTCCAGCGCGGCAATAAAGGGGGCGCCGATAACAAAAAAGACGATCGCCACTGACAGCAGTGAAACAATCAGGTAGAGCAGCGCGTGCACGGCGCTCAGGCGCGTGATGGCCAGAATCGTCGAGGCGATGGCTACAATGGCCGAAATGTAGAAAACAACTTCCATAACCTTGGTCTCAGGGCATCAGGCTGCGCAGGTCCACCGGCGGGGCCTCTCTTTCCGCTTCTCCCTTGTCTTTCCCGCCAATCTTGACACCCGCAACCCGCCAGAAATTATAGCCGTGATACTTGCCTTCACCGTTGATCAACAGATCCTCTTTCTCATAAACCAGGTTCTGCCGGTTGTACTCACCCATCTCGAAATCCGGGGTCAACTGGATGGCGTAAGTCGGGCAGGCCTCCTCACAGTAACCGCAGAAGATGCATCGCGAGAAATTGATCCGGAAAAACTCCGGATAGCGGCGCCCGTTTTCGTCTTCGGTTGCCTGCAAGGCGATGCAATCCACCGGGCAAGCCACAGCACAGAGGTGACAGGCAACACAGCGCTCGCCCCCGTCAGGGTCGCGGCTCAAAATGATGCGTCCCTTGTGGCGGGGAGGAAGATAAGGCTTCTGCTCAGGGTACTGGACGGTCACCCGCGGCTGGAACATATGCAGGAAAACATTCCAAAGCGATCTGAGTAAACTCAGCATTGATTAACTCCAAACTCCATCAAGCAGTCGCTGCCCTCTTATTTGAAGGCCAGCACCAGCGCTCCCGTCACCAGCAGATTCACCAGGGCCAGCGGCAACATGATCTTCCATCCCCAGGACATCAACTGGTCAAACCGGGGACGGGGCGACGCCGCGCGCAGCAGAATAAAAAAACAGATCAGCAGAAAAACTTTTATGGCAAACCAGACGCCGGCGGGAAGCCAGGGTCCCATCCAGCCGCCCAGGTACAGCAGCGTGATCATGCAGGAGATCAGAATGACCCCCATGTACTCGCCGACAAAAAACATGCCGAACTTCATGCCGGAATATTCCGAATGGAACCCGGCCACCAGTTCGCTTTCCGCCTCCGGCAGGTCGAACGGCAGGCGGCGGGTTTCCGCAATGCCGGCGATGAAGAAAAGTACAAAGCCCAGAAACTGCGGTATGACGAACCAGACGTGCCGCTGCGCTTCAACAATGTCCGAAAGGTTGAATGAGCCGGCCATGATCACCGTTCCCATCATGGCCAGTCCCATGAACACCTCGTAGCTCAGCATCTGCGCCGAGGCGCGCAGCCCTCCCAGCAGCGAATACTTGCTGGCGGATGACCAGCCCGCGAGCACCACGCTGTAGACTCCCAGCGACGACAGGCCCAGGAAGAAGAGCACGCCGATATTCAGGTTGGCCACCACAAACGACGGCGCAAATGGAATCACCGCGAACGTCAGCAGGACGGTCACCATGATGATCGCGGGCGCCAGCACAAACACCGCCTTGTCCGCGAAGGGAGGGACCCAGTCCTCCTTGAAGAAAATCTTGACCATATCGGCAACGGATTGAAGCAGCCCGAACGGCCCCACGCGGTTCGGACCGTAGCGGTCCTGCCAGAGGGCCAGAAGCCGCCGCTCCAGCCAGATGAGGATCGCCGCCAGGTTCAGAGGAACCATGAGGACAACGAAAACTACGATGATGTAATAGAGCGTCGCGTTCATGATCGTGAAACTCTGCTCCAGGCGGGCAGCCCGGCGCCTTCCACTGGAACCAGACCCGCCGGAATTCCGGCGATTCCCTTCGGTAGATCAGGCTGGACCACCACCGGAAGCTTCTGCGCGGTTCCGGCCAGGTTCACTTCAACCTGGGCGCCTTCCTGCACCTGCAATCGCTCAGCATCCGCGGCGCTGAGCGCAACGTAGGGTTTGGGCGCCAGTTGCGCAACCGCCGGCGACTGGCCGCTCAATTCCTCGGAGCCAAAAACATGATAGAGCGGCACCAGCAGCCATTCGTCCGGCCGCGCCTCGAAGGGCCGCTGCGGCGCTGTGAAATACAGGCCGCTGCCCGTTTGCGGCGGCTCAATCAGCCGCACACCGGGGTCGCCACCGCGAAGGGCGCCGTTGATCTCACTCTGGAACTTGTTCACCGACTGAATGGAATTCCACCCGGGCGACCAGAAGAACGGCGTCAGAGCACCCGGCGGCTGCGTCGGGGCGCCCTCCATGGAAAACGCCAGCGCGGAATCGGGATCCTGCGGCGGCTTCGGCTCGCTGACTTTGATGTTGGCCAGCATGGCTGTCCGGCCGCTGTAGCGGTGCGGAGAGCGCGGGACCTTTTCATTCAGCACACGGAATTTTGCAGAAGGCGCCGCCCCAGTGATCTTTTCAAGTGCAGGCACGGCGCCCGCCGTGGCGGAAACCAGATCGTCCAGCAAATTCCAGGAACCCGCTTCGGCGTGTCCGGCGGCCTTCAGGAGATCCACCAGCCAGCGCCAGCTCTCCTGGATATCGTCTTTGGGAACGTACGCCTGAAAGAACCGCTGTGCGCGCCCTTCGTTGTTCACAAAGGTTCCGTCGGATTCGGCGAATGCGCCCGCCGGCAGCACGAATTCCGCCTTGGAGGCGGTCGGCGTCATGAGGTGGTCCAGAACAATCATGTGCCGGACCGCCTGCATCAGGTTGTCCACGGCCGCGACCGGCGCCCGGCGGTATAGATCGTTTTCAAGGATAATGACGGTGTCCGCTTTCCCTTCCTCAACCACCTTGAAGGCCGCGCTCAGGCTGCCGCCGCCCACAAGCGCCAGTCCAAGGCTGTTCGCTTCCGGCATCGCAAAACTCAATGCGGCCGTCTTGCTGTCCTTTGACAGCGCCCTGGCCACGTTCGCAGCTGAGTGAATCACCGCCTCACTGGCGAGACTGGACCCTGAAACCACCAGGGGGCGCTTCGCAGACTTCAGGGCCTGGGCGATGCGCTCGGCCATCCGGCGAACATCGTCGGAGAGATCGGGCACCGCCGGGGCTTCAGAATCGAGCGCGTGGGCCACAGCAAAGCCCAGGCGCGCGATGTCGTCCGGAGCCGCCCGATAAGTCTCGGTCGCGACGTCATCGAGGCGGGTGGCGTTGGGCGTGGCGACAAACAGCGGCCCCGTTTCATTCTGGACAGCCTCGCGAACCGCGTGGTCCAGCCAGCGGGGAATTTTCATCTTGTCGGTTGTTTCCATCGGCTGCTGCCGCACCGACTGCCTCAGCGCCAGAGCCACCCTGGGGGCCGTGTTGTTGACGTCTTCACCCAGAACAAAGACCGCGTCAGAATATTCAATCTCGCGGAGCGACGGCGACCGCGCCGGCCCCTGCCGCAGAATCTCCGACATCAAGGAAACCAGATGGGAGGATTCATCGGACATGCCGTTAAAGAAGCGGTCCGGCCCCACCAGGCTCCGCAGCGCGAAGTTGGATTCGAGCGAGGCGCGCGGCGACCCGATTCCAATCACCTTGCTGTTGCCCTTCAGGATGTCGCCCAACTGCTCAACCGCTTTCTCCTTCGGAACCGTTTTCAGCTTGCCGTCCTGGCGGGAAAGCGTCTCGCGCACCCTCTGCTCGCTGTTGACAAATTCGTAGCCGAAGCGGCCGCGGTCGCACAGGAAATAGCCGTTCACCTCGCCGTTGTAACGGTTGAGAATGCGCCGCAGCGTTCCGTAACGCTCGCCGGCAGAAGTGCTGCATCCCAGGCCGCAGTGGACGCACACCGAAGGAGCCATCTGCAGGTCCCACTTGCGCGCATAATGCTGCTTCAGCGTCTTGTCGGTAAAAACGCCCGTCGGGCAGATTTCAACCAGGTTGCCCGCAAATTCGCTTTCCAGTATTCCGTCTTCCTGCCGGCCGAAATAGGTGATATTCCTCGAGGCGAAAGCCGCCAGATCTGTTCCACCGGCGTACTCGTGGTAATAGCGCACACAGCGGTAACACTGAATGCAGCGGTTCATTTCATGATTGATCAGCGGACCCAGATACTGATTGCGGAAGGTGCGTTTGAGATAGGGCGTCCGACGGTAAGTGTGGCCGCTCATCACCGTCATATCCTGCAGGTGGCACTCGCCGCCCTCGTCGCAGACCGGG
>JBAUWE010000278.1:0-4267 GCA_049583595.1 Terriglobia bacterium
GCGTTGGATCATCATCGGCATCTCGTTGTTGCTGGGCCTGGCCTTGATCTATCGTTTCGGACCCGATGTGAACGATAAATTCCATTTTATTTCAGCGGGGAATGTCACCGCTGCTGTTCTTATCGCGCTCGTCTCGATCGGATTCCAGTTCTATATGGCAATGTTCGGTGGGAACTATCGATCCACCTACGGCAGCCTCGGTGCCGTGATCGTCCTGATGCTGTGGCTCTATCTGGCCGGCATCGCCATTCTGGTGGGCTGTGAAATCGACACCATCCTTCGCCGAAAAAAGTCCAGGGCATCAGGATGAGATGATTCCGGGATTTAGCAGGCCACGCACCCATCGCGTCTCTGGCGATGGATGCGAATCGCCTGCCATCGCATTGCATTCATGCCACGAGATCGCAGGTGTTCAACCCGCAAAACCCCGCTGCAAAGTTCCGTCGCTGCCGATACATCCTGCGGATTCTTACGAGAACCCCTTCTTGCGGTCTGTGTAGAAATACGCTGCTATCGACAAGTCATAAGCCAGGCAAAAGATGCCGTACGCGAGCGGGATCGCCGTCAACTGATCCGGCCCGAATACGAGCGGAGTTCCGTGCGTGTGGAGCTCATGCAACAAGTCCCAGGCTCCATGCAGCGGATAGCCGACTATCAAGGCAATCGGCAATCGAGTGCCTGCCACACCCATTGCTGCAAACGCCAGCACGCCCGCCCATTCCAGCCGCCAGGCGGCTTCAGCTCCAAAGTAGGCGGTGAAAGCCAGATAGAATCCCGCAATCGCAATTAGAAACAGCCCATAGAAGGTCTGCTCCGCCTTCGGCTTGAAGAGTTTTCGGGATATGTAGATGGAGCCGGCTGCTGCCAGAAAACCAACTGTCAGGTAGAGGGTCGCGATGACAATAAACCCGATCATTCTTGATGCATCACCCATCTCGTCTTCCTCCCATTTTGTCTGGAGAGTCCCCGTCCGATTGCCTATCACTCCGGGGGCCGCACATCCGTGGTGCCTCTTGCGATGTATACGAATCTTCGGTCCGCTCATCCCATGTTGGAGTCGAGGTCAGATTCTGAGACCGGAGGGCCGGAGATTGCGCTGCCGTCCAGCCCGGCGCGCTGCCGGGCTGAAAACATGGGGCCGCGGGCTTCATGCGAAGGAGCAAACTTCAGCAGGCCCACAGGCGCGCGCACGTCATCGTAGACGGCCTCCAGGCCGCCGCGCATAAAATAGGTTTCGTGCCAGAATCCCGTCCCGCCGGAATCGCGCAGAAAACTCTTCCACCACGCGCGGTGGGGTTCGGAGCGCGACCAGGCTTCCAGCGATTCAAAGTCGCGCCAATATTGCCGCATTCCGGTGTGAGGGGGAAACAGGGAAAAAATGAAATTCTCATGCTGCAGCAGGCCATCCGGTTGAGCGTCGACGGAGGCTGCAATTTTCGGCCCGAAGCCCAGCAGCGTCTTGATCCCCGTCAGCGCATTCACGCGCATCCCCAGATAGATGACCACCAGGTCGGGATAGCCGCTCAGGTCCACGGTGCGCCGGTTCACCTTTGCCATGAGGGATTCTCCTTGTGAAAATCTGGTCGCTGCGGACTCCCCTTCTGTGATTACGACCGGGTCTCTATGATAGACCAGGCCTCCCGCTCAGAGCGGCTGTTTGAAAGAGGTCCAATAGGCTTCGATTTCCTCCAGCCGCTTATTCCTGGTTTCCGGCACGAAGCGCCAGGTGAAGGCCGCCTGCGCCAGTGACATGAGCATGAGAAAGGTGAATGTGAACCCCTTGCCCAGCACGTGAAAGGCATAAGGGAAAAGCAGCACCACGATGGCGTTGGCTACCCATTGAATCAGCACCGGGACGGTCATGGCGATGCCGCGGACATCATTGGGAAAAATCTCCGGCACCAGCGTCCAGAACACCGGCCCGATGCAGGCGGAAAAGAAAGCCAGGTACGCCAGGATGAGTGCGAGAACAATGGGCCCCTGAAAGCGGCCCTCGATCACCGTCACGAATAAACCCAGGAGAGAGAGCGCCATGCCGATCGACCCTGTGATGTAGAGCGGCTTGCGGCCGTAGCGGTCAATGGCCCAGAGCGAGACCAGGGTGAACAAAAACTCAGTTACGCCCACCACAAATGTTGAGGCCAATGCCGCATTGATTTTCCAGCCGGCCGACTGAAAGATGGCGGGCGCGTAGTCGATGATGGTATTGATGCCCGAGACCTGGACCAGAATCGCCAGGCCGGCGCTGGCCACCAGGGCGCGGCGGACCCCGGGCCTGGAGAGTCCCCGCCAGGATTGCGCCCGGTTATGCAGGCTGGCTGTTATCCCGCTGAGCTCGGACCGGGCGGTTTGGGGGTCGGTAATGCGCTCGAGTACCTTCAGTGCCTCCTGCGGTTTGCCCGCCATGGCCAGGTAGCGAGGAGTTTCCGGGGCCAGCGCAACGAACAGCAGAAACACCGCGGAGGGCACGACTCCGGTCAAGAACATCCACCGCCAGTTGTTGGCGCCGGCGTCGCGCAATAGATAATTGATGCCGTAGGAGACGATGATGCCCGTAACGATGGACATCTGGTACAAGGTTCCCAGCCGCCCGCGGATGGAAGGCGGAGCGACTTCCGCCACGTACATGGGGGAGATCAGAGAAACCCCGCCCACCGCCAGGCCGCCGATAAATCGGGCCGCGACAAAACCGTTAAAGCTGCCCGCCAGCCCCGCCGCCACCGACGTGGAAGCAAACAGCAGGGCGACGAAAATCAGCAGCCGCCTACGCCCGTAGCGGTCCGCGAGTTTGCCGGCGAATGCGGACCCGAGGACACAGCCGAACAACAACGAACTGAACGCCCAGCCGAGACCGAGGTCCCCTAGATTGAATGCCTGGGTCATGAAGGGGCCGGCGCCCGTGATGATGGCGATGTCGAACCCAAATAGCAGGCCTCCCATCGCCGCCGTTGCGGCCAGGAAAACCACATAGCGGAGGTTGATGGATTCATCCACGAAAGCACACTCCCCGGAAATCCTCTTCACCGGAATTTCCCTGTTGGGCGGGGTGGTTCGGACCTCGCCGTTTGCCAGCCGATAGCCACGGCATCGCCCCTATGCCGTGGGTTTGTCTCCGCTTCGCTGATCGCAGGCATTTAGGTACAAATGTCTGCCCCACCCGCCACCCTGTCCGCACACATCGCAAAAGGCGCGACGCGTGTGCCGTCCGCGGAACGCCAGCCTGCCCAAGAATAATCCCTCTACCATGGAGAGACGGTGGGCGCGTCAGCCTTCAAATAATATCGCCCTCTCCCTTGGGGATAGGGTGCCGGAGGTACGACGGCGGGTGAGGGGGATTTTACGCCGCCATCGGAACCCGGCCCTGGCGATGTAGACTCGCCGTTACGCGAGAACGAACCCTCGGTTACAAAACAATTGGCCATGGACGCCGGCCTTAACGCCGCAATGGCGCTGCCAATCAATAAGGCGCCTGGCGAGCCTCAAAACTCATCGGATTGAAGTCGTAGAGAGCTTTTGCGGAAGCCGGGCCGGAAGGATTGATGGCGGCGCGAGACAAAATGCCCTTTTCCGCCCAAACCAGCGCACGACCGTCGCGTTCCGCCCACTCCCACTTGGGAAGTGCAAGCAACGCTTTGCGTTTGGGGTGCTCCAATTCGTGTTCATCCCAGTACACCGCGGTGCCTTCGGGATGCCTGATGTCAGCGTAGGCATATTTGCGCAGAATCCAACCATGGGGCAACGGCTTCGTAAAGACGGTACAGGGCGCCACGCGGCCGGGTCCCGCCTTCATCTCGAGTGTCCAGCCGTCGCGCAGCAGGCGGCGGTAATAGACGCTGGGGCATTCGGCGCCGAAAGACCCCTCGGGCTGGCATTGATCATCTTCAGCGACTTCAGGGCTTTCTCTCACCACAAAATGGCATCCATTCAACCAGAACGTGCGGTTGGAGGTAAACAATCCTCCGCCCTGCCAGCAGTCGCCCTTGCCATAAAGGGTGATGGCGTGAAGCCACGGGGCGCGCGAAACCGCCGTCCAGGTGCCTTTGGTCTCCTGGTGGCGACGTCCGCCCCGGGCGAAATAAATCAGGTGGCGGCCGTCCGGTGAGAGGTCTGCGCGACGCTCATAGATGCGCCCCCGAAACCACTGGCCGAGCTCGAATCGGTCGGTGTCGCGATTCCATCCCAGGGTGCAGACAGCGTTCGCCGGGCCGCGCCGGAACACCACGCCCAGCGGCGCTTGAGAAGCAAGGAGCACGTGTAGCCGGGCTGG
>JBAUWE010000279.1:0-8487 GCA_049583595.1 Terriglobia bacterium
GATTTTACTTGACACGTGTCGGCTAGCATGATAGCCTTTATGCTGGTGGTGGCCGGATGTAGTCGTAATAGTAAGCAGTCTGGGTGGACTGTGTATAAGGCCGCAATCAGTTGAAAACAATAGTCCGGAAAGTTTGGCATTACAATTGTGGGACAAAAAAAATTGGTATTTTAAAAAACAAAGCGGAGAAGTTACTGAAAACAAATGATCGGCCACCAAAAACAAAGCTGAACAAACCGGAAAACAAAGCGGAGAAGTTGTTGAAAACACGTAGCTGTGGAAAAAACAAAGCTAAAAACAAAGCTACCGATGTTGTTGAAAATAAAAGAAGTCTAAATGGCGAACCCGAACACGTGACAGAAAGAGTTTGGGTGAAAGATATCCCGCCTGAGGGCCAGCCCTGCGACAGGGAAACCTCCCATGGCGCAACCCCTCGCCGGAATATGATCATCCTGCCCTTGACGGTTGACGTGCCGTCCGGCGGATGAGACACTAGCCCCCTCGCACCCGCGTCCCTTTGCTGAAGGAAATGTCAATGCTCACTAGCGCGATCCGGATTGGATTTTCAGTGCTCCTTATTGTGGGCGTTCCGTTGCTTTCACGGCGCAGCGCGCGCCCGGAGCAGGTGCAGGGAATTCCCAGAACCGCTCTCTATTTTTCCGCGGTGGTTTCGCAGTGGATGCTGGCGGCGGTCGGCGCGCTGGTGGTTTTTTTTGCATGGCCGGATGGGCTGACGGTGGGCCTGACTCCGGTTTCGGGCTTCGGCTTCCTCAACTGGACCCTCCTGCTGGTTGTGCTGTCGGTGGCCGGGCTGGGGTTGGTGCTGTTGCTGGAGCAGCGTGGTTGGTGGCCGGAAGAGCCTGAGATGGTGCGGGTACTGATGCCGCAGACGAGGCGGGAAAGATGGTGGGCGTTTCTGGGCCTGGCGCCCACGGCGGGCCTGTGCGAAGAGTTTCTTTACCGCGGGTTTCTGCTGGCTGAGGCCTCGGCCTGGTTTCATTCGGCTGCGTGGGGCGTGGCGGTATCGTCAGTCGCCTTCGGCCTGGCCCACTCCTACCAGGGCCTGAACGGAATGGTCCGGGCCGGCCTGCTGGGGGCGTTGCTGGCCTGGCCGGTAGTCCAGATGGGTTCGCTCTATCCGTCCATGACGGCGCATTTCCTGATCGACGTGGTGGCCCTGCTCTGGCTGGGGCCGAAATTCCTGAGGAAACAACCTGCAATAATTGAGGAATCACGCTAGAATGTGTGGACTATGGAAGAGCGAGACTTTTTCGACGAAAAAGAAGTATCAAAACCGGCCAATCTTTCCTGCCACCACTGCCGACAAACGGCCACTTACCAGGTCCGCTGGCTTGAGCGGACGAAGAGGAAAACCCTGCGAGGGCACGCCGACGAGCGTGACCGGGCGAAGTTTGCGAAAGCCAGGTCGTACCTGCTGCGGCGCGACGACTTTGTGCAGTGCCAGAACCCGCGCTGCCGTAAAAGGTTTGAGATCACCGGGCAGTCGCTGGTCTTCTCCTAAGAAGGACGCGGCGGAACAGGTTCTCCTCTCACTCCCGGAAGCGGACGCAAGCGGGCATTCCCTGCACGCGGGAGGCTGATCTCTGTTTCTCTTTGCGGCGGCGCACCGCGAGGAACTTCAGAACTAAAACGGACGCAGGACTCTGAAGATCCCCGGTCCAAACCTGGCATGCCGGCGTCCCCGCCTCGATTTCATTTCGCGCTGGGGCTGTCCGCGCTTGAAAGCCGGAGCAGGCGGAGGATCGCCGCTGAAATCGAGCTGGTCCGGCGCAAACTGCAGCGGGGCTCCCAATTGAAGTTCCAGGCTGGTTCCCGGCGGAAGATAAATCTGCTTGCCACGCCCGGCCAGCACCCAGATGGCTCCCGCCGCGGCGCCGGCGGCGCTTCCAATCCCCAGGCCGCGGAGCGTATGGCCGCCCGAGATGCCCGCCAGGGTGCCGACTTGAGCTCCGGTGATGGTGGTCTGGGCTACCCGGCCGGCATCTTTCCCCTTGGTGGACGGGCCTTCGATTTTTCCTTCCTTGCGGTTAAAGCCCTCCTTGCCGCTGGTCCCGAAAGAGGAGAGCGAAGCGCGCAGGGGTTCCGTCACTCCGTTGGGAAGCGTCAGGGAATCGAATCGAATTCCCAGCTTGGCTTTGCCGCGGATCCGGCCGGGCTTGACCACCTGGGTGACTTCTCCCTTCACGTAGCTGCCCACCGGAATCACGATACGGTTGTCTACCGTGATGGGGAAAATGGTCTGGCAATAGATGGACTGGCCGGGATAGGCGGTTTTGGAGTTGATGGCGTTTTCAAGCGATACGGGGATATGAGTCTCTGCCGGAACGGTGACGGTGGCAAGGGGCTGCAGCGGCTTTTCCGCCCGGGTTGCGTCCTGCGCGGCCAGGGGTTGCCAGAAAGCCAGAAAGAAGAAGCTGATCAGAAAAAGCCGGTAGGATTTCATGTCTTGATAACCTCCTGCCTGGGTTGTCTGAAACCTGGTGGTTCGACGGTAAATCTCAGCAGGGAGTTGCTTTTAACTTTATAGCTTGGATCAGGGCCTATTGCCACCTGAAAAAATGCGCAGCTACAGGACGCGCGGCCTGTTGAACCCATCGAGGAATTTGACGGCCTCAGTGTTCTCAAGCTGAGCCGATTGTGGATTCGATGGCCTTTGTGATGAGCCCGGCATAGTGTTCCACCGTGGGCGCGTCTTTGGCCTCAACCATCACGCGCGCCAGCCGTTCCGTTCCGGAGTAGCGCACGACGATTCGTCCCGCGTCTCCGAGTTCCCGGGTGCAGGCTTCGATGGTTTGGGCAACTTCAGGGATGGACTCAAGCGGCTGTTTTTCCCGGACCGGAACATTGCGAATGACCTGCGGATATTGCTGCAGCTCGCTGACGGCCTCGGTGAACGACGCTCCGCTTTCGCCCAGAATGCGGAGGATCTGGAGAAGGGTGATGATGCCGTCGCCAACCAGAGAAAGGTCGGCAAAGATGATGTGGCCGGAAGGCTCGCCGCCCAGGTTGTAGCCGCAGCGGAGCATCTCTTCCAGCACATACCGGTCTCCCACGGCTGTGCGCCTGAGCGCGATACCGCTTCGCGCAAGGGCATGTTCCAGCCCCAGGTTGGTCATCAGAGTCCCCACGACGGTATGGCCTTTCAGGTTCTGCTGCCGCTCGTAAAAGGGGGCCACAGTGTAGAGAACGTGATCGCCGTCGGCGATGCGGCCGTCAGGGGTGGCGAAAATCGCCCGGTCAGCGTCGCCGTCAAAGGCGATGCCGAGGTGAGCTTTGGCAGCCTGCGCTTCACTCGCCATGTTGGCGGGGAAAAGTGAACCGCAATGGAAATTGATGTTGCGGCCGTCTGGAGCGGCGTTGAAGATGCGGGCTTCGATGCCAAGCTCTTTGAACAGCAGGGGAACCACCCGCGACGCTGACCCATTGGCGCAGTCCGCAACCAGAGGCACGCCGGGCCGCTGCAGACTGCCGGGGAGCAGGCCGCAAAGGTAGGAGACATATTCTTGAAGGAACTCTGGTACGGCCGAAAGTTCTTCCTGGGGATAAGGTCCGTCTCCAGAATGATCGCACTCAATGGCCCGCTCGATCTCCAGTTCCTGGACTTCTGAAAGCTTGAGGCCGGAGTTCGAGAAGACTTTGACGCCGTTGTCGTAATAAGGATTATGAGAAGCGGACACCATGATGCCGGCGGTGAATCCATGATGGCGTGTGAGAAAAGCCACGCCGGGAGTTGTGATGACGCCGGCGTAGAAGAGTTTGGTTCCTGTCGACCTGATCCCGGCAGCGAGGGTCCCGGAAATCCAGCGGCTGGATTCCCGCGTGTCTTCTCCGAGGACGACCTGCGGCTGGCCGGCGCCGTTCATTTTTTCGAGCAGCCCGCCAAGCGCTTTCCCAAACTTGAAAACCGTTTCCTGATCCAGCGGGTAGCGGCCTGCTTCTCCCCGCATGCCGTCTGTGCCGAAGAGCTTCCGTGTTTGCATACTGTGACATTGTACTTGCGGAGCCGCTTCGACTCAACTTTGGGGGATCTGGCGGGCATTTCATCAGAGGATTCTCCTGGGGAAGGATGACACACGGGCAGCCCCTGCGCACTCCACAGACGGTTGCTGCTGGCGTGTGTATCTGGGCGCTCTCTATTGTTGACAGGGAATAAAGCTTCTAGTACGCTGACTTATATTTAATGCGTTTAGAATGAATGAAGGTGGGAAGGGACTATGTCTTGGATTAAGAAGGCTGTCAGCCTTGGAGCCGTTTGGACCTTAACTCTGGCCGGAAGTGTCCTGGTGAATGGGCGTCCGGCTCGTGCTGCGCAACAGGCGGAGAAAGCGCAACCGGCTGCGAAGTCCACTGCTCCGGTGGAGGCCCCGCTTGCCGAAAAAGAGTTGATCAAGCTGATTAAGCACAACAGGAAGCACCTGGAGAATGTGGCGAAAGAGGTCCAGGCACGGGGAACCGATTTTGAGTTTACACCTGACATTGTGAAGAACCTGACCAAGGCGGGCGCTACTGAGCAGTTGGTGAACTACATGAAGCAGTTTACTCCCTCGGCACGCGCTTCGCAGAAGGCTAAAGTTGGGAGTGCGGAAGTCAGCGCGGCAGAAGGCGAAGCTTACAACAAGCTCAAGAGCACGACGAATCCCGACGCCATCATCAAGGCTGCTGACGACTTCACGGCAAAATATCCCAAGAGCCCTCTCCTGACCTATGTTTACGCCCTTGAGGCGAGTGCCTACCAGCAGAAAGACGATGCGGTCGATGTTGTGAAATACGGGGAAAAGAGCCTGGACCTTGACCCCAATAACCTGATCAGTCTGCTCATGGTGTCCAGCGTTCTTCCTCAGCCGCAAATGCTCAAGAACGTCAGCGACGCCGAAAGAGCAAAAAGGCTTGGGACGGCGCAAGATTACGCGCAGAAGGCCCTCAAGGAAATCGACCAGCTTCCAAAGCAGTCTAACGAATCGGTTGACGCCTATCAAAAGCGAAAAAACCAGATTGCGGCCGGAGCTTATGCTTCCATGGGCATGATTCATCTGGAGCGTTCCAGGATGGCGCTCGAAGGCCTGGACCAGGACGAACTCGCCAAGGCAGAGCAGAACTACAAGGATGCCATCGCGAATTCGGACAACCCGAATCCTGCTGATTATTACCGCCTGGGAGAAGTCTACAGAGGGGAAGGCAAATTTGACGATGCGATTACCGCCTTCTCCAAGGCTGGACAGCTGGCTCCGGGAACCATTATCGAGCAGCTTGCGAATCAACAGATTCAGGAATTAAAGAAAGCTCAGAGCTCCCAGCCCAAGGCCGCCGCAAAACCATAAGTCGAATTGGTGAGCTGTCTGGCCAGAAAACACAATCTGGTGTGCGTTCCCGGTTCCAGCCGGGCGCCAGGACTTGCTGAAGCGCATCACCCAGGCATGGCGCAATCTTCCTTCAACAGGCTGGAAAAGCGTATCGGTTACAAGTTCCGAAGCCAGGACCTGCTGATCGAAGCGCTGACCCACTCCTCTTATGCCCAGGAAGTTTCCCGTCCCACGCGCGACAATGAACTGATGGAGTTTCTGGGCGATTCCGTGCTGAACTTTGCGGTCACATTGAGTTTGCTTGACGCATTTCCAGATTACGATGAAGGGAAGCTTTCACTTGCGCGTTCCAGTCTGGTGGCTGCCAGTCACCTGAGCGGGGTTGGGACTGAACTTGGCCTGGGTGAGTATTTGCGCCTGGGTCAGTCTGAGGAAAAGAGTGGGGGCAGAAAGAAGCCCGGGATTCTTGCCGATGCCCTGGAAGCTCTGCTGGCCGCCGTTTACCGTGACGGGGGGTTCGAAGCGGCGAGAAAGCTGGTTGAAAAGGTGATTCTGCCGCCCGCTCTTTCGGACGGGGCTGACGACCTGTTTGCGACAAACTACAAAGGGGCGCTGCAGGAGCAACTCCAGGCAGAGCGTCAGACGGCCCGCTACCGTGTGGTTGGAGAAGAAGGGCGGGAACACCAGAAGACCTTCACGGTGGAAGTGATGGCAGGCGGCGGCGTGTTGGCCCGGGGCAGCGGAAGCAGCAAGAAGGCAGCTCAACAGCAGGCCGCGAAACAGGCACTGGAAATCCTTGCAACCAAGGCAGAGGCAGATGGCTGAACACTACCAGAAATCGTCATTCCGTGACACTTTCGAATCGCTCGTTGTTACCGTGATCCTTGCGATTTTTGGGACGACTTTTGTGGTCCAGGCGTTTAAGATACCGACCGGCTCGATGGAGAACACCCTTTTGATCGGCGACCATCTTCTGGTGAACAAGTTTACTTTTGCATACCCGCACGGTCCGCTGGCCCGGCTTCTTCCTTACAGGCAAATCCACCGTGACGACATTGTGGTTTTCAAGGCTCCCAGCGATGTGGACGATGGCCAGGCACCTGGCGAGCATTACGTCAAGAGAGTGATCGGTGTTCCCGGCGACCACATCCGCGTTTTCCACCGGCAGGTGTTTGTCAATGGGACAGCCGTGAAGGAGCCCTTCGTACGCCACAGCCATCTTAATGAGTTGCGTCCCATGGATGATTTTCCCCCTGTCACCTGGGATGAGACGCAAGGGGCAACGGCGACCTGGCGGGCGGAATTTCAAAACTATGTGAAGGACGGCCAGTTGGTAGTGCCCCCGAATGATTATTTTGTTATGGGGGACAACCGCGAGGAGAGCTACGACAGCCGCTTCTGGGGTTTTGTCTCCCGCAAGCTGATTTCCGGTCGGCCGCTGATCATCTATTGGTCGTATGAGACTCCGCCGGGGCAGTACGAGCAGAACTCATTGGGTGACCGGCTCAGGCAGATGGGCAAACTTTTTATCCATTTCTTCACCCGGACGCGCTGGAACAGAACATTCAAGCTTGTGCACTGATGAGTCAAACCAGTCGCAGATATCTTAGAAATGCGGCAGTCGTGCTGGCGCTGCTCATAGCGGCAGCCTGGGTGGTGCCGCGCTTCCTGAACGCAGGCCGTTACCGTCCTCTTTTGAAAGCCGGCCTCGAACGTTCGCTGCGCCGGAAAGTGTCCCTCGGCCATATAGCCCTTCACTTCTTTCCTCACCTGGGATTCACCGTTGACAACGTAGTGGTCGACGAAGATCCAGCCTTTGGCCTGGAGCCGTTCGTCCGTGTCGGCCACATCGATTGCGACCTTCAATGGCGAAGCCTCTGGAGCTCGCGCCTGTATTTTGGAACGCTCAGGCTTTCCGCCCCCAGCATCAACCTCGTCCGGAACTCCGCGGGCAGGTGGAACATTGAAAACCTGCTGTTGCAGAGCGGGATTAAAGTTCAATCGTCCGGCCTCGGCTCATCCTCGCCGGCGCCTGCCAATGTGTCCGTAGAGATTGGGGGTGCGCGGCTTAACTTTAAAATCGGGGAGAACAAGAAACCCTTTGCAATTATTGACACGCACGCCCATATGGATTTCGAGTACGAATCAAACCGGATTGATTTCCGACTGGCGGGCGAACCGGTCCGCACGGACCTTGAATTTCCCACACCGGGGCTGGTTGAGCTGGATGGAAGCTGGTCCCCTGCAAGAACTGCCGGGCACACGCTGGATGCGACCCTTCGAATGCAGGGGGCGTTACTTTACGACTGGATTCCGCTTCTGACAGGACAGAATCCGGAAGTTTACGGCCTGATGAACAGTACCATCCATCTGGGTGGGACTCTTCGGCAGATGGAGTATTCAGGAGACGCACAGTTGAGGCAGTTGCATCGCTGGGAGCAGTTGCCCTCGTCGAATGACCTTCCTTGCGAACTGCGCTTCCGCGGCCGGCTCGATCGTGACAAAGAGAATTTAACGATCAAAGGCATGGACCTGGCTTTTGCAAATTCGCAGGTCCACCTCGAAGGTTCGATTGCACAGGTGACCTCCCGGCCGGATCTTGACCTGGTCGTGGCTTTTGAGCGTTCCCGATTGGGGGACCTGCAGAGACTCGCCGCGAGAGTCCTGGGAAGTCGGGTTGCCTGGGACATCAACGGGCGCCTCAACGGGATGATTTCAGTCCGGGGTTTTTGGCGAGGGAAGCGGTATGGTGGTTTCCTGAATGCACATGGAGTCCGGCTGGACACTCCTTCAGGGACATTCCCGGTTTCTGACGTGGCGATTCGCATCACGGGGTCAGGCGTCCGGTTGGCACCTGCGAAGGTAGCACTGGCTCCAGGTGTCGAGGTTGTGGCGCAAGGGACTCTCCGGCATATTTCGCCCCGAAAGAGCAGGGGGCACACAACGGTCCACCCCACCTACGAATTGACGTTTTCCTCCCAGGCTGTGAATCTGGGAAGGCTCGTGCATTTCGGGCGCGCGTTGGGGATTCTTGGGAAGAGTCCGTTGGAGGCTGCAGGCATCGGGTCCTTCACGCTCCACCTGGCTGGCGGGGCCTGGTCATGGAGCGGGCCAAGCGTTACTGCCCAGGCGAGTATCCGCAGCGCACGGCTGGTGATACCTGGAC
>JBAUWE010000280.1:0-5813 GCA_049583595.1 Terriglobia bacterium
GGTCCTGGCAGAGTCATTAAAGGAGCCAGGAAAGGCTTTCCATCTCCCGGCATTCAAACCGGTTGTGCTGATCAAGTAAAAATCACGGGAACCACATCCCCACCTTATCGACGGATCGTCCTCAGACCTTCAATTTCCGCCCGGGAGTTCCCCTCAGGTCGGTGCCTGGCTCCACAGCCAGGACCTTGCGATGTGGTCCCCGCTGAAATCCCGCTTACGCCCCGGCGAACTCGATCTGGTTTTCAAGCCCCTTCAGCCGGTCAGAGGATTTCCCATAGTCCAGGAACATGCTGACCGTCCTGTTGATCTCCTCGCCGTGCTCCGACATGGCGTTGACGCGGTTGGTGTAATGCGGCAGCCACAGACTGCCCTGATTTTCGTTCAAGTGAGCAATGGCCTCTTCAGTGTGGGCAGCCAGGGCCGCAGCCTTCGGCGTGACCCGCTCCACAGCTTTCTGTTGCCACGGCGCAATCATGCCGTGAATCTCCTGCAGGCGGTCAAGCTTCGCGCCCATGGTGTTGATGTGTGCGCTGATCTCGGTGAGGTACAGCGCATGGCTTCTCCAGTCGAGCGAATTCCTCCGCGAGGCGGAATTCAAGTGTTCGGCGCTCTCAGCCGCCTGAGCCGAAAGCGTCCGGATATCCTGGAGGAGCCGGGAAGCTTCCTCCGTGTATGCCCAGTTGTAAGTGGGTGCGTTATCGGTCCTCACTGCCTCCTTCGAACTGGAAGCAAAAAGAGGAGTCATCAGAAACAGGGTTCCGATCGCGCCCCAACCGATCTTGCCAAGTGTCAGCCACATAAATCTGTCCTCCATGTTGAAGTTTGCCCCATGGGTTGCAGTGCGCCGCACATAGACACTTGTACCAAGACCTCTTCACTTAGAAAAGTAGAAAGTTTCGATGTAATTGATAGATTTTTCCTATCTATAATAGTCCTATGGAATGGATCAATTATCACCACCTGCTTTATTTCTGGACGGTCGCACGGACGGGCAGTATTGCCAGAGCGTCGGAGGAGCTCCTGCTGTCCCCCCCCACGATCAGCTCCCAGATCTCCCGCCTTGAGGATCAGCTCGGCGAAAAGCTCTTCACGCGCTCCGGCCGCCGGCTCGTTTTGACCGAGGCAGGCAGCATGGCCTTCCGTTATGCTGAAGAAATCTTCTCACTGGGGCGGGAACTGAAGGAAACGCTTCAAGGCCATCCCACCGGCCATCCTCTGCGGCTGCGCGTGGGCGTGGCCGATCCCCTCCCGAAGTGGATCGCCTATCACCTGATCAATCCTGCCCTTCAACTCCCCGGCTCCGTCCGCATCATCTGCCACGAACATCGGATTGACCGCCTGCTGGCAGAGCTTGCCGTAAACGATCTGGATGTGGTTCTTGCCGACACGCCCGTCGGACCGCAGGTCAAGGTGCGCGCGTTTAATCATCTGCTCGGCGAGTGTGACGTGGCCTTCTACGAAAAGCGCAAAAATGCGGCCAGGCTGCGGCGCCGATTTCCCCACACCCTGGATGGAATTCCCTTCCTTCTTCCCACTGGAGACAGTTCCCTGCGAGTCAACCTCGAACAATGGTTCAATCAGCAGCAGGTGCGTCCCCTCGTCGTCGGCGAGTTTGATGACTTTTCACTGCTCCGGACTTTTGCCGAGGCCGGACACGGCGCCTTCGCCGCCCCCTCCGTTCTCGACGCAGAAATGCGACAGTACGGTTTCGGGATGATCGGGCGCACCAGCGCCGTCCGCTCCCGGTTCTATGCCATTTCAGTGGAAAGGAAAATCAAGAACCCTGCTGTAGCGGCGATCTCTGAGGCCGCGCGCCAGAAGATATTCGGATAGCCCGGAACCGCCCCTGGCGGCAGACGGAAGACTTACAGTCCCGGCCGAGGCGCGGAAAACATCAGCGTCCGGCGATTACTTTTTGAAGAGGTTTTCAAAAGCTGCACGGGCGTCAAAAGGCTTCGATGAAGAAGTTTCCCGTTCAATCGTGGTCCGGGGAGCGAAAAAGGAGCATTCGTTGCGGGCATCCTTTTTCGGGATCCGCGCCGTCACAGGCCGGGTGCATTCAAACCGGCTTCCTGTATCGAAAAAAGTGCACTGCCTGCAACTGTGCAGTTCGGCCCCACAATTGGGGCACTTCGCCTGCTGGTCAATCCCAGCCGGCAAAAGCGCAGCGCAGGATGCACACCGCCAGACTGAGCGCTGACCTGGCATCGTGGGGGTCCGGGGACCGAAGTTTTCAGGCTTCTTCTGCTGCGGCCGCCCATTACGCTCTCCGCCACCGGAGTCCATGTAGCCCCGCTGTTTATACTTCCTTCCCATTACAGAACCTCTTCATTGGATTTGGAAATGACTTTGAGGATACCAACTGTTCTCATCATAGGACCATTACGGGCCAAGCGCCAGAAAGATTGTCTCAGGTCCGTGAGGACACAACTCCAAGGCAGTACGGAGCATGCTTGCCTGCCCGGAAGCAACAAAGTAGATTTCATCTGTAGAGCCCAGGGATTAAGATTCCAGGGATTTCGGAAAGTGATCTTCCGTCCATCGACGGCCGCTAATCAGACAATACGGATGATGGAAACCCACCGTCCATCTTCTACACTTTTCGCGGCGGATTCTTCAGAACAGGCCGGAGTATTATAGAAACCAGCCGCCGACTCCAGAAGAGGGTTTGGAGGGCGTCGTCGAAAAGGCACCGGCCCCTGCAACAGAAGGGAAAACCCTTCGGCTTATTTCTTCTTCTTCGCGCCCAGTGAACGAATGTACTTTAGAACAGCCGCCATCTCCTGCTGGTTCAGCTTCCCCTTAAAGGAAACCATGGCAGTGCCTTTAACGCCATTTTCGATAGCGTCCTTTAGTTCCTTATCAGGATGGGCAGCCTGCCATTTGGGGTCGGTGAAATCAGGGGTCTTGATGGCAGCATAACCTTTGCCGTCAATCCCGTGACACATGGAGCATTTTTCCCTGAAAATGTCGGCACCGTTGGCCTTATTGGCAGCAAATGACAGTGTTGCAGTGAAAGCGAGAGCTCCTGCTGCCAGGAGCATCACGGCCATGGTTCGAAAGGGTCTCATAAAAGTTTTTATACAACCTCTCTTCTCGTGAAATTCGTCGCGCTCAGCTTCACCAGCGGACGCAAATTCAGGATTTGCCACGGCTATCCATGCGTCACATTGTTGGCGTTCAGCCTGGAGCTCCGACTGGAAGCTCTGCCCTGATCTTGTGGATATTCATATCCGGGCAGGCTGACCTCAGAAATAATCGGTGTGGCCATTCAGGCTGAGCCCCGGACAATCCAGCACCTATCGAACCTGAGGAGGTAAACTGCCGTCAGCACCCGCTGCCTCATACGAACTCCGGGAACAAAGCAGTACCAGACTTTATGCTATGGACAGAAGTCAAAAAAATCAAGCACCATCAGCAACGCTGCCCGTTCCCGAACCCGAGGCTCCCTGCCCGACGGGAGGATTTCCCTGTGGGGGGTGAATGCTGCCGGACGCCGGCCGGTCTTTGAGGATTGTCCCGGCGCCTGATAAGATGACCTTTGAGCAACTCATCTGAATCAATTCAGTCAAACTGGGCGGTCCGGTTGAAGAGTGTTCTGATCTCGACTTACGAGCTGGGCCGCCAGCCATTCGGTCTGGCGTCTCCCGCCGCATGGCTCCGGCGCGCAGGCTCCGCGGTTACCTGCCTCGATCTCTCCTGCCAGCCACTCGACAAGGAAGCCGTCAGGTCCGCCGATCTTATTGCGATTTATGTACCCATGCACACGGCAACGCGCCTGGCGACGCAGATACTTCCTGCGATTCAGAAACTCAATCCGGGCGCGCACCTCTGCTGCTATGGGCTCTATGCGCCGGTGAATGAAGCGTTCCTGCGCAAGCTGGGGGTACAAACAATTCTGGGTGGTGAATTTGAAAAAGGCCTGGTTGCGACGATGGAGCAGCTGCGGAATCCCTCGCCCCCGCCCGGGAGCCAGCCACGGCCCGCCATTTCTCTGGACCGGCAGAATTTTCTGGCGCCGGATCGGGAATCCCTGCCCCCGCTCAGCCACTATGCAAAGCTTGTTTTGGGCGACGGCAACTCTCGAATCGCCGGCTATACGGAAGCCAGCCGGGGCTGCAAACATCGCTGCCGCCATTGCCCCATCGTTCCCGTTTACGACGGTGTTTTCCGCATTGTCCAGCCGGAAGTGGTGCTGGAAGATATCCGGCGGCAGGTGGCAATGGGAGCCGCACATGTCACCTTTGGCGATCCGGACTTCTTCAACGGCATCCGCCACGCCGTGCGGATCGTCACCGCCTTGCATGCCGAGCACCCGGCGCTCACCTATGACGTTACCATCAAGGTGGAACATCTGCTGAAACACGCGGAGTTCCTGACAACACTTCGTGATACCGGGTGTGCTTTTGTGACCAGTGCCGTGGAATCTCTGGATGACGAAATTCTTCGCCGGCTCGACAAGGGACATACTTACAGAGATTTTGTCCGCGTGCTGGAACTGTGCCGGCAGGCAAACCTGCCGATCTCGCCCACCTTTGTCGCTTTCACTCCGTGGACGACGCTGGAAAGCTATTGCAGCTTTATCACCGGTTTGCAGCAGCTCGGGCTTTCCGATCACGTTGCGCCCATCCAGCTCGGCATTCGCCTCCTGATCCCCGCGGGTTCGCGGCTGCTGGAATTGGAGGAAATCTCCCGAAGGGTCGGGCCGTTTGATGAACGCGCCCTGGTTTATACCTGGTCCAACCCTGACCCGAGAGTGGACGAGCTGTGCGAAAGAGTTCAGCGCGTTGTTCACGAGTCCGGAAAGAAGAAAGCCTCCCGGCGGCAGATCTTTTACCATGTGTCGGCGATGGCCTGTGAAGCGGCAGGGATCAAGCCGATCGGCCCGTTCGAAACTGATGATCGACTGGACCGCGCCGCCATTCCTTATCTGACCGAACCCTGGTATTGCTGAGCCGAGCCTACTGGAGACCAGTTGGCCTCCATGCCTCATGGCGAAGCGTTTGTCTGATGGAACCAGCGATTGCAGTGCCATTTGGACACACCATTCAACCTGCCCGGTAAGGAGCAGAGATCAAGAAAGAGAGGACCCCTTGGCATACGCAGAATTTGCAACAAGTCTACTGGAAAAATTGAAGCTGAGCCACGCACCCGTTGGGATTGCGTTTCTCGATGAAGCGCCCGGCGGAGTGAAACATTACGAAGAGGCCGTTCCATCGGCATGTACTTTCTGGAAAGCCGCCGAGCGCGAACTGTTCTACACCACGGCCTCGGACCATTACAACTGCCCCATCGGCGCCATCACCCAAGGGTTCCAGATCCCGCAGCCGGTTTCAGCGAACGCCATGGAACTGATTGGCATGATGGGGAAGATTTCCTATCTCGAAGCTGCCGAGGCCAGCCATGTTCCAACCGTGGAAAAGAAGCACAAAGTCATCGTCTACGGCCCGCTCAAGGAATTTGGCGAAATCCAGCCGGACGTCGTTCTGCTGGTCGCAACGCCTCTCCAGGCCATGATGATCTCGGAAGCCAGCGGCGTCGCATCCTGGGGCACAGGACACGAAAGCCGCACTCTCGGGCGGCCGGCCTGCGCGGTGATCCCTTCGTCTCTGAAAAGCAATGACACAACCATCAGCATGGCGTGCATGGGAGCGCGGACGTTTGCCGACATCAAGGACGAAGAGGTCCTGATTTCAATTCCTGCCCGCGCGCTCGTCGAGCTCCAGAACCGGCTGCCGGTTATCCTAGAGGCGAACGTGGACATGAAAAAGTTCTACGACACGCATAAGGGCAACTTTGCGCCGGTGTAACAC
>JBAUWE010000281.1:0-1876 GCA_049583595.1 Terriglobia bacterium
ACAGAGGACAAAAGCTTCCTTCTCTCCCGCAACACCCTAAAGCGCCAAAGGAACCATTTTGGAGCGCCGGATGCGCCGGTCGCGGGTCATGAGCGGGATGTTTTCAACGATGCTGGTGGCGGCGATGATCTCATCGGCGGGATCGGAAGTAAAGTCGAGAAGAGTGCTTTGCCGTGCAATCTCCAAAGTGACAGGAAAGACCTTGATGCTCCCGATAAAGGACCGGAAAGCTGGAGCATCGAGGTCGAGGGCCAGGCGCCCGCGGTTGGCAAGCATCGCCAATTCCCAAAGAACAATGTCAGAAAGGCCCAGTTCCTCGTCAGCGATACGCCGGTATTCTTCAGCGGTCAGGGTGCGGTTCAGGAGCGCAACGACGATGTGGGTGTCAAGATTGAGCATCCCATTTTCGACCGGTGGAAAAGATATTGCCCTTGACGATAATCTTCCCTGCCATGCAACCGTAAAAGTCCTTGCCGGTCTTTTGGGGGAGCGGGACCACCCGCGCCACGGGCTTCCCGCGCTTGGTGATCACGATACCTTGCGGGCCAAGATGGTCCAGGATGCGGAGACATTTGGCCTTAAACTCGCTGGCCGTAATGGTCTTCTCCTTCATTTTCATGGCGTCTTGATGATAGCATATGACCAGTCAGATGACCAGTCTGTTTGATGCCGCGGCGGTAAGCCGGTTTGATTTTTGCGAAAGGGCACGAGTTGCCTTGTGCCGCCATCTTGCATCTCAACATAAGGGTTCATCCGCTGGAAGGTTTTTTGGCCTTCTCCGCGAGCTCTGTATTAAAGCTTTTGGCCCACAGAGGACGCGGAGAGGAACCTGTTGTTGAATCAAATTGCCGTTGAACCATGGCTACCAATTCCGGTTCAACGCTGCAATACTCTTTCTTATGAAGATTCGCATTCTGGGAATTCCGCTGGATCTGGGCCAGGCGCGGCGGGGCGTGGACATGGGGCCGTCGGCGGTGCGCGCGGCGGGGCTGAACTCTGCCCTCAGGGCCCTGGGCCACCACGTGGAAGACGCCGGCAACATCCACGTGCACATTGCCGAGGAGCAGCCCTTTGGCGACAAGCGCGCGAAATACATGAATGAGATTGCGGCGACCTGCCGCGAGGCCGCCGAGCGCGTCTACCAGACCGTGAAGGACGGCGGGTTCCCGATTTCGCTGGGCGGCGACCATTCGATTGCCATCGGCACGCAGGCCGGCGTTTCCAGGCTCTACCACGAACGGAACCAGTCCATCGGCTGCATCTGGATTGACGCGCACGCCGACATGAACACTCCCGACACCAGCCCCAGCGGCAACGTCCATGGCATGCCTTTGGCCGCCTCGCTGGGTTTCGGACCGCAGGAGCTGTCCAATATTTTCGGCTTTGCGCCCAAGCTGAGCGCCGCGAACTGCGTCCTGATCGGTCTGCGCGACCTCGACGGCCGCGAGCGCCGCCTGGTGAAGGAGTCCGGCGTCCGGGTCTTCACCATGCGCAACATTGATGAGTACGGCCTGCGCGCGGTGATGGAAAGAAGCATTGCGGTGGCCACCGACGGCACGGCGGGGTTTGTGGCGTCACTGGATATGGACGTGGTGGATCCCCATGAGGCTCCCGGCGTGGGCACCCCTATCCAGGGAGGCCTGACTTTTCGCGAAGCCCATTTGATCATGGAGATGATTTCTGATAGTAAGAAGATGCTGGCGCTTGAGGTGGTGGAGGTCAATCCCATTATCGACGTCCTCAACCGAACAGCGATTCTGGCGGTGGGGCTGGCGGCTTCGGCTCTGGGAAGAAAGATATTGTGAAGAAACGAATTCGAGTGGGTGTGCTGTTCGGCGGGCGTTCGGGGGAGCACGAGGTTTCAATCACTTCAGCC
>JBAUWE010000282.1:0-7020 GCA_049583595.1 Terriglobia bacterium
GGCGAACGAATTGCCCGTCCCCCTGGTGAACATTATCAGCGGCGGACTCCACGGCGGCGGCAACATCGATTTCCAGGATTTTATGGTGGTTCCGCTGCGGGCTGGCACGTACTCCGCGGCGCTGGCGGATGTGAATGCCGTGTACCGGGCGGCCAAGACCGTCCTGAAGGATCGGGGAGTCTATCGCGCCGGCGTTGCCGATGAAGGAGGATACGCACCCGCGTTGAAAACTAACGAGTCGGGTTTTGATGTGATGGTTGAAGCCATGGAACGCGCGGGTTTGGAGCCGGGCAGAGATGCCGCCATTGCCGTGGACGTGGCGGCCAGCCACTTCTGTGAACGCGGGACCTATTGCCTGAGGGTATCGGACGAAGAACTTGATGCAGACGACCTGGTGGAAAGGCTGGCGAACTGCGTGGACCGCTATCCGATCCTTTGCATCGAAGACGGGCTGGATGAGGAAGACTGGAAAGGGTGGAAGAAGCTGACCGACCGGCTGGGCGACCGCTGCCAGTTGATTGGCGATGACCTGTTTGCCACCCACACCGATCGGCTTGAACGAGGCATCGGGGAGGGAATTGCCAACGCCATTCTGGTGAAGATCAATCAGATTGGGACTTTGACTGAAACCCTGGACGTGATCAGCCTGGCGTTGCGCAATGGTTATCAGCCGGTGATCAGCGCTCGGTCTGGTGAAACCGAAGATGATTTCATTGCCGATCTCGCCGTGGCGACGGGAGCGTCGCTTATCAAGATCGGTGCCATCACGCGTTCCGAACGGCTGGCCAAGTACAATCGCTTGAAGCGGATTGAACAGGAACTGGGCTCCCATGGGGTCTACCGAGGGGCGGAAGTGTTTTCCAGCCTTCTTGAGGTGAATGCCGGTTAGTGGCAATATTAAGAGCAAGTGGCGGTAGACGAACACCGGAGCTTTTCTGGTGGTTTCAAATGTTTTTTTTCAGATTCAATCCGGGCAGAAGACACTTTGCCGGGCTGTTGGTCCTGGGCTTGGTGGCGCTTTCGCCGCTCCTTCTGTATGCGGTTGAAAGGCTCAACTTTCGGCCCGGGTTCAACCTGTTTTCTCCGGATCAAGATGTTGAGATGGGGCAGCAGGCATCCCAGGACGTGAACAAGCAATTGCCGTTGATTCGGGATTCGCAGGTGGTCAGCTACATGAGCAGCCTGGGTAAAAGGCTTGCGGCGGTTGCTCCCAATCAGTCGGGCGGGGTGAAATACTCCTGGACTTTCAATGTGTTGAACAGCTCAGAAATTAACGCCTTTGCCTTGCCGGGCGGCTTTATTTATGTGAACCGCGGGGCCATTGAAGCGGCTCAGGATGAGGCCCAGATTGCAGGAGTCCTTGCCCATGAAGAAGGCCACGTGGTGATGCGGCACGGCACTCACCAGGCGTCTGAAATGATGCTGGCGCAGGCTCCTCTTTCCCTCCTTGCGGGAGTGCTGGGCCAGAGTTCGAGTCTCGCAGGCCAGCTGACGCAGCTGGGTGTGAGCTTTGGAGTCAACTCCATCCTCCTGCGGAATTCGCGCAGCGCGGAGTCGCAGGCTGACGAGGTGGGAACTTACATCCTCTACCGGGCGGGATACGATCCCCATGCTATGGCGCAGTTCTTCGGTGTTATTCAGAAGGAATATCCCCGGCGGACTATCCAGTTTTTTTCCGACCATCCCAATCCCGGGAACCGCATCCGGAACGTGGATGAGGAAATTCCAAAGCTGGGTCCCAGGAAGGATTGGAAAGAGGACAGTCCCGAATTTCAGGCCGTGAAGCAGAAGCTTCAGCACATGCCTCCTGCCCCAAAACCTAAGCCGCAGAAATAGTTGCGCGAGACGGCATGAAAACTTCAACCTTAGACAATGACCATGCCATCAAATGAATCGCCTTTGAATCTGGTCCGCGGCCCCGCCAGGAAGTCCGGATGGGCGCAGCTTATCCGGCTGGGTGGTGACGGTGTTGCTATCCTGTTTGGCGAATTGCGGAAGTTGGTTGGCAGGATCGACGGAGTGGTTGAGCGGCTGCACTATTCCGCAAAGGAAGAGCGATGGGTCGTTCAGTACCGGGTGGAGGACGCGGAGCTTTTTACCGTGTGGATTTCACCCGGACTGCTGGAAGCGGGCATGACGCTGAATCGATCGGATGTGGGGCGGCTTCTCCGAAACCACAACCTGAGCGGGACAGTCAGGGATGCCCTCCGAGCCGGTGCAACGGAGCCGGAACAGGATTCAATCCGGTTCCCCTTGAAGGACCGGCGCAGGGTACGCTCGTTTTCGAATCTGGCGAGAGCGAAATACAGGCTGCTCGTGAGCAGTCGCGGGGGCAATCCATGAATTCCCCCTGCCAGCTCAAAGACAATGGAAGGACAGGTGAATGAAATGATTTATCAGGTGAAAACAAAGAAGTCTCTTTCTGACGTCACGCGCGATCTCGAGGTTGCGACCCAGCGACACAAGTTCGGAATCATGGGCATGCACGATTTGAAATCCAAAATGAAGGAAAAGGGAGTTGAGTTTGAACGCGACTGCCTGATTTTTGAGGTCTGCAACCCGCATCAGGCAAAGAAAGTTCTGGAAGAGAACGCGGAGATCTCAACCGCTCTTCCGTGCCGCATTTCCGTTTACAGCGAGGGTGATGAGATTGTTCTGGCAACGCTGAAGCCGACGGCCATGTTGGCGCTTTTTGAGAATGCGAGCCTGGAGACCGTCGCCCAGGAAGTCGAAGATGCCATCTTTGCCATCATGCAGGAAGCGGCACGGTAGAAGGTGCGATGCGACCGGGCGCATGCAGAGGTGCGGCGGCCGGTGAAGGGTCGGGTGTGAACAGCGTTTTCCAATGCTGGACGTGGCCTGAACTCGAACATTGTGTTAAGATTTTCGAGGTTGAAAATAAGAACATTTAATAGCCGAACGCCGAGTGTGATAATCGGATTTCTGACCGGCGGCGGCTGCACAGAGGAAGAGAAGTCATATGTCGGGCCACTCAAAATGGGCAACGATCAAGCATAAGAAGGGCGCGGCGGATGCCAAGCGAGGCAAGGTATTTACCAAGCTGATCAAGGAAATCGCTGTGGCGGCCCGCATTGGAGGGGGCGACTCTGACGCCAATGCGCGTCTGAGGACGGCAATTGCTGATGCCAAGGCCGTGAATATGCCCGCAGAAAACATCAAGCGGGCCATCCAGAGGGGTACGGGCGAGCTTCCGGGCGTGCAGTATGAGGAAATTGTTTATGAAGGATACGGGCCAAGCGGTGTTGCGCTGATCCTGGAGATCGCCACAGACAATCGCAACCGGACGCTTGCAGAGCTTCGCCACATCCTCTCAAGGCACGGTGGAAACCTGGGCGAGTCAGGCTGCGTGATGTGGATCTTCACCAAGCGCGGGTACATCGTGGTTGAAAAAGCCAAGGCTGAAGAAGACGCCCTGCTGGAACTGATTACCGAGGCCGGGGCTGAGGATATGAAGGAAGACGGGGAAAACTGGGAAATCTTTTGTCCGGTTGAAAGTTTCCAGCATGTTGTTGACTCCCTGAACAACGCGGGCATTACTCCTGCGGTCGCCGAGCTTTCGATGATCCCCCAGACCCAGGTGAAACTCGCCGGCAAGCCAGCAGACCAGGTGTTGCGGCTGATGGACGAACTGGACGAGCATGAAGACGTCCAGCACGTCTACGCCAACTTTGACATCGAGGACGCCGAACTGCAATCGTTAGCCGAGCAAGCGGGCTGAGAAGGCTTCTGGTGCTGTGGGGCAAAGACCTCGCACGGCTTTTCCGCGGGGGCAGCGGTATTTTGTTGAGCCGCCATCTATCGCTATGGAGCAGGTTTCAAACTCATCAAATCAACATGAAAAGTTCAGCCGGCATGTCTTGTGCCTGGCCGTCGGCCTTCTGGTGGCGGGATTAGCTGTCGTGCCGTCGCTTTCCGCACAGCAAGCGGACACTCCGGCCACATTGACTTACATCAAAGTGATGAAAGGCAGCGTTCCCGAATACACCTCCCTTACGGTGGATGCGAACGGCGACGGCAGCTATGACGGCCGTCGGCTGGATGAGTCTCCCAAGCCCCGTTCTTTGAAGCTCTCTCCCGGGACAACCGCGGCTTTATTCCAGGCCGCGTCGGTGCTCGGCGACTTCCATTCGATCCGTCTTGAGAGTCATAAGAGTGTTGCCAATATGGGGTTGAAAACCTTCATCTATCGCCATAACGGCCAGGAAAACAAGGTGGAGTTTAACTACACCCGGAACAAGCGCGCGGAGGAACTGTTGAGCATCTTTGAAGGCATCGCAGATGTGGAACAGCATATCGGGACGCTGGAATATTCCTCCCGATATGACGTTCTTGGTCTCCCCTCTGCGCTGACCCGGGTTGAAATCGATCTCGACAACAAGGCGTTGGTGGATCCCCAACTGATGGTCCCCATCCTGAAGAAGATCGCCGGAGATTCTCAGTACCTTCACATCGCACAGATTCGCGCAGCGGACATCCTTCGCCGCATTCAAGGCTCCAAGTATTCGGGCAAGGCAGATCGACGGTGAAGACGTAGTTGCCCTTGTTGTCTTTAAGGGCCTGTTATTTTGGTCGTAACCTTTCACCGTCCGGTGTTATGATAAGGGTGGGTTTTCTATGCCAGCCGCGGAGGTGTACCATGGAGATCAATCGGTCGCCCAGGGGTTACTGGCTGTTCGTTCTGTTAGCTGCTGCACTCATATCTTCTCTGATTCCTGCTCCCGCCACAGGCCAGTCTGATTCGCAAGTCCGCATCGTGCGTCTTAGCTTTGTGGAAGGTACGGTTCGGATGTACCGTCCCGACGCCGATCAATGGGCCAAGGCTTTTGTCAATACGCCCATCCAGCAGGGCTTCAAGATTGCGACGGACGCCAACAGCTTTGCAGAAGTCGAATTTGAGAACGGGTCCACGGTGCGCCTGGGCCAGTCGAGTGAACTTGACTTTCCCAGCCTTGCCCTGTCGCCCGCAGGCGGCAAGATCAACCACCTGAGTCTTGCGCAGGGTTACGGCACATTTACCTTCACGCCGGAAAAGGGCGATGTTTACAAGGTGCTCGCCGCCGGCTCAACCTTTGACGCCTCGTCCAAGTCAATGTTTCGACTCGATCTTGACCAGGAGAGCCAACGGCTGGAGGTTTTTAATGGGGCGGTTGCGGTTGAGAGTCCTTACGGAAACGAGACCGTGGCCCGGAATCAGGTTCTTGAACTGGCAGTGGGCGGCGCAAATTCCCTCCAGATTAGCAACGGCATTACGGAAGACGCGTGGGACCGCTGGGTCGAGAAGCGGCAGCAGACGGCAACGGTTGCCGTCAACAAGGCCGGTCCGGCAGGGGGCGGCCTGTATGGAGGCAGCTCCGTTTATGGCTGGAGCGATCTTTCCTACTTCGGAACCTGGAACAATTTGCCTGGCATGGGAAGTTGCTGGTCGCCGATGATGGGAGCCGGCTGGACCCCTTATTCGATCGGCCGCTGGTCATGGTATCCCGGCATGGGCTACACCTGGATTTCCGCCATGCCCTGGGGCTGGCTGCCTTTCCATTACGGCAGTTGGATCTCACCGGCGGGCACGGGCTGGTGCTGGCTGCCCGGCAATTTCTCCGCCTGGTCCCCGGCGCTGGTGACGTGGTACCAGGGTCCCGGCTGGGTCAGTTGGGCTCCCAGAAACTACGGGGGTGGTTCCAATACACCGGTCAATTGCCCCGCCGGCCGGAACTGCTCGGTCGCGGTCAGCAGTAACACCTTCCAGGGCGGGCGGGCGATTTCTCCCCATGATGTCATCCGGGTCAAGCCGTTTCAAGGGCGCGCGGTTGCTTCACCGACCGTGCCGCTCACACGCAGGCTGAGATTACCGGGACCCGCCGTTGACGGTTCCGGGCTGGTTTCAACCACGGGCAGAGCAGGGGCTTCGTCGCGGCTTCGTGCCCGGCGGATGGATGCTGCGCCAACCCGGGTTTTCTCTCAGAGCGCCATTCGCGGTTCCTGGAACGTTCAGCCGCACGCGCCTGCAGTTTTTGACGGGCAAACACGCCGCTTTGTGAACAGATCCGGTGCGGCCATCAATCATGACGTTCTCCTTCGAGGGCGGACAGGCTCGCACCCGGGGAACAACCGCGGGCAGTTGACTTCAATCCCCATCTCAAACCTGGGAACCCATTCGGGAGCAACGCGACACTCGAGTTCCCTGATTCCGTCTGCACGCCCTGCCGGAAGCGTGGCAGGGACGCGCGTCATCCAGCAACCCCGAATGCCGGACTTCCGCCAGGAAAGAAGAATGTTGAAACAGCAGCAGAGGATGGAGCGGCAGCAGGCACGCAGGCAGATGGAGCAGATGAACCGGCGCTCCGGCATGTCCCAACAGGGCGTGAGTCGTACTCCTTCTTCCCGCCGCGCTTCGGGTGAGACCGGCAGAAGCCAGAGCCAGGGCATGGGCCGATCGTCCGGCCAGACGAGTGGAGGCATGCGCAGCAGCGGCATGGGCGGCGGCGCGCGTAATACTGGTATGGGTGGCGGGGGCATGGGCGGCGGCATGCGTAGTAGCGGCATGGGCGGTGGCATGGGTGGCGGAGCGCGAGGTGGCGGGTCCGGTGGCGGCCGGTCCTCCGGTGGCGGCGGCCAGCATGGGCCGCACCGTTGATTAAGAAATTTGTGCGCTAAGGGTAACGTCCAACTTCAGGGAAGTCTAGAGCACGATAATTCCTGCATAACCTACTACTGAATCTGTATCACCACCCGTGTCTGCGGAGGTCGCATGCCTGATCAGTCGGGCCTCGCGGGCGCCCAGGTCCTTTGCAGCGATCAGCATGGAGACCGTCGGCGCGTACCCACACATTGAGATGTCCTCATCTCGAATCACCTGGAGAAGCCCCGCGGGATCAAGCTGGAGAATTTGCTCGATGGCTTTGCCGTCCTTTTCACGGGTGATGAGGTCCGGCTCATAGTGGTTCATATCACTTGAAGCGATAACGAGCACGGGTTCCGGAGACCGCCGGATGGCATCTGCGA
>JBAUWE010000283.1:0-3812 GCA_049583595.1 Terriglobia bacterium
GCAAAAATCTGCTGGCTGCAGAGCAGCCCGCGCGCGGATAAGGCCTCCCGTAGACGGGACGGCATGATTGCAGTAGTATTCGGACGTTCTTCAGCATCGACCGCTATTTCGAATAGGAGAAAGCAGCCATGAAAACCGGGACCACAAAATCCGCTTCTTCGACAGGCCGGGGGAGAAGGGTAGTCGTCATGCTGAGCCCGTTCGCCCTCCGCTTGCGAACGGCCCTGAGCGAAGTGAAGGGGCTCATGATAAACTCCGCGAAGCATCTGCTGTATCCTACTGAAGATAACCAAAACAGATCCTTCGCTTCGCTCAGGATGACGTGGCAAAGGGAGTTCCTCAGCAACCCGTCAGGGATCAGGTTGTGCGGAAGGCACGTGTTGATGCTGCTTGCTGTACTGCTGGTGGTCGTGGCGGGAATTGTTCGAAACCAATCAGTGTTTGCGGCGCCGCCTGAACCGGCAAAACCGATCTCGCTCGACCCACAAAATCCGCACTATTTTCTCTTTCGTGGCAAGCCAACGGTATTGATCACCTCAACGGAGCATTATGGCGCGGTGATGAACGCGGATTTCTATTACCCGCTCTACCTGAGCGAATTGCAGTCGTATGGATTCAATCTCACCCGCCTTTTCTCGGGCGTCTATGTTGAAGACTCCTCAGCGTTCAAGATTGCCAGGAACACGATGGCCCCGAACCCGCTGCGGTTTATCTGTCCCTGGGCGCGAAGCACCCAGCCCGGATACGCGGGAGGCGGCAATAAGTTTGATCTTGGCAAGTGGGACCCCGCCTACTTCCACCGCTTGAAGGACTTTGTGGCGCAGGCCGGCAAGCGCGGCGTTGTAGTGGAGATGGTGCTGTTTTGCCCCTACTACGGAGATTCGCAGTGGGACCTCAGCCCCATCAAGGCGAGCAATAATATCCAGGGCGTCGGCGACCTTCCTAGAACCAAAGCGCTGACGCTCGACAACGGTCCGCTGCTGGCCATCCAGGACGCCATGGTCCGCAAGATCGTCACGGAGCTTCGCGACTTTGACAACGTGTATTACGAGATCTGCAACGAACCCTATTTTGGCGGCGTTACCATCCCCTGGCAGAACCATATTGCTGAAACCATCAAGAGCACGGAAGCGGCGTTTCCTACCCGGCACCTGATCGCCCAGAACATTTCAAACGGTTCCAAAAAGATTGAGAATCCCAATCCTTCCGTCTCGATTTTCAATTTCCACTATTCGCGGCCGCCGAAGAGCGTGGCCCAGAACTTCAGCCTGAATCGCGTGATCTCCGATGACGAGACGGGGTTTCGTGGCACCGGCGACAGCCCCTACCGCCGGGAAGGTTGGGACTTCATTCTCGCCGGCGGCGCTGTTTACGACAACCTCGACTACTCATTCACGGCGGGACACGAAGATGGAACGTTCCAGTTTCCCCCGACGCAACCGGGCGGGGGCGGCCACACGCTGCAGGCCCAGCTTTCAATTCTGAAGAAGTTTATCGAAAGTTTTGACTTTGTCCACATGCACCCCGATAGCTCCGACATCAAAGCCGCCGGCAATGCAGCAAAGATCTATGCTCTTGCCCAACCCGGCAAGGCCTACGCGGTGTACGTTGACGGCGGGGGCCCGGGTACAACTCTGCTGTGCAATGTTCCGGCCGGTCGCTATCACGCCGAGTGGATCGACACCCTCACTGGCGCGGTCGACAAGACGGAGGACGTCAGCCATGCCGGCGGCGCGCTGACGCTCGCTTCTCCGGCCTACTCCGAAGACGTTGCACTCAGGCTGGTGCGGCAGTGAAATGAAAGAGGCTTAAACTTTGTCAGGTCAAACATAACTGAATTGAAAACATGGAAGAATCTACACAGGAAACTGTCATAGTTGCACGCTGGCGTGAACCCGGTCTTTCTGGTAACCCATGAGTTTTTGGTTGGTTACGAGGATGCTTGGAATGGCACGCAGACTGCAATTCTACAGGCATGGGGCACATGGATTCGTCCCCCCAAATTGAGTTGCACCGAACGCACAAGACTTGATGGGAGGATAGCGATGAATAAACTCAAGTTCTTTACAACATTTTCCAGCATCGTCATTATTGCCTGCGCCATTCAATTTAACCTGGGAGCGGAGCCTTTGCCCGCACAAGCTGAGGCGGGCGCCAGTTCAGCTGCCAGCGCTGTCAGCTCAACCGCAGCGGCGGCTTCGACCAAGGGACAATCAGCGGCAATCAAGAACGGAACCAAGATTAATGCTGAACTCGTTTCAAACATCGACGCGCGCAAAGCCAAAGAAGGTGACAAGGTGGCGGCGCGGGTCACGAAGAACGTCAAGCAACACGGCAAGGTGGTGGTTCACAAAGGCGACCGGCTCGTCGGGCACGTTACCAGCGTCCAGAACAGCCTGAAAGGCAAAGGCGGGTCGAGCCTGGGTGTGCGGTTCGATCAACTCGTCCAGGGTAACTCCACGACACAATTGAACACCGTGCTGACCTCGGTGCTCGCCGCCCGTGGACAGGAAGAAGGATCCGACTCCATGGAGATGCCATCCATGCCGGCGCCCGTTGCGCCACCCGTAGGCGGTGGTGGTGGCGGTGGTGGATTGCTTGGCGGGGCCGGTGGTGCGGTGGGTTCAACGGTTGGTTCAACCGTGGGTGCAGCGGGATCCACTCTGGGACAGGCGGGAGGCGCAGTGGGCGCCACCGCGCAGAATACGCTGGGCGCCAATTCGAGTCTCGGGTTGTCAACCCCCGTGCGGCAGATCCACATTGGATCATCTGCTTCGGCCGAATCTTCGGCCGGGACGAACTCAATGCTGAGCACGCGGAAAGGCAATCTGCGGCTGGCATCCGGGACCCGCATGGACTTCCGGGTGGCTGCAGACAGCAGCGCACGAGCCTCGCGGTAGAGGACGAACCGCTGATGAACCTCAAAAAGGCCGGCGCCACCAGGGGCCGGCCTTTCGTCTTGCTGCAGCGATAGGGATCAGGGTTCGCGGGCTGGCAAGGCTATCTTGCCATCCATCCCCCATCCACGGTGAAGACGGAGCCGTTCACGTAGTCGGAACCTGAGGAAGCAAGGAACACCGCCATGCCCTGCAAGTCATCGGGCTCTCCCCACCTTCCGGCGGGAATGCGTTCCAGGATGGCCTTGTTGCGAGCGGGATCGTTCCTCAGCGCTGCCGTGTTGTCTGTGCTGATATAACCCGGCGCAATCGCGTTGACCTGAACGCCCTTGCCGGCCCATTCGTTGGCCAGGGCCTTGGTCAGTTGGCCGATGCCGCCTTTGCTGGCCGCATAGCCCGGAACGGTGATTCCTCCCTGGAAGGTCAACAGAGAAGCGGTGAAGATGACTTTGCCTTTGCCTCTCTCGACCATGCCCTTGCCGATCTCACGCGTGAGAATGAACTGCGAGTTCAGGTTCACTTCCATCAGCGTGTCCCAATATTCATCGGGATACTCGGCGGCGGGTTTACGCAGGATGGTCCCTGCATTGTTAACAAGAACATCGATGACAGGAAAATCTTTGGCGAGTTGTTCGATCAGCAGGTACAGCGCCTTGCGGTCTGCGAAGTCGCAGGCGTAGGCTTTGAATTTTCGCCCGCGGGCAAGGACTTCCTTCTCAATGTCGCTGCCAGAAGTTTCCATGGAGCGGCTGACACCGATGATGTCGGCTCCGGCTTCGGCAAGTCCAACGGCAATCGCCTTGCCAATGCCTCGCCGGCACCCGGTCACCAGCGCCGTTTTTTCATCCAGTTTGAATCGGTCAAGAATAGCCATTTTTGTTTATCCCAATTTTGTGATCGCGGACGCGTCTATTG
>JBAUWE010000284.1:0-9298 GCA_049583595.1 Terriglobia bacterium
AGTCCTGCTTTTTTCCAGCCCGCCAGGCCGTCCCGGTAAACGCTGACCTCGTTGTATTCGAATCCCTGGGAAAGCAGGACGCGGCCTGCCGAACGGCTGAAGGCGCAGATATCACCCGGCGATCGCCCACCCTCGTAGAGCACAATTGCCTTGTCTTTCGGCAGGCGTTTCCATTCCTGCTCAAAGGAATTAATGGGCATGTTCAGGGCACCGGGGATGTGGCCTGACTGGAACTGATCCGGAGTTCGCACGTCCACGAAAAGAGCCTTGGAATGATCGTCAAAAAACTTCCTAGCCTGGGAGGTATCGATCATCTTCGGCTGGCGTTTTTTCGCTTCCTCCTCGCTGCAGGCACCGGCGGAATTCTGAAGGCTCGCGAAAAGATTGGTTCCGCCCAGCGCCTTCATGGTGTCCGATGAACTCGTTTTCGACGGCTGATCGGCTGCAGCCTTCTTCCCTGTCCCGGTTTTCGGTGCAGGCGCCGGCGTTGCCGGTTCGGCCGGCTTGGCATTGCCACTCGGGGCCGTCTGTTCTACGCCGTTCTTGTTCAATTCATTCTCAACCAGTTGTTCGAATTGTGGATAGGCGATGGGCCCCACGATCATATGGCCATCAATAAAAAACGTCGGAGTGGCATGAACGCCCAGCGCCTGGCCGTCCCGCACGTCCTGGGCCACGCGGGAAGCCATCTCGCCTTTCTGCAGGCAGGCAACAAACTTGGCTGAATCAAGACCCATTTCCCCTGCGTAACGGTTGATGGCCGGCAGGCTCAACTCCTCCTGGTGCTCATAGAGCATGTCCACCGTCTGCCAGAATTTTCCCTGCTGGCCTGCGCATTCAGCAGCTTCAGCCGCCTTCTCAGACTCCGCATGGACGTTCACAAGGGGAAATTCACGGAAGGCGAAGCGAATCTTGTTGCCGAATTTCTCGCGAATTTTCTTGCCCGATGCTTCAGCCTGACGGCAGGCAGGGCATTTGAAGTCGCCAAATTCAACGATGGTGACTTTGGCGTTTGGATCGCCGAAGAAGTGGGTATCCGGCCGGACAAGGTGCGCCTTAACCTGCTGATTCGAAGGAGACTTCGTCTGTGGAATGCTTCCATGCGAGGTTAGCATGATGAAGGCTGGAACCCCGACCACAAAGGCGAACAGGATGAGAGCAAAATTCCGCTGGACCACCCCGAGCGCCTGCGCGGGTTCCAACGATTTCACTGTCCGCTTCCGGTCCACCAGCGCCAGGAGGAAAATCCCGGTGACCAGCAGGGCTGACACCACACACCACACGCACCACGAATGCAGAACGAAGGCTTCAATCCCGGTCAGGTAGACCGAAAATAAAAACCCCGCACCTGATATCAGCACAACGATGTATTGCGTGAGGCGTACAAAGGTAGTGGGGAGCAGAGGGTAAAGGAAAAGCATCAGCACCAGGAACGCGTACATGAACACGCCGAAGAGGGGCACCGGCAGACCGCCGAGGTTTGAATACGCACTGGCGCGAACGGCATCACAGCCGCCTCCCATGCATACCATGGGGTGGGCCGGCGAGGTATACTCCCAAAGCAGGTAAACGGAATCAAACAATCCAATCAGGCTTAAGACCATCAACAGAAGTTTTCGCATGATCCTTTGTCCTACAGCGTCTGGGTCCAGCGGGGCGCAACTGACCCTGGGTTTGCCTTTCGGACTTCGTTAAAGCAACTGGAAATGCGGCGCCCCCCAGTTTCCGGCAAGCACTACCCTATGAGTATAAGACCAAGATTCATCGTCGCGAAACCTTTACGACAATATTGTCCGCGAATGCATGGGGTTGGCAGGCCCGTGGCCGCGGCCGAGCGGCAGACCTTCCAGGATGGCCGCCGTTACAAATTCCTTTGCCAGGGCAACGCTTTCCCGCAGCGGCTTCCCCTGGGCCAGACCCGCCGCCAGGGCACTGGCAAAGATGCATCCGGTCCCGTGGCTGTTCCTGGTGGCGACCCTGGCCGCGGGAAACTCGACAAACTCCCTGCCGTCAAAAAGCACATCGACGGCCTCACCTTCCAGATGCCCCCCTTTGACCACCACGCTATGAGCGCCAAACCCGTGAATCACCCGGGCCGCCTCCTTCATCTCATCGAGTCCGGTGACTGCCCGGCCCGCCAGAGCGCCCGCCTCGAGCAGGTTGGGTGTAACCACCGCCGACAGGGGCAGCAACTTTTCCCGCAGTGCGGCAACGGCTTGGGGCTCAAGCAACGGATTCCCGCTCTTGGAGACCATCACCGGATCGACGACGAGCGGGATTCCGGGATGCAGGCTGATTTCCCCGGCCACGGCCCCAATAATCCCGGTATTCGAAAGCATGCCGGTCTTGATGGCGTCGCACCCCACGTCTTCAAAGCACACCTTCATCTGCAGGGCAACAAACTCCGGATCAGTATCGATAATCCCGAAAACGCCTTCCGTGTTTTGCGCGGTCAACGCCGTGATCGCGGTCATTCCGTAAACACCCAGCGCAGAGGCCGTTTTCAGATCAGCCTGAATGCCGGCGCCAGCGCTGGAGTCGGAGCCGGCAACTATGAGCAACCGGTTTATTTTTTGTCCTTTGGCGACCATATCGTTCTCATTTTAACCGCAGGGTCTGACGGATCGCGGGCGAATCCATTCCTGGCGTCTACGCAGCGCGGGAACCGATGCGCGCCAAAACCGTGCCCCATGCCTTGCCGGGAGGTAAAATGAAACTTGTTGTGATTCCCGGAAGAGAGGTCAAACATGCCGGCAACGATTCGCGTTGAGACCAGCGGTCCCGGTCGCTTCCAAGTCACCGTTACGGAAGGTGGCAGCCAGTCCACGCACCTTGTTTCCCTGAGTCCCGACTATTACGAAAAACTCACACGGAAACTGGTCCCGGAAGAACTCCTCATCGAGCGGTCATTTCAGTTCCTGCTGGAACGCGAATCCAAGGAATCGATTCTCCGGGAGTTTGATCTGCCCCTCATTGGCCACTATTTCCCCAATTACGAGAGTGAGATCCGCAAGCGCCTCGCCCCTTAGCTGTTTGCCGGCAGGGTCCTGCACCGCAGACGTCATGAAGTGCCGTCGCATTGCAGGTAGAGCGCTTCAACTCCGCCCATAAAGGATCCCGTACGTTCCGGCTGATGGCCTGCCTCCTGTCTGGCCCAGCTCACGGATTCGCATAGCCGAGACTCTTCAGCATTTCGAGGTCCTGCTTCGAAAGGCGGCCCTGGGGCGCAAGCCCGCGGTTTGTATCCTTGAACCAGGTATCCAGATCTTCTCTATAACCACTGAGGTTCGCCACGTTCACGTGGCCAGAGGGCAACTCTTTTTCCTGCGAAAAGGCGTCGTCCAGCCGGTACACCCTGAGAGCATTCTGGTCACCGGAAGAGATCACCTTGATGTTGCCCTCCACAAATCCCTGTAGCGAAGGCACCCGCTTCGTCTCCGCCCACGTCCAGAACATGCTCATCCACTGTGGTGGCAGCAGCGTCGGTTCTGCGTAGGTCAGGAAGAAGGAGGGCTGCGCGGTCGCGTTCTTTCCACCGCTCGAAATCACCGGCTCCAGGCTGTTTCCGGACTCGCCCGGAAAATTGAATTGCAGCCCCACGTAACTGAGAACGGTCGGCATAAGGTCAACCGTAGAAACGTTGACTCTGATCCTCTCTCCCTGCGGAATTTCTTTGGGATAAGAATAGATCATGGGAACGTGCACCGTGGGCTGATAGATGTGATCGCCGTGTCCCCAGACCCCATGCTCGCCCAGGCTCTCGCCGTGGTCCGCCACAAAAACGATCAGCGTGTTGTCCCGAACGCCCAGATTGTCCAGCAGCTTGAGCGTTTTCGCCAGGTCGTTATCGTCAAAAGCAATTTCACTGTCGTAAGCACGGATTTTGGCGGCCCGGTCCGCATCCGCCGATGCCGACACCGGAAAGATCTTCGCGTTCTTTTCCTCCGGCAGATTGGCAAACTGGGGATGCAGGTCATAAGGGTGGTGGGGATCGAAATAGTGCACCCAGAGGAAGAACTTTGAGCGGCCATGCTTTTCGAGCCAGCGGCGACTGGCGTCGCCGACTTCATTGCCGTGGCGCGCTGCGTTAACCACTTTGTAATGGTATGAAAAATTCTCATTGTAAACGTTAAACCCCCGCCCCAGGCCCGAGATTCCTTTTTTCAGCGGCCAGGCACTGATAAATGCCGCCGTCTTGTACCCCAGATGATGAAGGACCTGCGCCAGCAGGACCGGCCGCGGGTGCGTCGACATGTGCATCCCGTTGATCGTGGAGCCGTGCTGCTGAGGATAGAGCGAAGTCATCATCGAGATATGCGAGGGGCCGGTCAGAGGAATGGCCGTATAGGCATTCTCAAAGAGGACTCCATGCTTCGCCAGGCTGTCGATGGCCGGTGAGGTCCGGCGGGCATACCCGTAGCACGAAAGATGATCGGCCCGTGTCGTGTCAAACGTAACCAGCAATACGTTCGGCGCATCATTCAAGTCAAAATGCGCCTTACTGACTTTTACACGCGGTCCGGCAAGCGACACGAACGGCAGCAGAAAGACCGCCAGCAGAGCGCCAGAGATTCGGCGCATGGAAACACCTCCAGAAACAAGTTCGGTAAAATCTCCACTTTGCAGAAACCAACCCGTAGACCCGCGATCCTGCACACTTCAGCCCGGGATGTGGCCTGCAAGCCTTCGAGTCCACTCAGGGGAAGGCTCCATCTCATCCGTCATCAGTTCGCTTTCTACGCAGCCATCCTTCATCTGGACAATCCGGTCCGCGCGTAGCGCCACTTCGGGATTGTGGGTCACCATCACAATCGTCAGGCCCAGATCCAGCTTCAGCCGAAGGAGCAGGTCCAGCACCGCTTCGGCATTGCGTGAATCCAAATTCCCTGTCGGCTCGTCCGCCAGCAGGATGTCCGGACCGTTGATCAGCGCCCGCGCGATGGCCACCCGCTGCTGCTCGCCTGAAGACAATTCGCTTACTTTCTTGAGGCGCTTTTTCTCAAGCCCCACCGCCGCCAGCAGGCTGTCGATTGACCTGGGGGCGCGCCGCTGCTTCCACCCCAGCAGTCGCGGAGCATCGATGTTGTCTCTGGCGGAGAGAAAACCCAGCAGGTTAAACCGCTGGAAAACAAAACCAAACCGGGTGTTGCGCATGCGCGCGCGCGCGGTGTCTCCCAGCGAGGAGATCGAAACGCCATCGATCAGCACCTCGCCGGCCGTTGGTTCCGCCAGCCCTGCAATCAGATAAAGCAGCGTCGATTTGCCGGACCCGGAAGCCCCCATGATAGCTGTAAACTGGCCTGCCGGAATCTTCAAACTCAGCCCATTGACGGCAGGCGGCGAACCCGACGAGCCCTCGTAGACCTTGCTCAGCGCACGGGTCTCGATCATGATCTTCGCTTTATCTTCCCCACTCCCGTTATTCATAAGCAAGTGCAGCTATCGGCTCACTGGCGCTGGCGCGGTAGGCAGGGTAGGCCCCGCCCAGCACCGCGCTGGCCAGCGCAATCACAGCCACCCACAGGACCGATCCCGTGGGCAGCAGAAAATGAAGCGCCGGATAAATCGACAGAACAATCAACTTGGTCAGTAAATACAGCAACAGGGAAAGCGCCCCGCCCAACAGACAAAGCAGGCAGGCTTCACCCAGGAACAACCTCAGCATGTAACGCCGGCTGGCCCCCAGCGCGCGAAGGATTCCCAGTTCGCGCGTCTGGCCCAGCACCTGGACGTAAAGCGCCAGAAAGATGACCAGAAAATTGATGACTCCGGCAAACACCACGATCACCAGCAGAAACTGCTGTAATCCCAGGAACGATGAAGGCGTAATCAGTGTGGCAAGGTCGCTCATCCGGGTGATCTGGTAATCCTTCAGAGCGCCCCCTGCAAACTTGTGCAGTCTTTCCTCCACCACGCCCTCCCGGCTGCCGGGCGCGACTTTCACGAAGATCACCGCGCACTTGCCCGGCGCCAGCAGGTCCTGAAGCGTCTTGAGAGGCACGAAGACCCGGGCGCCCTTGCCGTGCTCAACCACCCCGGAGACCGTGAAGTGGTGGTCCAGAATATTCAGCGTGCTGCCCAGATGCACGTGATGGGTGCGGGTGTAGACGTCGTCCACCAGGGCTGTGTAGGGCCCGGAAAACGGGCCGCCCTGAAGGTATTCGAAGCCCCCCGTCACACGATTAAAGCTGGGCAGGTCGATACCGAAGATAGTTTCCAGGCGGTTGGTGAAGCTGACGTTGGTGGCGGTGGGCGTTGCAGCCTCAACACCGTCAATCTCCGTGATCTTTTGCGCCAGCGCAACGGGCATCACGTTCTCGCCCAGGCCCAGGATATAAGAAGAGTGGGGCGGTTGAAGCATCAGATCCGCTCCAATCCCTTCCGTCCGGTGGATCTTTTCCTGCATGACACCGTTCGACAGACCCTTGATCACCAGCCCCAGCAGCAGCGCCACGCTGATCATGATCATAGAAAGCAGCATCCTCATCGGATGATGCAGGAGTTGTCGCAGCATCAGTTTGAGCACAGTCTTCTTCCACCGCCTCCAGAATGCTTCCCCAAAACCACTTTACTTATCTTACGGCATTTGGATGAATTTTTCCGAGACGGGGTTGTGATGGGGCGCTGTATCGACGACTGTCCTGGGTCCGGGGCGGTTTCGCCGCGCGGAAATCCAGAAGGGGCAGTCCATGGCCCGGATACATTTTCCAAGAAAGATCTTGCGGAGAAGACTGAAGCAAGGAAGGATCAGAAGTAGAGGCCCAAACGCGGAACCAACCCGTCGGGAGTCCAATGCCAACCGGTGCGGCTTGAACTACCGCCGAGGGCTGCGATTTCCACGTCGATTACCGGACTGCCGGTATCGGTCGCTCAGCCAGTTTCTTGGCAAGCGTCAGCAAGACGTCCCGATCTGTCGGAGAAAGGCGCGGCTGCAGGCTTCTCAATTTCAACAGGAACCGTGCTTCCGCTCCGGTGGCTCCCCCCTCCTGCGCAAGACGCTCAAGCGTCATGTCAGATGCTGCATAGTCGCACTCTCCAGGCGGCCCTTCGTCGTAGTAAAAAAGTTTGTAGAGGGGTACATCCAGGGCACCTGCAAACCTTTCCAGCGTCTCCAGAGAAGGAACCGTGTGGCCGTTCTCCACTCGCGAGATGTAGCAACGCAGAAGCCCTGTTCTCTCCTCGATATCGCCCTGGGACAGGTGCTTTTGTTCTCTCAGGTCCTTGATTCGTTCGCCAATACCCATCGTACGTTTGCCTCCCTTATCTCTACCGTGGGCGCCCCTTGGCCTCACTGCTCCAAGCGTACTGGATATTAACTCGCTCAGACAAGAGTACGGCAGTACTAGTACCTCAGTTCCACACGAGAGCAGTCGCAGCGTCGAAAAGCTGTAACTCCATGAAATCCGTACAGAATACCTAATTACTAGTCCGAATAGGCTGCTATCGATCCCGCGGCAGGGACTCAGCTTTTTTGCAGAGGATAAACTCTTGGGGGAATCGCGCTCTCAAAAGTCACATTTTGGGGAGAATATTCCCGGTCCCCGGCTTTTCGGAATGACAGACTTCGGCGGATTTTCGGCAGTCTATTTTGACAGCAACGTCGTCAGCAAGGCCATGCGGACGAACAACCCGTTCTGCGCCTCGCGGAAATAGGCTGCACGGGGGTCCTGGTCCACTTCCATGGCAATTTCTTCAAGGCGGGGAAGGGGATGCATGATAATGGCATTGGATTTCATTAATCGGAGGGAATCCTGGTTGATGACGTAGATTCCCCGGCAACTTTCGTAGTCGGAGATCCGGTCGCCAAATCGTTCTTTCTGCACCCGGGTCTGGTAGACGACATCGACCTCCGGTAGCACGCGATCGAGTGTTGTTTCCTCGGCAAACCACGATCCGCGCTCCCGCAGGTACTCCAGAATATCTTCCTTCATCTTCAGCAGGGGCGGGGCGACAAAATACATTTTGGTGTCGGTGAATTTGCCCAGAAGGTACGCCAGCGAACGGACGGTGCGTCCCTGGGCAAGGTCCCCCACCATGGCGATCTTCAGGCCGTCGATGGAACCGATCTCTTTGTGAATCGTGTAAAGGTCCAGCAATGCCTGGGTGGGGTGCTGGCCCACGCCGTCGCCGGCATTGATGATGGGAACCCGCGAAACGGCCGCCGCCCGCTTTGACGTACCCACCTCACTGTGGCGAAGGACAATGACGTCCACGTATCCATTCATGATGCGGATCGTATCCTCCAGCGTTTCTCCTTTCGCCACCGAGGAGAACTCAGCGGCATTCTCGGTTGAAATCACCCGCCCGCCCAGCCGGTGCATGGCGGCTTCAAAAGAAAACCGGGTGCGAGTGGAAGGCTCATAAAAAAGCGTGGCCATCAACCGGCTGCGATATTCGGCTGTTCCGCCGCGGGCGACAAGCTTTTCCATCTCCTCGGAAACATTGAACAGGTGGCTGATCATCGGTAGGTCAAACTGCTGGGCTTCAATCACATGGTGCAGTTTCATCGCTCACATCCTCCAGCTATCGGTTGCGACAGGGATTCGATTCTGAATGAAAACAAGTTAACTCCAGAACATAGCCCCAAGCGATACCGGGCGTCAACCCAACCGCATCAGGACCCGCCAAAAAAATTCCTGGGTACCGGAAACAAAAGGCGCAGACGCCTCCGTCAGGTTGAGGAAAGCTCCCCCTGCGCCATGTCATCCTGAGCAGAGCGAAGGATCTGCTTTCTTGATTTTCAGTAAGATACAGCAGATGCTTCGCGGAGTCTGACCCGAGCCCCTTCACTGCGCTCAGGGCCGTTCGCAAGTGGAGGGCGAACGGGCTCAGCATGACGGGTAGCCTTTTTCAGCAGCCCTCTAACGCTCTCAAGGGGAGCCTCCGATAGATAACAGATGAGAACAGAATCGTCTATGGGGAGTTAAGGTACCGGGGCGCTCGGCTTCCCCAGAGTGAGGATACATCGGGGAACTTGACGGTGAATTCGGGTTGGCGAGCGACAAGAGATTGCCCTGTGTTCATCAGACATTCCAGTAGGAATTCGAAAGCACCTCGTAGTTGCGATCGGGCTCTGGCCTGCTGCAGGGAACCCGTCACACCGCCAGGAAGAAACGGGATCGAGGTCTGAGAACGATGGGAGAACCTTCATGAGCGATGAAAACGCCAAACCGCGGGTCCTGCTTGTGGATGACGAGGCCGCTGTATGGCAGATCCTGGGAGAAAAACTTGGCAGAAGCGGATTTGACTGGCGCGGCTGTTCGAGCTCCAAGGAAGCACTGGATTTTCTGGGAAAGGA
>JBAUWE010000285.1:0-1545 GCA_049583595.1 Terriglobia bacterium
GGTTATCTCCTGACCTTTGGGGTCATCATCCTCATGATCCTGGTCTGGCAAGACATCCCCCCCGGGAAGGCGGCCGGGCCGGGCCTGGTTGCCCTGAAGCAAACCGCCGACTATTTTACCATGGTCATCCTGCTGGGGGCCATGGGTCTGCTGTGGCGACGGCGGGAGGAATTCGACCCCGGGGTGCTGCGCCTGTTGCTGGGGGCCATCGTCCTGGCCGCGGGCTCGGAGGTGGCCTTCACCTTTGGGGGGAGACTGTCGGGCCAGCCCGGCGTGGCAGGCCACCTGCTCAAAATCGGCTCCCTGTTCCTGATCTACAAAGCCTTCATCGAAACGGGGATCAGGAGGCCTTACAGCCTGTTGTCCCGCAACCTGGAACTCGGCGAGGCCATGGTGCGGCAAGAGCGGCATTTTGCCGACAGCCTCATGGTTATGGCCCAGGTTATGGTGCTGGTCCTGGACCGCCAGGGACGCATCAAGCGCCTGAACCCTGCGGGTGAGAGTCTCACCGGCTATACCCTGGCCCAGGTGCAGGACCGGCCTTTCTGGGAGGTTTTCCCGGCACCAGAAGCAGTTGACGCCACGAAGGAAGCGTTTTATCATCTTACCGCCGGGGATTTCCACCAGACGGCTGAGACTGAGTGGGTGGGCAAAGACGGGGGCCGCCGCCTGATTGCCTGGTCCGCCGTGGCCCACCCCGGGGAAGACGGCACGGTTTCGCACGTGGTCGCCACCGGCATCGACCTGACTGACCGGAGGGACGCGGAAATTCGCCTCCAGGGGCTCCAGGCCGAACTGGCGCGCCAGGTTCAGGGAGGGGAGGAACTGACCCGGGAACTGGAGGCCGTCAAGGGCCAGTTGGACAGTTTCACCGCCGCGGTGTCCCAGGATCTCAGGTCGACGCTCAGCTGGATCAGCGGGTTCTGCCAGGCCACGGAGGCGGCCAGCGCCCACCGGCTTGACTCCCGGGGGCGCCGGTATCTTTGGCGGCTGCACGATGAGATCCGCAAGATGGAGAATTTCGCCGAGGCGCTGCTGTATCACTCCCGGCTGGACCGGACCGGAGTTAAGCGGCAAGAAATTGATCTCAGCCAGGAGGCGCAGGTCATCGCCGCGGCCCTCAAGCACACCGCACCGGCCCGCCGGGTGGAATTCATCATCGGGACGGACCTGAGGGCTGAAGGCGATCCCGCCATGCTCCGTGAGGTACTGGCGACCCTGCTGGGCAATGCCTGGCAATTTACCGAGCCGGTCCCCCGGGGCAGAATTGAAGTCGAGGCCCTGCCCGCCTCGGACGAGACCTGGGGCTTCCTGGTCCGGGACAACCGGGTCGGCCTGGCCCCGTACGGCAGCCGCCGGTTGTTCAGGGCGTTTCACCGTTCGGGCCCCATCCGGGACTATGCCGGCCCCGGTCCCACCCTGGCCATGGTACAGCGCCTCATTCAGCCTCACGGCGGCCGTGTCTGGGCCGAAATCGATTTGAAGCAGGGGGCCACGTTCTCTTTCACCCTGCCCCGGGGCGGCCGGGGATCAGCCGCGGAACCG
>JBAUWE010000286.1:0-2562 GCA_049583595.1 Terriglobia bacterium
CATCATGGCCGTGCGCGAAGGGCTTGAATTTGAGAGCAAGATCGAAAGCGACTCGGCTCCGCTTGCCTCGGCAGTGCGCCGGCTTCTGGACTCGGGCATTCAGGTCCACTGTATGCGTGACCTCGTAACTACTCAGGTCGTTTTTGAACTCTCGGGCAAGAACGGGCGACCCTCCAATGCTCGGCGAAGGTATTCCAGCACGGGCAGACCGTGTTTGCGCAGCGTGCCGATATAGGAACGGATGCGTGCGTGACGACAAGCGCCTTCCAAGGTGCGAAAGCAGCCCGAGATCTTAATGCGCGTTTTCATGAAGCGGAAGTCGCGCTCGGCTTGGTTATTGGTGAAAGGCAGTTCCCAGGCCCACAGAAAAGCCAGGATGAACTCCTCATAGCCCTCCAGCCGATCCAAGAGGTTCTGCTCCTTGGATTGCTTGCGGCGCCTGCGGGCCTTTTGTTCCGCCGTCAGCGGGTTGGCCTGGCGTCCAGCGCGTAATAGCTGGCGGTAGCGCTGCTGCCACCGCTTATACTGCGCTGGGCTCACCGGGGCATCGCGGGCCTTTTGTTCCTGCACCGAGCGGAGCATTTCCAGGAACAGATCGTAAAGGTCTTTGGCCCAACTCTGGGCGTGCTGTTCGAAGAGGAAGACCAACTCCCGCATCAGATGGCTTTTGCAGAAGCTATGGAGGCAGTTCTCAAAACTCAGATAGCTGGAGAGGAAATCATGGACCAACCAGCCGGTGAACTGCGTGATAATGCCGATGGCGTCGATGGCGGCTTTGCCCCGGCGCAGTTGCACGCTGAAGAAGGTCAGCAAGGGCGTGCAAATCACGTGCAGCCAATGGGTGACCTTGTCAATCGGCAGGCCGGTTTCATCGACATTGAGCACCGGTTCGCGGGGTAGGATCTCCGCCAAGCGCTGCTCGAAGGGTTCCAAGGCCTGGTATTGGTCCTGGCGGGCGCTTTGCAGCGTGCCCTCACTGACCGGATAGCCGAACATTTCCTCACCCATTTGGCGGATGCGCCGGCTGGTTCCCAGTTGGGCATCATAGAGGTAGCCCAGCAGGACGCGAAAGTTCTTCCCATATTGCACCGGGGCGTTGACGTCGGCGGGAAACGGAGCGCTAACCAGTTCGTGGCAGCCGGAACACTCTTTGATTTCGCCCCGATGTTCGGAGCATTCCAGCGTGAGGGAAGGCAGGTCGAACACCTGCCGGCGTTCGAAGTCGATGGCCGGTACTTTGGAGAGATCTTCGCCGCACTCACACTCCCGCAGGCGATGAATCTCAATGTGTTTGGGTTGGTCGCTGAACTGGAGGGTGCGCCCGGGGTGGCCCGGCTGACCCCCGGCTTTGCGTCCGGACTTTTTGCGCAGGCTTTTGGGCTTGGGTTGCTCGCGGTCGGTGGAGGGAGGGCGCGAGCTGTTGGTACTGTTCTGGGCTTGGGCATCGCGCCGCGACGCCAATTCAGCCTGGAGCCCCAGCGTGTAATTGACCAACCCGGGCAGGTCGGCCCGGCCCCACGCCAGGAGTTCGTCCTGGCTCTTACTGGCAGAGGTGGCGGCGCGCATGAGCCGTGAGCGGATAGAGGTAAATCTCCTTGAAAGGAGCATTGACCCGGTTGTGTCGATCCTGACGGGTCCGTCCAGTCGTTCGTCCGACGTGAATCCAGTTGGCCGCCTGGTAACAGGTGCCGGAGAAGCGATCCTGTTGCACGAAGCTCTCCAGCAGGTGAACGGGATGGCCGTAACGGGTTTGCCAGTCCGCGGCGATGCGGCCAGCGACGTGGGACAGGACATGGCTAGCCAGGCATTTTGCGCGGATCCAGGGCAAGATGAGAAAGCGACTGTTGTTGGCGATAAAGGGCAGGCCTTGCGTGCGTTGCGTCGCCGACCAGCCAATCCACTGATCGCGGGGAGCACATTGCCAGGCCGCCGCACCGAACAGCAGACAGGCCAGGGGCTCCGCGGTGCGGCTGCGAATCAAGTAGCCCAGATTCTCGCCCACCGGCCCGCCGTAACTCAGATAATGGTGCCGGACCAGGTAGCGCTGGAACAGGTGGTAATCAGGATGCTTGGGACCGACCAGATGGATCTCCAAGGGAAGCAATTCCCGAAGTTCAAAGGCAATGGGTTGCGGCGCCACCGGCGAGTCGAACAGATCCGGAGTCCGGGCCGGTCCGCGGCGTGGGGGCTGACAGCGGCGCTCAGGCAGCCGGATGATTTCACGCTGATGAAGTTTGAGCAGCAGCGTCCGGGCCGCCATATCCTTGAGTTGCCCGGCGGCATTACGCCACTCCCATTGCTTGGCCAAAACCAGCGAGAGCCGCCATCGGCTCCAGCGCGGATTGGCTTGGATGAGGCGTGAGATGTCGGCGATATCCGCCGCCGTGATCAGGCGCCCTTGAATGACCTGCGATTCCAGCACGCCGACAGATTACCGCAGGTGTTTTTCAGAGTCCAGTGCCAGCGTCAAACTTCTTTGCTTCTTTAAGGCCGTTAGGGCTCTCAAAAAGAACTCATCTGTCGCAAATCAGACCTGAGTAGTTACGCGTAACGAGCCAACTC
>JBAUWE010000287.1:0-5054 GCA_049583595.1 Terriglobia bacterium
GCTCCTGGTTTTTGAAGGCTCCATGCTCGAGACGGTCGATTAGACGGACCACCCAACCGGCCGCGCGCTTTCAACGGCAAAGATGAAGATCAAGCCTTTGCTTCGCCAATACGCCCTGGCGTTTGCATGAAGGTTGCTTCGTAATGGCTGCCGTGTAGCTAGCCGGTCGGATGACCCGTCGGCAATATTGACGTAGACACCGATGGCTTGATGTGTCCTGTACCTCTCGCCTTATCGGCAACGCCGTTTTTTATTTCTTTGGCAAGACAAACTCGATGCCGAACTTCGGGGCCGCGGCCAGCATTTCTTGTATCTTGCTGTGCGGTATTTCCGCCGGTGGCGGCAACGTCATGGCCTGCGCCGGGACGCTGAATTCCTTGAACCATCCTTCCAATCCGGCGGGAGTGGAGAGAATGAGCACGCGCAACTGATCTGATTCGACCACGAAAGAATGCACCGTGTGGCGCGGTACGACCACCATGGTCCCCGGTGTGGCTTTGAATGTGCGGTCGCCAACCGAGACGGTCATCTCGCCTTCCAGCACGTGGAAGGTTTCCTCTTCCCAATGATGGATATGCGGAGGCGGGGCATTCCCTTTTCTGCTGACGGCCTCAATCAATGCGAATGTTCCCTGCGTGTCTTCGGCTGTCGCCAGAAAGGTCATCAGCGAACCGTTGTACCAGACCGACCGATCCAGGGACTGCCGTCCTCGACTCAACGGGATGAGTTCTTCGACTCTTGTGTTTACTGCGACTTGTGTTGCCATGATGTTCTCCTTTTAGTTTGATAAGTTATTGCCCCTGCGGGTCCGACACTACCGGAGCGCAAGTGCCTGGGGTCTTACATGATTTCTAAAGGGTCCCGAAATTTCTCCTGCTAACGCGCGATCAGAGTTCGGCAAGGCCACCGTCCGCAAAGACCTCTGTACCGGTAATGAATGAAGCTTCGTCTGAAGCGAGGAACAGCGCGAGCCTCGCGATCTCTTCGGGCCGGCCCATGCGTTTAAGCGCTACACCCGCCGCCCAGCCCGCCGCCACCGCGTCCGCTGCTTCTCGGGGCATCTCCAGCTTGCTGAAAAGGTCGGTGGCCACAGGGCCCGGGCTGACGGTGACAACCCGGATGCGGCGGGGCGCAAGTTCCGCTGCCAGAGTGCGGCCGAAAGAACGCACTGCCGCTTTGGTGGCCGAATAGATTGAAGCTCCTGCAAAGCCCTTACGCGACGCAACCGAAGCGTTCAGCAGCACGGCTCCGCCCTCAGCCATCAACGCGAGAGAATTCTTCACCGTGAAGAACAGACCCTTGACGTTGAGATCGAAGTGGCGGTCGAAAAACCTCTCGTCGACTTGTTCGACAGGGGCGAATTGGGTGACCCCAGCGTTGGCGAAGAGAACGTCGAGACGTCCGAATTTCTCCGAAACGATCTTCATCAGTGCGTCTGTGTCGGCCAGACTGCTTGCGTCAGACGCCACCACCAGCGCCCCGGGGCCCAGCGCCTTCTGGGCGGCTTCAACCGTTTTCGGATTGCGGCCGGTCACGATCACCTGTGCGCCTTCTTTCTGAAACAATTCCGCGGTAGCAAAACCGATGCCGGTTGTTCCGCCGGTAATCAGCGCGATTTTTCCCTTGAGGCGTCCCAAAGAGGGTCCTCCGGAAGACTGCGGCCCTCGATCGGATGTGATGGATTCGTCGAATTTCATGTTTACCCCGGCTTGCATTGCCATGATGAGCTCCTTTCGATTTGAGAAGTTCTTGCCCTTGCAAATCCGACAATACCGGATTGCAAGTGGCCACGTTCCTAAATGGTTCCTAAAGGAACGCTAAATTTTTCTTAAAGGAAACCGGCGCTCCGGCGGCCAATTTGGTGTAGAAATGAGGCATGAGACGTGGTGGGGCTTCCGTTCCAATCAGGGCCGAACTGAAAGCTTTCCTGGAAAGCGGCGTTTCGGTTGTGGTGGGCACGCGCGACGCAGACCTGGTGCCGGAGATCACGCGGGCGTGGGGCTTGTTGGTTTCGAAAGACTGGAAAAGCATTACCCTTTGCGTACCACTCGCCACGAGCCAAAAGACCTTCGACAACCTCACGGGCAACGGGCAGATGGCGGTCTGCTGCTCGCTTCCCACCAGCTACAAAACGGTCCAGCTGAAGGGGCAATGCATTCAGACGGCTGACCCAAACCGCGTGGACCTGGCGGCGGTGGCAAGGCATCGCAAAGCATTTGGCGACCTGAATAAACGCATTGGAATCCAGCACCAGAGATCTGAATCCTTTTGGCGGAGGGAACTTGAAACCTCACCGCTTTTAGTCAAACTTCGCTTTGTTCCCGAGCAGATATTTGACCAGACTCCCGGGCCGGAGGCCGGATCACCTTTATGAGCGAGACTTCGCCCCTGACCGTTCCGCTCGAGAACATTGCTTCGTGCTTTGAAGGAATCATTCCGTCGACGATCTGCTCCTGCTCAAGGGAAGGAACACCAAACCTGACCTATCTTTCGGTTGTTCACCTGCTCGACCCCCGCCATGTTGGCCTTTCCTATCAGTTTTTCAACAAGACCCGCAAGAACGTTATGGAGAACCCCATGGTACAGGTGGTTGTGGTATCCCCGGAGACGGCGTGCCAATACCGTCTGAGCTTGTGCTATGAGCAGACGGAAACGGAAGGCCCGACATTCGAACGCATGAAATCAAGTCTGGACGCGGTCGCTTCCCAAACGGGAATGAGTCAGGTGTTCAGGCTTCGTGGCGTGGATATCTACCGGGTCCTGGATTGCCGTCTCTTCGATTCGCAGGCGCCTGCCGAAAGCTTCCCGAAAATCGATCCCTTGCCGGAACTGGAAGCTTTCAGCGAGAGGCTCGCTGCCTGCGGCGATCTTGATTCGCTCCTTGACACAGCGCTCAACGCGATGTCCACATTGTTCGGCATTGATCATTCTTTCGTGATGGCGTTGGATGAGGATGGTACACGCCTGTATACGATTGCCAGCCAAGGCTTCGCGGATTCGGGTGTGGGTTCGGAAGTGTGGGTCGGCGAGGGGATCCTCGGCATCGCCGCGGAACGTCGCGTCGTGGTACGGACCACCAGCCTGGCGCGCGACAAGATTTTTTCACGGGCGGTGCGATCCGCTGTGCGGCGCCGTGGCAAGAAAAGCCTGCTTGAAAAAGAGATTGCGCTGCCTGGACTCCCGAACGTTCAGAGCCAATTGGTGGCGCCTCTCATCGCTCACAACAAGCTTCTTGGGGTGCTCTGTTTACAGAGCGCACTCACCGGCAGGTTTTTGGCGCGCGACGAACGCGTCATGCAGATCGCTGCCCGGCAAATGGCAGCCAACATCGCTATACTTGGGCGCTCGGACGCCACTGCGCCGAAGGTGCCACCGTCTCGCCGCGCCCCCGTGCGTTCGCCAATCAGCGCTGTCGTGAGGCATTACACGTCGGATGACAGTATCTTCATCGACGACGCCTACCTCATCAAAGGTGTCGCTGGACGAATTTTCTGGAAGCTCGCTCAGACCCACGCCCAGTCCGGTCGGGTGGACTTCACGAACAAGGAAATCCGTCTGGATAGCGGTCTCAAGCTCCCCGATTTCAAAGACAACCTGGAAACGCGCTTGATCCTCCTCCGGCGTCGTCTGGAGGCCCGCTGCGACTTTGTGAAATTAACACGAGTGGGACGAGGTCAATTCCATTTGGTACTGCAACGCCGGCTCACCCTGGAAGAACATTCGTAGAAAAATTGTTAGTGCGGATCGCCGTTGTTGCCGTCTGCGGCTCTCGTTTCCGTCGGGCGGCGGGAGGGCAGAGCCCTCCCCTACAAAAAAACAGCGCTTTGTGGCACGGCCATCCTGGCCGTGCTTTTTCACCGCAACACGGGCGAGGACGCCCGTGCCACAAAAACCAACGAAACAGCTCCGGAGGAGCGACAGAATTTAGCCCACGTCGCAAGCCGTGGGACAACACGCCATAACAACACCACCCAGCCCCGGAGGGGCGAAAGAGAACTCATTCCCAGATGTAACGCTCGTCGTACCGGACGCCGTTCTTCTTGAGGAAGCTGACGAATTCCTCCTGAAACGTAACACGCCGGTGGTGTTCCTCCTGTTCGCGAATGTATTTCACCACCGATGCGGCGTTCGATTGGCTGACGCTGAATGCGCCATAGCCCGTCTGCCAGGCGAAACCGCGGAGCTGGTAGCGCGGTCCTCCGGGTTTGAGGTCCGCGGTTCTTTCATCAATGATACGGGTGCTCATTCTCCTTGCCGCCGAATTCCGCTTCACACCCCTGCCCAAAATTGAAAAGCCGCAGACCGCGGGAACGGCGGTCTGCGCTACCAGGCTCACGCCTTATGGGGGCAAATACGGGGATTCTTCGCTGCACTCAGAATGAAAATGTGAAGGCGCGGCGGCTACTGCCAGTCGACGGCGACCTTGACCACAACCTTGTGAACGGGGCCGTCGGCTGCCATGGGGGCATGGGCGTCTTCGGGAAAGAAAATCCCAAAGCTTTGCTGCGGCACCGTCACCCAGGAGTCCGGGGCGTCAAGGAAATGCTGAATATCCTTAGCTTCGTTGTAGGCTTCCGCGGGGTTGCGGCAGGTTGAAGCTTGCTTCCAGCCGATCACGTCAGGGCCTGTGAGGGAATACTGGATGTCAATGTAGCGGCGATGGGCCTCCAGCTTGGCCCCCTGCTGGCCGCGGCCCTGGCCACGAACCACCAGCGCATAAAGCCGCGCGCCGTCAATCTCCCGGCGTCCCTCAGGAAGCTGATCCAGGTCGGTCGCCCGCAGGAATTGGAACGCCGCCGCGAAGCCGGGATGTAACTTCGCCAACCGTTCCTCGCTTGTGAGTACGTCCAGGACCATTCCCCACCTCCGCCTGAAGGGTTCCGAAAACTCGCTGGGCTTGCCGAAGGCCCATTATGCTACGCAGCGGGAAAGCTGTCGACCTTAATTCCGGATGGTTTCCGAGCTACGGATGGGCACAGGGGCTTGCCGGGACCACGGAGGGACAGGTAGCGTTGTCCTCCGGTGTTGAGGTCCGCGGGTCTTTCTGTAACGAT
>JBAUWE010000288.1:0-4131 GCA_049583595.1 Terriglobia bacterium
GGACTATTGCTATGAAACGCCGCGATGTTTTGCTGATGGGCCCTGCCGCATTGCTGAGCCTGGCTGCGAAGCGTTACCAGATCAGCAGGCTGTCGGTGGAGGGGTACATCTTTCAGCAATACGCCCAGCGGCAGCACAAAGAGCTTGCCGATGTCCTCGACGAAATCTTTCCGATGGCGCACAATGCCGGTTTCCGGAATATCGAATTGAACCAGGGCTTCCTGACGCCGGACCTTCGCAGCCGCGTGTTGGAACTGGTGCAGGCAAACAGCCTTCGAATGCCGTCGGTTTATGTAGGCGGATCGATGCACAGGCGCGATCTGGCTGACCGCACCATCAGCCAGGCTCTGGGGATTGCGGGGTTGTGCAAGAAGCTGGGGTGCCGGGCTGTCGTCAACAATCCGGATCCGAAACCACACGACGTACCCAAAACGGACGCCGAGCTTGCTGTCCAGGCAAAGATGCTCGACCTTCTGGGGCGCGAACTGGCGGACCGGGGCTTTCAATTCTGGACGCACGCCCACGCTCCCCAGATGGCCGACAACGCGCGCGAGTGGCGCTATAACCTTCACCACACCAACCCGAAATACGTATGGATCTGCCTCGACATCGACTGGGTTTATCAGGGCGGCCAGGACCCGATGGGATTGTTGCGCGAGGCCGGCCGTCGCGTGGCCAGCCTGCATCTTAGGAATTCACACCATAAAGTGTGGCTGGAATCCTTTACAAAAGGCGACATTGATTACCGCAAAATTGCAGCGTACCTCGAGGAAATCAATCTGAAGCCGCTGCTGGTTGTGGAACTTGCCTACATGAAACAGACTGTCGTCAAGCGACCTCTGGAGGAAGATTTGCGACTCAGCCGCATCCACGCAGAGCGCGTGTTCAACCTCCATCCGTAGCCCGATGACAAGAAAGAGGACTGCAATGGCCGGGAAGGGAATTTCACGAAGGCAGTTTATAGAATCCTCGGTGGCGGGCGTTGCCGCGAGCGGAATAAAAGGATTGCGCGCGCAGGGTGCAGAACCCGCGGGGACGGGTTCGGCCGGCGAGGAGGCAGGTTCCGGCTACCGAATTGCGCAGTCGCTGAACGCGGGCTGGCGCTTCAAGCGGCAGGGAACGCCGGGCGCCGGGACTGAGCCGGAGTTTGTTGGGGCGGAACGGCCCAGCTACAACGACAGCGCGTGGCAAAACGTCGTGCTTCCTCACACCTGGGATGCCAGTCCCGATAATCCCTTCGTGGCGCCAGGGCATTTTCGCGGCGTTGGCTGGTATCGGAGAGGCCTGGATGTTCCTCATGGCTGGAATGGCCGCCGGGTGCTGATGCACTTCAATGGGGTCTTCCAGATAGCCGACGTGTGGGTCAACGGGCGGCACGTGGGCCAACACACAGGTGGATACACAAGCTTTGCATTCGACGTCACAGATGAGGTTGAGTTTGGCAAGGCGAACGTGGTTACCGTGAAGGTAGATGATGTCCTCTCTCCTTTCATTGCGCCGGCCGAGGAAAGGAACGTAGCCAATTATGGAGGGATCTACCGGTCCGTTTGGCTGGAAGTGATGGATCCCGTGCACGTTCGCTACAACGGAACCTGGGTGACGTTTGAGGGTGACCCGGATCGCCCGGTCGTTCGCATTCGCACCTGGTTGGAGAACCAGAGCCGTTCCTCCCGCACCGTCCGGGTGGAGAGCGAGGTGGTGGACGCGGCGGGTCAATCCAGGTCAAAGCTGGAAGCGCAAGCCGGGATTGGGACAGGCCAGGTGAAATCCTTCGACCAGAAGACGGAGGCGATCAGCGATCCTCAGCTTTGGTCTCCCGATTCCCCACACCTTTATCGTCTGGTGACAACCCTGTTTGAAGGTGATCGCGCATTGGACCGATGGGTAACGCGGTTTGGAATCCGTTTTATGGGCCACGATGCATCGGTCGGGTTCACCTTGAACGGGAAGCCAATTAATCTGCACGGAGTGAACCGGCGGCAGGACTATGGCTTTCTGGGCCCCGCGGTGCCGGAAGCCATCGGTATCAAGGATGTTCGCCTGATGAAAGAGATGGGAGTGAACTTCTTCCGCACGTCGCATTACCCGCAGGACCCCGCCGTTCTCAACGCCTGTGACGAGCTGGGTATCCTGGTGTGGGAAGAGGTCCCAAACATTGCCATCCATATCTACCCTCCCGATGAGGAAGGCGATAAGCCGGTTTACGCGACCAGGTTCCCCCGGCCGCTCATGGACGACCTTAAGCATCAGTTGCGGGAGATGATTGAGCGGGACCGCAATCGTCCTTCAGTCATCATCTGGGGATTTGCAGATGATTTGAGCACTTACAAATATCCCGAAGACTTTGTGGAGCTCTCCGACTACACGCACACACTTGATCCCGCCCGATGGACGGCGGGCCGCTGCCCGCACGTCACCGACATCATGGACGCCACCAGTTACGAAGATCTTTTGCAGGCACACAAAGAGCATCCGGAGAAGAGATACATCTGGAACGAATGGGGAGCCGTTTCGTGTGAGCGCGGTCGGGAAGGACCGGCATTGATCAATCGCGGCAGAATCCAGGTCGTGGCGGACAGCGAGATGGCCTTAATCCAGGAAGGGTTCCTGATGCAGTGGAATGCCGTTCCGTGGCTTGGAACGGCCAAGTGGTGCATGAATGACTGTGGTGAGCCGAATGGCTCGGTCACGAGGAGTCTTTGGGCCCCGCGTGACGGTCGGCTGACTCTCCGCTGGCCCTTTAATGACTACCTGGGCGTCTCCGACATGTGGCGCATCCCCAAGAACGCCTATTTCTTCCTGCAGTCACAGTGGACGGAGAAGCCCATGATCCATATCGTGGGCCACTGGACCTGGCCTGAAGATGCGGGCCGCAGCCGCAAGGTGAGAATTTACAGCAATTGCGATACGGTTGAACTTTTCCTGAACGGCCAGAGTCTCGGTGTGCGCAAGCCGGCCACCCAGGAGCGCGTCTGGCAGGACTTTCGGCTGCTGGTGGAGAAATATCACGAACCCGAGCAACTGCGCGAACAGTTTGCGAAGGCAAAGCTGCCGGGATCGCACCTTCGGCACCCGCCTTTTGTTTGGGACCAAGTTGCCTATCGGACCGGTACACTGCTTGCTGTTGGGAAGAAGGGAAGTGCGACGGTCCGCCATGAGATTCGCACCGCCGGCCCGGCAAAGGGTGTTGTGCTGAAGCCGGACAAGGAATCGCTTGTTGCTGATGGCGCTGATGTGGTTTTCATCCAGGCCGATGTGGTTGACTCTGCCGGAACGGTTGTTCCAACGGCACAAAACTGGATTGCGTTTTCTGCAGCGGGTCCCGGTCGCCTCCTCGGCGGCGCGACCGAGATTGACGCGATTGCAGGAATCGCCGCCATCAATCTCCAAAGCACGGGGAAAGTGGGTGAGATTGCCATCAGGGCAACCTCGCCCGGTCTCAGACCGGCATCATTGCTTATGTCCGCAAAGTAGTAACAGAGTGCAGCAGACGGCCGCCCGGCGCCTCTGTTGCCAGGAGTGGCATCAAGCTGATAGAGTTGAATTTTCGCGCCTGTAGCTCAGTTGGATAGAGCGGCAGACTTCGAATCTGTAGGTCGGGGGTTCGAGCCCCTCCAGGCGCGCCATTTCTTCCTTATCTGGAATTGCTTACAGACACGTCAGCGCTGCCAACTGGCAGAGCAGGGGATATTAGTAAAGGATGGGGTAGGGAGCGCCCACCCCGCTGGCAGTCTTCGAAATGACATCTGAACGGCCTCAGCCAGCGGATGGCAGAATCGCATTCCAATCGTAATGTCCTTTCGCGGGCGAACCGGGCCAGCATAAAGGCGTCGCCCCCGGACTCTGCCAGGCGAGTCAGCGCGATGTGCCGCAAGCAATTGGAAGCCTGCGAGCATCGACGCACGCTAATGGGGCGCAACCGCAGTGGCTGCGCTCCGTATTGCAGTTGGGGCCTTTATCAGCCAGACTTTGCCTGTCTTCCGCCTCCGTCACCAGAGCCGGAAAGTTGCCCTGGAAAGTTCTATCGCGAAGCCCTCGTGTTCGTGCCGGACATTGCCATCAACTGTGCCGTTGCGCCCAGGTGGTTGATGTCTACTTTCAGGGCTTGCTGGAACTCTTCCCGGGCCTTTT
>JBAUWE010000289.1:0-12463 GCA_049583595.1 Terriglobia bacterium
CCAGATCTCCTGAAGCCGCCAGCCATTGAGCAGCCTATCCGCTTCTGCAAACCACCGTCGCCTTCATCATCTACGATTCATGTTTGGACGCAACGTCAGCGTGCCATCATCATTCAGCTTCTGGTGACAGGCCCAGCGTACCGGATATCGCATGCCCTTCACTTCGATCTCCCCTTTCAGCCGGAGCCCTTGCCATTTTGTTCCTTTGGGGAGCACCAGCTGCGCCTGCCGGATTTTTCCCGGCAGCGGATATCCCGGGTCCAGACAGCCGCTCCGCAGCACGGTTCCTTCCGGGGTTTCCACGCTCACTCGCAGCACGCCCGGAACACCCGCGATGCCGTCGTTGGCAAAGCCGATGATCAGGCCAACGAATCCTTTGTCCTCATAGCTCCAGATGAACGAGGGTCTCACGCGGTAGCCAATCCGCTGGTTGATGCGGTTGAACCAATCAGGAAACGCCTTGTACCAGCTCATCAGGTTCGCGGCGCTGATGTCGTGGAAATTCCACAGCGACCAGTAGTTGGCGCCAATGTCTATCACGTGCGCAATGATATTGTCCGAGGGCGAGATTCCCTCTTCCAGCCGGGCGGATTGCGGTGGCCTGCCCGGCAGGCCCTGCTCAAGCAATGCCGCAATCCAGGGTGGGCGGTTGCTCAACTCCTCGATCTGCTGATTCTCAATAAAGATCGTGTCACTCCGGATCCAGTTGTTGCTGCGCACCGTGCGGTCGAGAAGTTCCGAGTTTCCTACATGGCTGAAATCCGGCTGCGTGTTGGTGAGCAAAGGGGTCTTCGTAAAATGCTTCAATTGAACTTCCAGCATGTTCATCCAGGTCCGCTCGGCCGTTTGATAGTCCGCGAAAGGAGTATTGGTGAAGGGCCATGTGTGGCCTTCACCCCAGAAGCCGTACATGAAGGTGTCCATAAACTCAATGAGAGGACTTCCGTTGAATTCTGCAGCCAGCAGGCCAAGCAATTCGTTGAAAGACTGCTGGAAAAAAGGATGGTCAAACTGTGGCTGATAGTGCGCGTTCGGGTTGTTCTCCCGGTTCTTCCCGGGCCAGGTGGCTCCGGTCAGCTTCACCATCGGCACTTTGTCGAGGACGAATTGGGGCAGAGCGGGTTCGTGGTAGTCGGGAGCGCTCATCTGGACCCGAAATCCAATGCGCTTGTCGTATTGCTTTGCCAGGTTGAAGACAAGCTTCAGGTAGTCGGGAAAATCAAGCCGTCCCGGGCCTGGCTGGATTTCCCTCCACGTCGGGCGGATGTAAAGTTTCTGCCCCAGGGGAAGACGGACAAGGTCTTCAATCGCCTGCGGAATGTTGTCAGACTTGATCTCCGCTGTCCCCATGTCCGCCGTGATGTACGTTACCAGACCCTTGCCGTATCCGGGCACAACAGCATCGGAAGGTGTGGTCGCCATTACGACGTCATCGGTGGGAATTATGGCGTCAGGAGGGTATTGCGGAAAAGGGCCCTGGTTCAGCCGGTCGCGAACCTCCGGCCCCGATCCAAAGTCGTACTTGCCCCAATTGTGAGCAGGAACGATGCCGCGTGCCGTCCCCATACCAACGCCTGCGGCGGCTGCCAGAGCACCGCCATTCTTGAGGAAATCTCTGCGATTCATGTGAATTATGCCCCCCTTCTGCCGTGTGGCATGCAAACCTTTGATGCGAACCTTTGCTTTGAAACTGAAGCGTCTTCTTATGGATATTGGAACCCGGCAACTTCAGCCGGACACCGGGACTGTTGGCTAAGGTCCGGCCTACACTGAAGCACATTGGTTTCTGGCGCGCGGAGATTCTTATAACGCACCACAAACGCCTTGTCAGTTTGGCCAACCTTTAGCCGTCCGTCAGTTCATGCCCGAAAAACTTTCGAACCGTTTGAATCATTCTTTCCGGGCCGGATGGGGTGAGCCAGCAAGAGTTGCCGTGCCTTTCTTTTCTTTTGCCTTCATCTGCTGAAACAAGTGCATCTGCTCCATCCCCTCCGCGCGCCGGCCAAGTCGAAGGTAGGCTCGAGCCAGGGCATAATGCGCGCTGCTCGGCTTCGGGTCGAGCTTGACAGCCAGTTCGAGCTCAGGCAGGGCCTTTTCGGTCTGTCCTTTAGTCAGGGCAAGGTTGCCCAGCAGGTAATGGGCTTCCGCCAGAGAGCTATCCAGTGCGATGGCCTTCTTCAATAGAGCGACTGCGCGAGCTTCCATATCGCTTCCGGTTGTGCCTCGATAAACCATCAGCATTCGCCCGTACTGCAGGTAGAGGTTCGCGTCTGTGGGGAAATAACCGATTGCCTTTTCGAATGTCGCCTGGGCTTCATCGATTTTTCCGTCATCAACCTGGGCGGAGGCAAGTCCGAGAAGCGATTCCTTGTCCTTTGGATTCAGTTCCACAGCGTGCGCGTAAGTTTTTTCAGCGGCCTTCAGTTCGCCTATTTTATATTGGGCGAGGCCAAGAAACCGGTACGCCTTGTACGAGTGGGGAGCGACCTCGACAGCTTTTCGAGCCGCAAGCAGCGCCCCATTGTGACGATTGTCGTGGAGCAACATGACGCCCACGTCCAGATAGTTGGACTCACGGGAAGGGTCGAGGTCAATGGCCCTGTCCATATGCGCCACTGCTTCTTTGATATGGTCCTGTTTGAATTCGCACCAGGCCATGAGGTCCTCGATGTCGGAGGTTTCATGTCCGGCCTCAATCAGCCCTTGCAGAGTTGCCTGGCTCTCCTTAATGTGGCCGGCGTGGTATTGAGTGAGGGCGATGCTGTAACCGAGGGTCGCCTTGTCGGGATAGGTCGTCAACACCGACCGGAACAAATGCTCGGCCAGGTCATAATCTCCTGCCTGGTCTGCAACCTGCCCGCCGAGGAAAATTCCTTCAGGCTGGGCAGAATTGGTTTGAAGCCCCGTCAGGACCTCCCGGGCTTTCCCGGCTTTTCCGGTCTCGTAATAGCAGCGAGCCAGCGCCACTTGGGCCTTATAATGCCTCTGCACTTCCTGGGGTACTGATTCCAGAAGTGTGAGGGCATGCTGATAGTCTTTGAGTTCTTCATCCACCATCCCCAGCAGGAAAATCGATGTGGTTTCGCCCGGCTGGACTTTCAATATCCGCTCAAGATTCTTCCGGGCTGCCTGGAAATGCCCCATCTGGAACTGGTTTGAAGCGAGATTACGGCGGGTTCGCAAATCGAGGGGGTTGAGGTGCAACGCCTTTTCCAGGTAGGAGGTTGATTCCGGCAGCTTCTGCTCCATGCCCAGCACCGCTCCCAGGAAGGCAAGATAGGCAGCGTCATCCGGAGCCAGTTTCACTGCCTGGCGCAACTCCAGCTCTGCATTCTTCAAATCACCCTGCTGAACAAGAGTGGTAGCCCGCTCCACATGCTGTTGCGCGTCGGCGAGGCTGTCAGGAGAGCTCCGGGCCAGGCGTGCGCAGAAACATATGCAGACGGCAAGGCAGACACAGACAAGACGCGTGGTTGGCAGTCTTCTCATTCTGAGCCTCTGACCAGATATTCAGGATAGCGGGGATTGGGTTCAGGTCAAAGACACTTTTCAAGAACCGGTCAGCAGAGAGGTGAAATACATGAAAGGACCCTGAATTCATCCCAAAAAAAAAGGGGCTTGGCCAGAAGACTGGCCAAGCCCCACCATTCAGAATACGAAATGGATGCCAATCTGTCCGTGCCGAGGTTGGTTCTCCTGGTAGAAGATACCGCCAAATCCATCGGCACCCCAGCCGGTTCCATCGTTGGAATTCGCCGCAGGCGCCCCGAATCGAGGGTGGTTCAAGGAGTTGAAGAAATCGCCCCGCACTTCAATGTACATACTCTCCTTGATCCGGAACTGTTTGGCGATAGACAGATCGAGATTAGCGATGCCCGGCACTCGGCAGGTCGACAAGTAACGCGGCGCAGTGCCGGCTAGCTGGTCTCCCGGATCCGAAAAGGCGTTATTGTTAAAGTAGCTTGCCGTTCCATTGGCAATCGCGTCGAGGCTCGCGCCGCTGCACGGATTGCCAATCAGATTGGGCCGCTGGTGGCCGTCGGCCAGCCGTTGGTTTGCCATATCCACAGAAATAGGCTGCCCGGTCTGGAAGGTGACGAACGGGGTCAGCTTCCATCCGCCAATCACTCCATCCAGTGCCCTGTTCATATTTGTGCCAAACCGCTGCCCGTGCCCGACCGGCAAGTCATAGATCACTGCAAAGGTCAGCCGCTGTGGCGTGTCGTTAGCGCTGACGCTCTTTTCGAGCGCGAGGTTTGTGAAGTCCTGCGGAGAACCGACGAACCCGATACCCGAGCCGCCGCCGCCGCCGATCCAGGCGTTGCCTCCCGCATCGGAGTTCGTAAGGAACTTCGAGAATGTGTAATTCCCCACAAATGACAGCCCGTGCCCGGCTCGTTTTTCAAATCGCACCTGTAGGGCATGGTAGCTGCTGTTGGCAATAAACTGGGGAAAGCCATTAAAGATTCCGTCGAATTGCGGGTAAGGCCGCAGAAGGTTGATTTGAGGAATGGTGTCATTGTTGTAGATCGACCCCGGTGCATCGAAGATAGCCTGGGGACCCTGGAAAAGGTACTGGAAAGGATTCGGCACCAGGTTCGCCAACCCTGACGATCCGTACGCCACGCGGTTTGCAGCATTGACGAAGTTGCGGTTCTCAGTGGAGTAGTTCCACGGCAGATGGGTGCTGCGGTTGCCCACGTAGTCCACTTCCAGCATCGTCTTGCCCCACTGGTGCTGGATACCGATGTTCCACTGGTAAATATCGGCTACTCGGAACGTGTCGCTCCCATGATTCTCACCATCGTAACCCCAAAGGCTGAGCGGGCCATATTTCCCCTGCTGGGGAAGGTTGAAGCCAAGGGGAAAAGGATTCCCCATGGTGGCAAGCTGAGTGATTCCGCCATCCAGGGATGAGGGAGAATTGGCAAAGGACTGCCAGGCTCCTCCGCCGTATTGCCAGTTCGTGGCGAAGCTCATGCCATGGTACAATCCTGCGCCTGCGTGAATAACAGTGTTGCCCATAAGCCGGTAAGCAAAACTCAGGCGCGGTCCGAAGTTATAAATAGAAGAGTTCGCGTGCCGATTGCTGGGGCTAGCAAGAATCATGGTTCCCGTAAGAGGGCCTACTCCCGGAACGGTGATTCCAGAGGCGCAGGTAAAGCAGCTGAACATGTTGCGGTCTTGCCGCTCGCTATATGGAATCGTCCATTCCCATCGCAGTCCCGCTCCAATCGTCAGGCGGGAAGTTACTCTCCAGTCGTCCTGCACAAACATGGCGCCGACGGACGATTTGTTGGAAACGTGAGGACGCAGCGCGAAGCCCCCGTCGCCATACCAGCCCAGCAGCAACGAGGCCGCGCTGCTGCCCTGTGTAGCGTCAGGGTTGAAGACGCTCTCCCCGGTCTGGTCAGTCCCGAACGAAAAAGAACCGGAGGTCGTGTCCGGCTGGAAGAAATTGTTCAGGAAGATCCGGTCCTCGCCGCCAAACTTGAGGCTGTGATTGCCGAACATCTTGGTCACTATGGAATCAAACATCCACTGCGTGTCGCCTTCCACGGTGGACGTGCAGCAGCCAGCATTGGAAGCGAGAGTTGCATAGTTGTCGAGTTGGATGGTGGGAAAATGTGGTTCGCGGTACCAGACGTTGTCGATCATGCTTGCGGGGAAGCCGATGCTCAAGGGATCGACTTGGTCAACAACGTGCATGGGATAGTTATCACGGATTACTCCCACCCGGTTGACCCAGAGCATCGAGGGGCTTAAGGTCCAGGTATCTTCCAGAGCCATGTCGTGCGTAATTGACTTTGAAACTGTAGGCGACAGAAAGGCATCGGGAACATTATCCGAGCCGTGGCTCATGCTGTACCGGGCAGTCAGGCGATTGGCCGCCGAGAAGTTCTGGTCGATCTTGAGGTCCATCTGCCAGGATGGACTCGTTTCAATCAGCTTATCGGAGAAATTGCCCAGATGCCCAGGACCTACACCGGCGTCCGTTGGCGCTGGGTAAAGGTTAATCAGTTGGGCAGCGATGGGGTCGACGCACGTGGGCCGGGGAGCGCAGAGGTTTGTGGCGCCCATAGGGATCATGTTGTTAGCAAACGGCTGGCGCACATAATCTCCGCTTCCATCAGGGGCCACTTGATATGGATTGAAGATCTGCTTCAGCGAACCGTCATCATTGAATGATTGTGAGAAGTCCCCCTGACGCTCGAGCATGGTAGGAACCGTCTCATTCACAACGAAGGGGCTGTTGTTGCGATATCGCTCATAGTCGAAGAAGAAGAAGGTCTTATCCTTCTTGATGGGCCCGCCGACAGACCCTCCGTACTGATCGTGAGCGTATGGGCCTTTGGTGCCCCCGCCCTGGTTAGTAAAGAAGTCGTTTGCGTCCAGGCTCGGCCGGCGGAAGAACCAGTAACCGCTGCCATGAAACTTGTTGGTGCCGGATTTGGTAACAATGTTAACTACCGTGCCGCCGTTGTTGCCGTATTCGGCGGACATATTGTTATTCTGAAGCCTGAATTCCTGCAACGCGTCCACACTGGGCATGTAACCGACGTCCGTGTTGCCGCCCTCGCCGCCTTCAGGCCGTGTCGCCAGCACACCGTCCAGCCGGAATTCCGCCGTGCCGTATCGCTGGCCGTTCGACGCAAAAACAGTGCCGCCCAGCATGTTGGCCGAGGCGCCCGAAACCTGGGTGACGCCTCCGGAAAGAAAAGAGAGGTTTGCAATATTACGATTCAGTAGAGGCAAACTCTGGATGTACTGATTGTTGACGGTTGTGCCTAATGCCGCACTCACCGTATTCAGAAGCGGCGCTGCGCCTTGTACTTCCACGGTCTGCTGGGCACTGCCAACCTGTAGAGTGGCATCTACATCACCTTGAGTCCCGATTCGAAGCTCTATCGATGAAGTAACCCACGTTTTGAAACCTGCCTTTTCCACCTTCAGGGTGTATTCACCCGGTTTGAGATAATTAAAAATGTACTGACCGGAGGTGTCGGTTTGTGCCTTTGTCTGCACCTGCGTTGTGACTGCCGTCGCAGTTACGGTCGCACCCGGTATCACCGCTCCTGTGGGATCCTTGACTGTCCCACGCAGCAATGCGGTGTCCGTACCCTGGGCGCGTACGGCAACGGGATGCCCGGCCCACACAGCTAATATGGCCAATATGCAGATGGCTAAGGTTGATTTGGAGAAAAGGCTCTGGACTTTATAAAAGAACCTTCCTATGCTGCGACCACCCTTTATAAGGGAAATTGCTGGCATTAATCCCTCCTTCTAAATTTCACCGGTGAAAATCACAAGCAAAACCAGAAAACGGCCAGACTGTTGCTTGTGCAACCCAAGAGTTCGTACTTTTTTAACGCTGCCTGTAACTGTTTTCTGACGACTCTTTTAACCCGGACCGATTAGATTGTCAAGATATTTTTCAATTTTTTTCAGAAATGAAGCCAAACGCAAGGGCAGGAACCTTTTCGTTCTTTACTGTGATGGCGTGAATTGGCGACAGTCTCTTCCCGTTTGCAAGGACACAGAAAGTAAACGTAAGCTGGGTCGCGTTGACCACCCTGGATAAGCCCTTTCAAGGAGGGGAAGCATGGGCGGTCTCCGCGCGCTTTCTTCACCGCTTCGACCGTTACTCGAGCCAAACCACTGCGCCTTTGTCTATTCGGGGAACAACAACGCGGAGCTGCCCGCCACTCGGTTCAACGGGAAGCTTCTGGACCTTCCCCAGGAATGGCAATACAAAGGCAGTGCTTCCCTCGTTCTGCGGGAAGAAGATCTCAACGTTCTCTTCTGGAATCTGAGTTGCCTTCTTTAGCGGCTGAAGACCTTTAAAGTTGGCAATGAAGACATGCATCTTGCCGTTGACCCTCGCCGTCTGGCTGGTCACAAAGGGCGACGCCATGACTTTTACGGATGATCCGGTTTGAAGAGCTTCCATAACCTTCGCATCAAACTTGTGCCGGAGCGCCTGGAAAGACTGGCCGGCCGTAACGCCACGATAGGCAGCCTGGCTGAATTCCTTGCCCAAAGTCTGCCAATAAGCCCGCCCGGGGCATTCAGGAAGGTAGACGTACATGGGCGTTGCAGCGCTTCTTGAACTCTGTGCCGGGTTCCCGATCCCCAGAAAATGATGCAGCAGATTCGATGGCCGGGCCTGGCCCGTTTCGTCAAGTTGTCCGGACCGCCCCGAAACAATCAGCATCCTGCCAGACCTGGCATACGATTCCAGGAGGCCAAGTTCCGTGTCGCCCAGACACCGGGCGTCAGGCAAGACGAGTGCCGGCCCGCGAAAATCCGCCAGCGTTCGTGGCGTTACGATCTGAAACTCATGGTGAGAATGCATGAGCAATGCCATGACTCCGAAGTATGAATCGAGGAAATCTTCCGAGAAGTAGTCCCGGGTGCGCGGAGAAAAGTAGACGCCAATCGGGTGAATGGGTGTACGCGGATTGTAGAACGTCTTTTCGTGTTGTTCGATCCAGGCAAAAATCTTCTTCCGCATGGCAATGTCGTTGGAGCCCGACATCACATGGCCATGGACATCCCAGCAATTGGTTCCCGCCGCGAGCTGCGAAGCGAACAGGTTCTGCATCTCTTCGCCTGGGCTGACGCCTTTCTCGCCGTCCCAGGAATAACTGAGCATCCAGGTGGCCTTGTCACCGGCAAAAGCGCGAAAACTGTACATGCCGATCATGAAGTGCAGCCAGTCGAGCGGCGTCTTTTTCGAAGCATTACCGACATCATCCCACTCATACTCGTGCGCGACCACGTCGATGACGTCGTAGAGTTGGTAAACGTCTGAGCCGACCCGGACGGCCTCAAACTCAATGCCCGGATAGATCTCCGCGATGGTCACGCCTTTGGGGTTAACGGATTTGAAGTTGTGAGCGATTTCCTTCATGAACTCAGTGATTGTTGTGATGCGAAAATCCACCCAGCGGCGAAAATTGGGATCGGAAAAATCACCCACTTTCAGGTCCTTCATGGCATTCAACCCGGTGCGTTTCTTGAACTCGGCCACGGTGTACTTGTCAAAGCTGGCCCAGGTTTTTTCCCAGCCGGTAAAATGCGTCATCCAGTAGGGGATATCCACGTAGATTCCGTCAATGCCGGTGGCTGCAATCTGGCGAACGTGTTCCATGTAAATCCTGCGCCACTCCGGGGCGTAGGGACTGACCCAGACATCCTCGTCGCCTTTGCGGATCCAGAAAGCCGAGCCTCCTCCAAACAGCGCCGGCTCGCCGGTGATCTTCCGTTGGACCCAGTCGGGATGGTCCTTGTAGAGCGAGTGCTTAGCGTTGGCGGCGTTCGCGGTGATGCACTCGGTCCCCGCCACATAGACAAAGGCATAATTCCCCACAGCGTGCGCCTTCCCGGCCACGGCTTTGATCGCCTTCAGCTTTTCGGTGGGATCGAGGAAACTCTCATAGCGCCCTTCAATGTCATTGTCGGTTTCGATGCCGAAGACGTGCGTCTCCGTCGCTTCCCGAACGATCTGGTCAACACGGTCCAGCCTGAGCGGATTGCCTGAGATGCGCACATAGCGGGTCCACGGCAATGCCGTTGTCGCTTGGGGGCTGCTGCCCTCCAATTTCCATGGTTCGCACAGAATGAATGTCATTCCGGCCAGTTGTGCCTGCAGGAACTCGCGTCGCGTAAGCATGGTCACTTACCTCCTGGGTCACGCATATTAACAGCAATGCCAGAGTCTTGCCAGCCCTGCAACTTGACAGAGGTGATCCGTGATAAGATGGCGCCGGTTTAAATGAACGGGAAACTGCCGTCGTGATTTTGCGCGGCACGCTATTCTTTCCCTTGACTTCATCACCGGCACTTTACGTGCGTTACTATTTTTCTGGAGGCCGAACCAGATGAAATTTGCCATGTTCATCATCTTCCTGACGGGCATCTCGCTCGCCTACGGCGCACAACGCAAAGTCGATCCCACCTGGCTCCACCGGAATGTTTCGGGCGTCCCGGAAAAAGCAATGGAAATCAGCACCCCGGGCTGTCATTACAAGCCTCTGTTTGGAGCAGGTGATTCGGAAACCAGAACTGTTCGGAGCGTCGCCCGATACGGGGAAGTGACGATTGATCCGAGCGGACACTGCAAAGAGGTTTCCTACCCTGCCGAAGAACAGATCTATTTTGTTCTGGCAGGCAGCGGGACCCTTAGTTACGGTGGACAGAAATCGTCTGTAAAGAAGGACGATTTCATGTACCTTCCGCCGCAGGTTCGCCACGGCCTGGCGAACCCATCGAGTACGCCGCTTCGCTTTGTGGTTATGGGATTCAGAATTCCCAAGGGTGAGTCGATACCTGCTCCCCCCCGTGAACTCCAGATTGCGAACGCCAATGACGTCAAGCTGCACGCCGACGCTGGCCACCCGGCCTCCACTCAATACCGGTTGCTGCTCGGCAACAGAAAGGGCACCAATGACAGGCTGGATTGCGGCATTGTGGTGACCAGCCTCTTCATGATGGAGTTTGCGCCGGGCGGAACGAACTTCCCTCATCACCACCAAATGGCGGAGGAAATCTATCTGGTCCTGGACGGGCACGGTGATATCGCGGCCGGCGGAGGGAGAAACGGGATCGAAGGTCTCCACCCGAGCGGGCCCGGAGACGCCTGGTTCTTCCGGCTGAATTCTACCGTTGGCTTTTATAACCGGGGAAAAACACGGGCACACATCCTGGCTGTGCGCTCATGGTATCCCTTTCGATCCCGCGATTACCAGAATTAGACTTTTGAAAGTCGTTCCGGTGACACAATGAGACGGTGCCAGGCGGTTCCAAATCAAAACTGGCAGGCATCACCGCCGTCATGAGTTCCCTGCGTGGGTCTTTGCTGTGTTCCGTCTGTGAACCGAAGACCGTCCCTTGCGCTCATCGGTTCTACCTTTCCAGACGGTTCACACCCACATTTTCCATGGATGCCTTCGGGTGGAACAGTTTCGTCTTGTGCTGAGACGTCCCTTTAGTTCCCAGAGCCGTCGGGCGTGAAAAGCGGCGGAAGCTTGTGCGTAGTGCGGTAATCCCTTCCGATTTGGCCGACTCGCTCTTCCGACTTCCTCCAGCGATTGTATTCGGTGTCGTAGCGGTTCAAGATGTTGTTCAGGAAGTAGGGCCGGTTCTCCCCCTGCCAGAGATTTTTGTACTCTCTCCGAAGCTGGAACGTCTTATGCATCATGTCCCGCATGGGCCCGCTGATGCGGCGTAAACTGCGGTAACCCATATTGCTGCTCCCGACACTCGCCTGGGCTTGCGCGTAGCGATCGGCGATTTCCTTGGAATAGATGGCCTTCTGCCCGAGAAAGTCGAATCTCCGCGCGGAGAACTCAACATAATTCAGCATGTCGGCATTGCGGAGGGCTTCGGTACGATGCTGGCGGACGCTCGAGATCACGTCTTCCGCCAGCAGGCGAATCTTGTGGGCCGTGGGCTGCCATCCGGCATAAAACTTCTGGCCCTGCGGGCTCATGGCGTTCATCCAGGTCAGGCTGTCGTTGCCGTCCCGGTGGATGGCGCTTCGCAGCGCTTCGTGGATCTGGGTGAGCGTGTTGACTTCACCGGCGAAGTCGTGGCCGTCGGCCCGATAAAAGGTCCAGTCCCAGGCGTTTGAGAATTGCTGGTCGTCCACAGTGGTCTGCCAGCTCTGCGCGGCGCCGTAGGCAAGTCCATACCAGGTAAAGTTGATCATGCCCTCGCCATCGTCCATCCACGTGGTATTCAGAACACCGGTGGCGCCCAGGTTTTTCCCGTCGGTCACGAATTGCCGGATGTTGGGAATCGCTTCAGAATAATCCGGGAAGATGCGGCTCCAGTTGCTTACGCCCGGCGCTACCCAGGTTTCAAGACCTACGTCACGGAAGGGCTTGATCTCTTTTACAAAGGACTTGCGCGGCGCGTAATCCCACGGCACGGCGATCATGTCTTTGGGCAGGTCCTTCAGATCCTCCGGATGGCGGACCCCCATGTCTCCCCAGAAAAGAACCTTGCGGTGGTAAGGCTTGAGGACGTCGTTAATCTTACGCAGATAATCGACGTAAACCTTCGAGTAGCCTTGCTTGTCAACGAGTTCTTTGGTCCGCCCCTGGCCCAGTTCAAAAGTTTCGTCGGCGCCGATATGGAAGAAGGGCCCCGGGAAATATTTGTTGAGGTCGGCAAACATCTTTCCGATGAACTGGTAGGACTCCGGGACGGTGGGTGACAGCACCGTGCCGTAAGGCAGCTCGGCCATGTTCTGGTATTGCTCGTTTTGCAGCAGCAGGTGCAGATGGCCGAAAGATTCCTGCTCCGGTATCACGGTGATGTGGTACTTCCCGGCATAAGCGACAATCTCGCTTGCTTCCTGCGGAGTCAGCGCCCCGCCCGGTTCTCCCGCCAACGGCAGGCTGGGGTAATCGAACATGTTTTCCAGGTAAGGTGAATAGAGATTGATTTTGTACTG
>JBAUWE010000290.1:0-5565 GCA_049583595.1 Terriglobia bacterium
GGACCAAAGATGGTGGAGTGCCATCCCGGCACCGGCGCCATGGCGAAGTCCCAGGAAACAATCGTGTGGACTGACACGGCCACCGGAATGATGGCCACCGCCATGATGCGCATGGCCATTTCGAGGCGGTGCCACTGCTTGGGCGTGCCCCGCCAGCCCAGCGAGACAATGCTGTAGACCTTTTTCCGCCAGCCGTCCGCACGGTCACGAATCAGCGCGAAGTCCGGAAAAGAGGGAAGCGCCAGGAACGTGACGCTGCCGATCAGGTAGGTGTTGATGGCGAAAAAGTCCCACAGCAGCGGCGACCGGAACTGCGGCCAGATGCCCCGCTCGCTGGGATAGGGGATCAGCCAGAAAAACAGCCACGGCCGTCCCAGGTGAATCAGCGGAAACATGGCCGAGATCGACAGCGCGAAAACCGTGATGGCCTCCGCGCAGCGCGTCACCGGCCGCCGCCAGCTGGCGTTTGAAACACGCAGGATGGCGGAAATCAGCGTGCCGGCATGGCTGATGCCGATCCAGAAAACAAAATTCGTGATGTAAAAAGCCCAGAAGACCGGCCGGTTCAGGCCGGAGACCCCGATGCCGTAGTAGATCTGGTAGCCCCAGGCAAAGAATGCCGCCACCACAAGAGCCGTCAGGATGGTGGCGGCGGCATAGAAGCGCCACGTGGCATGGTAAAGCGGACGGAGCAGGTCCTGGTTGATCTGTTCAGGCGTTTTGTTCATGGTCCCAGGTATCTCGCTTGAGATAGGTCACCACCGGATGCGTTCCAAGTTCTTCCAGCAGCGTGGTGCCGCGGCTGGAACGGGAGAGCCGGGAGACTCGGCTTTCCGGATCGTTCAGGTCGCCAAACACCATCGCCCCCGTGGGACAGGACTCGACACAGGCGGGATTGAATTCACCGTCTTTCAGCGGCCGTTTCTCAGTCTTCGCCTTGATCTCCGCCACCTTGATGCGCTGGATGCAGAACGTGCATTTCTCCATGATGCCCACCGAACGCAGGGAGACATCAGGATTCAGCTGCAGGTTGAGCGGCTTGTCCCACACGGGATTGTAGAAATTGAAGACGCGGACCGTGTAGGGGCAGGCGTTCGCGCAATAGCGCGTGCCGATGCAGCGGTTGTAAATCTGCGCGTTCAACCCCTCGGGGTTGTGGTAGCTGGCATAGGTGGGGCACACCGGCTCGCAGGGCGCGTCGCTGCACTGCTGGCAGAGCACCGGGCGGTATTTCACCCGGATGTCGGGAAAGTCGCCTTCGTAGTAGCGCTCCACGCGAATCCAGTGCATCGCCCGGCCGCGCGCCGCCTCAGCGTCACCCACCGTCGCAATGTTGTTTTCGGCATGGCAGGCCGCCACACAGGCTTCGCATCCCGTGCACCGGTCTTCGTCGATCACCATGCCCCATCGATGTCCCATAGAACTTTTCACCTTCCGACCTTAGTCTGGCCCTGCCGCCGACCTTACCGGCTACCGGCGCCGGAACTCGCGCGGCCACTCTCTCAGCCCGCCGCCAAACAGAATAAGCTTGCCTTGCTTGCCCACTCGCGTAATCTTCACCCGCGTAGCGGCCCAGGCCAGCGCGCCCGTCGCAGCCTCGGTTTGCGGGGCGAGAATCCTGATGGGATTCGCGCCGCGGTGGCTGGCGTACCGGCCGTAGTTTTCGTGTCCCTGGCCCACCGGCATGGCCACCACGTCTGGAGCGATGCCCGGCGCGATCAGGGCCGGCGCCTGCAGCTTGCCGTGCTGCGAGGCCACTTCCAGCAGCTCGCCCTGCCGGATGCCCATCTTCTCCGCCGTCTTCGGATTGATCTCCACCCAGGTGCTCCACATGGCCGTCGAAATCGCGTCCGGCATCTCCTGCATCCACGGCAGGTTCGCGTGCCGCCCGTCTCCAAACTGCTGCGATTCGCAGGGAAGAAAGTTGAAAGGATATTCCTTGGCCGCGCCGTCAAACTGCGGCTCCGCAACTTTCACCGCGGCAGACGACTTCTTCGCCGCTCGCGTTGCGCGTGTTGGCCCGGCGCCCCACCAGCCGCCTTTCTCCTGCACTTCGCTCCAGAAATCGTCAGCCGATTTTCCAGAAATCGAGCCCGCATGATGGCGCAGCGGGTCGAAGGCCGCCTGCAGCATCTCCTGGTAAGAGTTCCACGGCAGCGCCCTGGCCACGCCGCCGCCCAGTTGGTGCGCCACCTCCAGCATAACGTCCGGCATGGCCCGCGTATGGTGCAGCGGGTTCATCGCCGGCGGAGCCAGGCTGGCCACGGCCTGGGGCGTTCCCGATTCGGGAATGCTGTCCACCCACGATTCCAGATAAGAATGGTCCGGCAAAATCAGGTCCGCCAGAATGCTGGTCTCGTCCACAAAGCTTCCAAAGCTGGCGATAAACGAAACCTTTTCGAGCGCCTCCCGCACCTGCCACGCCGGCGGGCTCGCAAACACCGGATTGGCGTTATAGACCAGCAGGGCTTTTACGGGCGAGGACCCCTTCAGCAGGCTCTCGCACAGCGTGCGGACGGAGGCTCCTTCTTTGCGGGCGCCCAGGTCCGGCAGGGGCGGCGGCGGCGTAAACGAAACGCCGCCCGGCTTTTCCACACTTCCCAGCAGCGCGTTCAGGGCGTTGGCGGCCAGCGCGTTAGCCAGACCATTCGTCTGGGCCAGCGGCGCCCCGCCAATCAGGACCACGGCGGGCGGATGCGCGACCATTTCCCGTGCCAGCCGCTCAATCTTCCGGGCCTCAACGCCGGTCAGTTTCGCAACCGCTTCGGGCGTGTGGTCCGGAAGCCCTTTTGACCATCCCTCGATCTGCCGGCCGGCCTCGCCGCCCGCACCCGTCGACCGCAGCTTCGCCTTCAGGATCACATGGGCAAAGCCCAGCACCAGCAGTCCTTCCGTTCCCGGCTTTGCATAAACCCATTCGTCGGCATTCGCACCGGTCTGCGACATTCGCGCTTCCACCTGCACAAACTTCCCGCGCCGCCCGGCCCGTCCCTGCCGCATGGTGCCGTAACCCACGTTCTGGGCCACGGGCGAGTTCCACCTGCCCAGGAAGTCCGCCCCCAGCGAGACCACGTAGTCCGAGTTGGCCAGGTCAAACGTAGGCAACTGGTAACGGCCAAAGCTCATCTCGTTGGCCCGCCGCAGCACCGTCTGCTCAAAGAACTCAAACTTCACCGCCGGCGCAGCTCCCATCGCTTCCAGGAAGCGCTCGATCAGCACTCCGCGATGGTCCCGAAGCGGCTCGGTCAGAAACGCCACCGGCGACGGCTGGCCCGGCGACTTCGGCTGCAGGTGCGAGGCCAGTTCCTTGACGGCCTCTTCCCAGCTGATCTCCTGGTATTCGCCCGAGCCGCGCGCTCCACTGCGGCGCAGCGGAAATCGAATGCGGTCGGGATTGTAGGTCACCTGCAAACCCGCCTGTCCCCAGGCGCACAGTTTGCCCCGGTTGACGGGATGGTCGGGATGACCTTCCAGCTTTTTGGCCAGGCCCATGCTCAGCAGGCCCAACTGCCCGTGGCGGATCACTTCCGCCTCGCCTTCCATCACTTTCACCTGGAGCCCGCACCCGGCCCCGCACTGCGTGCAAACGCCCGGCTTCCACTGGGCGACGCCCGGCACCAGTTCCTCTTCCGGAATAAACCGGATGAGCTGATGCTCCGGCTTGCCGCAGGCGTCCAGCGCCGCGGTCGCGCTGCCCACCGCCGAAATTTTCAGAAAGTTGCGACGATCCATAAGCCTCTTCGCTGCCGCGCCGGTTTCCGGCCTATTCCGGCACAGCCGCGCCTAAAAATGACAAGTCGTGCAATCCGTGGACGCCTCTTTTTCGCGATGGCAGTCCACGCAGAATCCCATGGTCAGCCCCGCCTTACGCACCGCCACCGTCTCCTGCTTCATGTCCCCATGGCACCTCGCGCAATCCACACCCGCGCGAATGTGCGGCCCGTGCCGGAACTTCACGTGGTCCGACTGGTAGAACCAGTAAACCCGGCGCCAGGGAATCTGCTCGCCCTTCTTCTGGTAGGCAGCCACCTTCTTAATTTCCGGTTTATCCGTGGCAATCACCTGATGGCAGGTCATGCAAAATTGAACATTGGGGATGGCAGCGTCGGGCCCATCCGCCACACCTTTGTGGCAGTCTGTACACTGCATTCCATTTTTCAGATGAACTTTGTGGGTGAAGGCGATCGGCTGCCTGACATGCGCCGGATAATCATCAAAAAAATCCTTTGCAGCAGCCATCACGCTGGGGTGCGCCGTAGTGACCTGTCCCGAGGTTACATAGGAGGGATGTTTGACCTGATGTGGATTCCCGCTCGAGCACGAAACAAAAGCAGCCATCACTCCGGCCAGGGCCAGGACTAACGGGACCCGGTTCCAGCCCCTGAAAATTACCATGACGAGCAATCGATCCATCCTTTAGGTAACGCCCAACCTGAGACTTCCCGTTTCCCTGAGGGCTGCCCTCCGTTGCCGGCCTCCGGCCGGAAGCCGGTCACTCGTGGATGCAGACAGAGCATCGATCTTCAACTTGCCCCACAGGGTCCGGCCGCTGATCCACCTGAACGCTGCAGACCTTACCCTGAGCCCCGGCAGACTCATGCCTGCCCTCGAATGTGCATGCCAAAACAGAAGCGAGTTTAGACTTATATCTCACCGGTTCGGGAATGTAAAGTCAAGGGTTGTAGGCAACGGGCAGCAACGCCGCTGCCTGGAGCGAAGCAGAACCGGTCCGGAACCTATTTGGCTGCTCAAAGAGACCTTGAACGGTGGGCGTAACCTTGAGCTAACGTTCGAACGGGATGCGGAGAGGGCGTTTGAAACATCTTCGGCGCTTGGTGGGTCTGCACAAAGATAAAAGTGGGCATGCACTTCAGCAACCGTGCGGTTCACGGACCCTCTCTCACACCAACCGGGTGACGGGCGACTTTGGATTCTAAGAACATTGTTTTCCGAACCAGCATTTGCTACTATGGCCTCGCTTTCAACCCCAACGAGCGAGGGCTTCAATGACGTCGCGATCACGTGTCGTTTTCCTGCTTATCTTTGCAACCAGTCTGCTTTTGATTTCCTGTGGACCGGGAACGGGTTCACATGGCCTCAAGGCCTGGTACGTGGATTCACTGGTCAAGGTCTTTCCGGGCGACGCCGTGGGCGCCAGCCAGTTGGTCCCGGCTGAATTTGAAGCCGCCCGCAACCAGCACCTCAATATCCAGATTGCGCTGCGCTCGACAGCGTCGTTCTCTTCGCTGACTGCGAGCATCGAGCCGGCGAAGGACAACAGCGGACACACCATCGCGCCCTCGAATGCCAGCATTCGTCAGGTCGGCTACGTCGTGGTCGGCTCTCACACGCCGAAGTCGCCCGCCGATGAAGTGATCGGCACAACGCCGGGCTGGTACCCTGACGCGCTGCTGGCGCGTCCGCTCGATCTCAAAGCCAACCGCACCCACTCCATCTGGGTTGAGATCCACGTGCCGGCCGACACCGCGCCGGGCAATTACCGCAGCGCCGTCGATATCAGCGACGGCCAGCAGACCCTCGCGCAAGTTCCCTTCCGCCTGAGGG
>JBAUWE010000291.1:0-3038 GCA_049583595.1 Terriglobia bacterium
AGTGCCGCCGGGACGGCGGCGCTACGAACGAGCGTTGTCACCCTATTTTGCAATCCTCATTAGTTGATCAGACATCAAGAATCGGCGTCAACGCCAGCCACGGACTGTTACAAGCAACTGCGCACGGGCGTATAATTTGGTGCGCGGCAACAAAATCCGGCGCAGCGGCTGCCTTTATCGTGGGCGTGGAACGAGGAGGGATGAATGGTTGACAAAACGTGGGCGGGACCAGCAGGCAGAAATCCCAGACCGATTTCACGGCGCAGCCTTCTGCACCGGTGTGCGCTTTGCCTGGGCGTCACCAGCCTCCCTCATGCCTGGAGGGATCTGTTGGGCGCCCCTAATACGCTTCATGATGTGCAGGCAGGCACTTCGGCGATAGGTGAGTACCCTGCGCCGGAGGGGGCTGAATTCACCAGCTTCCCGGCTGCGTCAAGGGGCGGCCTCTGGCGGGTGATCGGGCCGGGGGGCGGTGGTGGAATTTTCAGTCCTACCATCAGCCCTCATGACCCGAGATGTGTCCTCGTCGGCTGTGACATGACGGGAGCTTACATCTCTCACGATGGGGCGGACTCCTGGAGGATGTTCAATCTCGGAGGTTCAGTCAGTTTTTTCCTGTTCGACCCGGTAGACCCGAAAGTTATTTATGTCAAGACGTCGGGCGGTGTGCGCCAGATGGCTTATGACCGCTCTGTGAGTTCTTCCGCGTTATTCCGAAGCACGGATGCAGGGAGCAACTGGAGCCTGGTGCGCGCAGACTCGGCAAGGAAGAAGCCCGCCGGTTCCCTCACCGCGCTGGCCGTCGATCCGTCGGACTCCGCCATCCTCTACGCGGCATTTCAGCAGGATGGAGCGTTTGTTTTCCATGTTTCCCATGATCTCGGCAGGAACTGGGGGAAGATTGCGGACCTTCCCAATGGCGCTGAAAAGATCTTCGTTGATCCACGGTCACCCAAGGAAGATCGTACGCTTTATATCATCGGAGCCGGATCGGTAGCGGTTCGAGAGGGTGGGCACTGGCGGAGCGGCGCAACGCTGAAGGGTGTGGAAACTCTTAAAGGCCAGCCCGACGTTCTTCGCCGGACCGTGTCGGCGGGCTTTCCGGAGAAGGGCGGGAAGCTTGTCGTCTATATGATTGTCGCGGGGAAACTGCACATCTCCGACGACGGCGGCGGACACTGGCGGGAGTCTTCACTGCCTGCGGCTGCCTCGCCATTCGTGGTATCGGCTGTGGCCACCAGCCTGGGCCATCCTGAAGTGGCCTATGTTTCCTACAACAACCACCGCAGGGGAAAGGATGCTCTTTTCGGCACTGCCGTGACGACGGATCGAGGGCACAGTTGGAAACTTGCCTGGAAGGAATCCACCACCAACGCGCCGAACATCCAGGGCTCCTGGCTGAGCAAAGATTTCGGGCCTGGTTGGGGTGGAAATCCCATTCAACTCGGCGTGGCTCCCACGGACCCCAAACTTTGCTTTGGCGGCGATAATGGCCGCCTCATGGGTACGAGCGATGGCGCCCGGACCTGGAAGGCGTATTACTCCAGGGAACTTCCGGACGGAAGTTACACCACGACGGGTTTGGACGTGACCACCTGCTATGGGGTACATTTTGATCCCTTCGATCAGAGGCGCATCTTCATTACCTACACCGATATCGGTCTCTTCCGCAGCGAGAATGGCGGCAAGGGCTGGGTCAGTTCCACGACTGGAGTTCCGAAACCCTGGGTCAACACTACCTACTGGATCGTCTTCGATCCAAAAGTGCGAGGGCGGGTGTGGGGTGCGATGAGCGGCATCCACGATCTGCCCCGTCCCAAGATGTGGTCGCAGACGTCCGGTCCAGGATCCATTGGGGGTGTCTGCCGTAGCGACGACGGGGGAAGAACCTGGAAAAGTTCGAGCGAGGGGTTGCCCCCAGTCTCGCCTACGCACATCCTGCTGGATCCGCAAAGCCCGGTTGACGATCGAGTGCTTTATATGGCGGGCTTCGGACGCGGTGTTTTCAAGTCCATCGACGGAGGGCGTCACTGGGCACTGAAGAATCGCGGGGTCACGCAGAAAGAACCTCTTGCCTGGCGCCTGGCGCAGGACACGGGTGGGGTTTTGTATCTCGTGGTGGCTCGCCGCAGTGATGACGGTAGCATTGGAGGCGATGGCGATGGGGCTCTTTACCGTTCCACCGATGGCGCGGAACACTGGACGAGGGTCCAGTTGCCCGAGGGCTGCAATGGCCCTGAAGGCATAGCCGTTGACCCGCGAGATCCGCAACGGCTCTACCTGGCGGCGTGGGGACGACGACGCCCAGGCCCCGACACAGGTGCGTATTTCCTCGTTCCTACTAATGGCGGCCGCGGCTGGCGAGAGGCCCTCGCCAAAGGCCAGGACATTTATGCCGGTGGGGGCATCTTCCTCTCCGCAGACGGTGGCCGGACTTGGCGCCAAGTTCTTGCCGGGGACCAGCATATTTATGACATTACTATTGACCCGCGCGATCCGAGGTTCGTCTACGCCTGCGGATTCGAGTCCTCGGCCTGGCGGTCCGGCGACCACGGGGAAAACTGGGCCCGGATAGCAGGTTTTGACTTCAAGTGGGGCCACCGCGTGATTCCAGACCCCAGCGATCCGCAAAAGATATACGTCACGACTTTCGGCGGTGGTGTCTGGCATGGACCGACAGCGGTTGGCAGTGCCGTTGCGCTAGATATTTATGCCAACAGCCGAACAATGACCTGATTGTTAACGTTCTCGAGCCTTTCCTCTTTCGGAAACTTCGCCACAAGCTGGCCATCTTTTCGTTAATGGATACAAACGCGGGTGGCGCGGCTCCGGCCCCACGCCACTTTAAGCCCACTCAGCAGCGCTGGACGCAAACATTAAGAACCGACGTCTGCGCCAACCACGAGACGTTCCACCGGAAGGTCTCCACAACGCCAGCGGACTTCCGTAGCGCCGGCATCTTGCCGGCCTTGAAAAGTGCCGCCGGGACGGCGGCGCTACAATTGCGAACCGTCACCATATTTTGCAAACATCTGGAA
>JBAUWE010000292.1:0-1956 GCA_049583595.1 Terriglobia bacterium
TGAGTCCATCCCAACCGCCCGCGCTGGCCAGCTGGATGCTCCGGCATCTTGTGCTGGGCGACCGGACCGAAGCGATTGAAGGCGATCTATTGGAGGAGTTCCAGCGCCGCCGCTCGGCTGGCTGGTACTGGCGGCAGGTCGCGGGAGCCATCCTGGGCTTCTCGAACCTCTTGCGGATTAGCTGGGTGATGGTCTGGACCGCCGCTTTTGCAGCGGCCTGGATCTACGGCCTGTGCTTCTTCGTAGCCCATTCCGCTCCTTCGCCAGTGCAAATCGTTTCCGGCAACTGGATCCCCAACGGAAGGTGGATCCCGGTTTTCTCCATGGGGATCCCCTTTTATCTGATGCTGCCGCTTTGCGTCTATCTGGCCCTCACCCGCAACCTGAACCTGCGGGCGTTTGCGGCGGGGCTGGGCGCTGGCATTCTGGCCATCGTCCTGCTTCCCTTCGCTCAATCTCAGTTGGCCACGCCCTTCAACTATTTCCTGGCGTGGGTACGATTCAGGCACGGGAGCGTGAGCCTGTGGTTTTTCGCCTACGAAACGCTGCAAGGGGCCTGGCCTCTCCTCGTTGGGATGTGGGCCGCGACGCTCTGCAGGAAGAAGACCGCCCCGCCCGCTCCATCGCAGCAGGCGCCCACGCCGTAAATCAGGGCGCCCGGGCCAGGCAATTTCACGCGGCTTTGGCGCCGGCTGCGGCCACGGCGTGGTCATTTTCCACGGTTGAGCCGCTGACGCCGACCGCGCCGATCAGGGTTCCGTCGCCGGCCAGGATGGGCACGCCGCCGGGGAAGGTGATGAGCCCGCCGTTTGAATGCTCAATGCCAAACAGCGGCCCGCCGGGCTGCGAGAGCTTGCCGATTTCACCCGTCGGCATGTCAAAAAACCGCGCCGTGCGCGCCTTCTTGATGGCGATGTCGATGCTGCCCTGCCAGGCGCCGTCCATGCGGACAAAGGCCTTCAGGTTCGAGCCCGCGTCCACCACGGCGATGTCCATTTTGGTGTTGATCTCCTTGGCCTTGGCCATGGCCGCCTTCACCACGGCCAGAGCCTGTTCGGTGCTGATGTCCTGGGTGTTCAACGCTTCCATGCTCGCCTTCTCCTTTTTGATTTGCCGGGCGGGCGCGTCTTTGTATCGTATCGATCGGACGCCCCACGTTTTAAAGATTTTCGCCCCGCCGCAGATTCCCCTGCCGCCTCATCTTACGTGCAAGCGGCAACATCCGCAATGGGCCAATCTTCCAGGCAAAGCCCTCTGCCTTGGGGAGAGGGCTGGGGTGTGGGGCGCGGCCATTCACCCACGGCTCACGGCGTGGGCTAAATTCTGCCGCTCCTCCGGAGCTGTTTCGTTGGTTTTTGTGGCACGGGCGTCCTCGCCCGTGTTGCAGTAGAAAAACACGGCCAGGATGGCCGTGCCACCTGGGATGTTCGATATTCGCATACATCGCAAGAACCGCGACGTATGCGCCACCCGCGGCCAAAGCGGTAGCCATAGCACCGACGTGCCATGCGGCTTTCTGTAGCGCGGGCCTTTACGGCCCGCGGTTCTTGCGTAGGGGAGGGCTCTGCCCTCCCGGATTTGTTAGTCACGCGTCACTCGCCACTCGTCACGGTTCTTCACTGGGGAGAGCTTGTTTTCGTGAAAGGGCACGGATTCATCCGTGCCGAAAGGCGATGCCATGACGGGCGGCTTTAGCCGCCGGCTTTTACAGCCCCGGCAGGGGCGGAAGATTTTAGCCCACGGCGTGAGCCGTGGGAACCGGGCCCTCACCCACCGCACCGCGGTCCCGCCTCTCCTGCACCAGCCTCTGTCCCTCCGGCGGTGTGGGACGTTTGTTTTCCCTACTCGCGACTTCCTACTCGCCACTTCCCCTCTTTGGTGAGAGGGCTGGGGTGTGGGGCGCGGCCATTCACCCACGGCTAACGCCGTGGGCTAAATTCTGCCGCTCCTCCGGAG
>JBAUWE010000293.1:0-7424 GCA_049583595.1 Terriglobia bacterium
TTATGCCCGGCCACTGCTGCGGAGTCCTGGTGGGAATTCTATCCGCTTTGAGAGGGAACGTCAGCGGCAGTTTGCCTGCCGGGTTGACGTCCCCGAACAAGACGGCGGCAATTGCATAGCCGTCTTCCTGGCCCGGATACCATGCCTCAATAACGCCGCGTACGTGATCAACCCAGGGCATCAGGACCGGCCCGCCGGTGTTCAACACAACAATAGTTTTAGGGTTGGCCGCAGCGACGATGGAAATCAGATGGTCCTGGTTCCCCGGCAGTTCAAGATTCGGCCGGTCATGGCCTTCTCCCTCCACAGTGCTTGCAAACACGATGGCGACGGAGGCTGTTTTGGCCACGCCGGCGGCACCGGCAAGGTTGCTGCCGTCCGAGTAAGTTACTTTGATTGTCGCGCCGGCGCGCTTGCGGATGCCTTCCAGCGGACTGATGACATACGGCGCGACCACGTGGGAACTGCCCTTGCCTTCAACCTGAGGTTGGGTTCCGCCGTCCATACCGATGACGGCAATGGAAGAGACACCGGAGAGCGGAAGGATATTGCCTTCATTCTTCAACAGGACGGTTCCCTGCTCGGCGACATGCCGGGAAAAGGCGGCATGCTCCGGGGTTCGGACCTTGGCGTCCCAGTCGCCCGGCTGCGGCCGGTTAAAAAGGCCGTGCTTGAACATTGTCACCAGGATCCGCCGGACGTGCTCATCCAGCGTCGCCATGCTGACCTTCCCCTGCTGAACAGCCGTTTCAAGCGCCTGTCCATAGTAGCGATCGCCGGGCATTTCCTGGTCCAGCCCCGCCCTGGCAGAAGCCGCCGTGGAATGAGTGCCACCCCAGTCGCTCATCACCCAGCCGCGAAAGCCCAGTTGGGTTTTAAGCAGATCGTTCAGAACGTGCGGATTCTCGCAGGAATAGACGCCGTTGGTCATGATGTAGGCGCACATGACCGTGCCCACGCCGCTTGAAACGGCGGCGTGGAACGGCGGCAGATAAATCTCCTGCAATGTCCTTTCATCCACCACGGAATCGATATGGAACCGGTCTCTTTCCTGGTTCATGGTGAGATACATGTTGGCGTTCGCGATGGGACCCTGGCTCTGGATGCCCTTGATCTCGGCGGCGGCCATCTGGCCGTTCAAATACGGGTCTTCGCCATAAGTCTCAAAAGTCCGCCCCCATTCCGGAACGCGGACCACGTCAATGGTAGGACCCAGTTCAACATTCGTCCCTTTTCCCCACTGTTCTTTGCCGATAACCTGACCAAAGGTTTCCAGCAGCGACGGGTCCCAACTGGATGCTGCGGCAATCGGCGCCGGCAGCAGCGTCACACCAGTGGCCTTGTTCCCGACTCCCGCGCGCCCGTCGGCTAGCTTGAGCGCTGGGATATGCAGCCGCGGATTTGCCGGAACATAACCGACATACCCTTTGAACGGATGTTCTTTCCTGCTGACGCCGTGAACCAAAACGGTCTTTTCCTTCAGCGTCATCGCGCGCAGCAGAAGGTCGGCCCTACGCCCGGCGGATAGGGATTGGTTCATCCACGGCTGGTGACTGCTGGTTTGTGCCCGAGCGACCGTGGCGGGGGTGACTGCCACTACCAGTGCAATCACCAAGCTGGCAATCCATTTCTTGCAATAAATTTCGACTCTCATAGCGTACCCATCCAACACTGGCTTGTGACTAATAACAGCAGAAACGCTAATCGAGCACGCGCGTGAGGTCAAGCAAAATTCACGCGGCGGCCAGATGCTGTCAGGCACACATCTGTCTTCTCTTTCGTGTCTGCGTTTGCTTTCAACTTCAGATGTGCGCCCGGTAATGGCCCGCGGCGTGCGCCACGGGCCTAGCCGAGCACGGGCACTGTGACGTTGCGCACAGCGCGCGACGCGTCACTCAACAGGAAATGGATAACTTTTGCGACGTCTTCAGTCTGGACCCATTTCGAAAAGTCTGCCTTGGGCATGGATTTGCGGTTGGCCTCCGTATCCATGGTCCCGGGCAGAATGCAATGGGCGCGAACGTCGTATTTCTCCAGCTCCTGCGCAAGGATTTCGGTCAGCTGCAGGACCGCTCCCTTGGACACCGCATAGGGTGCAATCCCGGCACCCCCACCCTTCAGGATGGCCCCACTTGAAACCGTGACGATGCGACCGAAATTCTGGCGGACCATCACGGGAACCACCGGCCGAAGCGCCCGGATAATACTCATGAGGTTGAGATCAAGCATATGGTCCCACGCGGGATCATCGGCTTCGAAACTCTTGCCGGCAGCAAAGCCTCCCGCTACACAAACCAGAAAATCCACGCGGCCGTGACGCTCGGACACCCTGGAAACAAAGCGGTCGACGTCAGCCGAACTCCTCAGGTCCACCGGCCCGCCCATCAACCGGCCCGAGAACTCACCGGCAGCCGTTTGCAGAGATTCCCAACCCTTTTCTCCATGGTATGGGACTGCAACAGATGCCCCATTCCTGAGCAGGTCCAACGTCACTGCACGGCCCAGAGCACCCGTTCCACCTGTGATAATAGCCACTTGGTCTTTAAAATCCACCATTCACCTCCACCATGCCTTATAATAAGAACCCACGAACCATTCCACGTCAACGAGCTTTAGCTGTGCAACGCTGTTAACTGCACGGCTACTAGCTGTTGTGTGCCTTCTGTTGCAAAATCGCAAGAAGGGCGATAAGAATTTTCAATATGCGTATTCGACACAGGCTTATTATTTCTTTGACGATCAGCATTACTCTGGTGGCGTTTGCCTTCGCCTTCTTCCAGGTTCGCTCGCAGAAGAGTGCTCTTCGAGGCGATCTGGAAAAGCGTGCGGAGATTCTGGCAGAGAGCCTTGTAGACAACGTCGAACCGCTCCTCCACAACCAGTCTTGGAAACAATTGCAGGCGCTTCTCAACCGCTTTGAGAACCGGGAAGCCCTCGACGGAATCGCAGTCTATGGCAAGGATGGGAGCAAGATCGCGGTAGCCAGCACTTTGGAAACGCAACTGGATGTCGCTCCTTCTGCCGTCCACCAGGCGATTTATCGCAACAAAGGAGTCAGCCAGTTCTTCAATCTGGACGGCGTACCCATGGAGGTCTATGCGTTGCCCATCCAGGGAAATGGGGGCGTGGAGGGGGTGCTGGCACTCTACCACAACGCCAGCTTCATTGAGGCCCAGTCGTTCCGCCTCTGGCGGGATACATTTCTGCGCCTGCTGGTGGAAACGCTTCTCATCGCTTTCATCTGCCTGCTGATTATCCGCATCAGCATTCTGGAACCTGTCACGAAAACAGCGCAGTGGCTGCGCGCCCTGAGGACCGGCAAAGGACTCCGGTCAAACCCTCTGCCCGCTGAAGAAATCTTTCAGCCCATCGCGCATGAAGTCTCTCAACTGGCCAAGACATTGGAAGTCGCGCGGACGGCCGCCGAGGAGGAAGCCCGCCTGCGTGAAGTGGGTGAAGCCATCTGGACAGCGGAACGTCTGCGCGTACACGTGCGGAATCGTTTTCGCGACAAACCGATTTTTGCGGTTTCCAATCGCGAGCCCTATATGCACGTCCACAAGAACGGCAGCATCGAATGCCTGGTTCCGGCCAGTGGCCTGGTCACATCGGTTGCGCCCATCCTGCAGGCCTGTGACGGGACCTGGGTGGCAAGCGGGTCTGGAAGCGCCGACCGCGAAATGGTGGATGACAATGACCGCCTGCGCGTGCCTCCCGAAGACCCGCATTACACGCTGCGCAGGGTGTGGCTGACCAAAGAAGAAGAGCAGGGATTCTATCTCGGCTTTGCCAATGAGGGCCTCTGGCCGCTCTGCCATATCGCGCACATGCGCCCCACCTTTCGCGAGGCGGACTGGAAACAATACAAGGCGGTGAACCAGAAATTTGCCAAAGCCGTGCTGGAAGAGATGGAGGGCACACAGGAACCCGCCGTTCTCATCCACGACTATCATTTCGCATTGCTGCCGCGGATGGTGAAGGAGAAACGGCCAGATGCACGCGTCGCGATCTTCTGGCATATTCCCTGGCCGAACGCCGAGGCTTTCGGCATCTGTCCCTGGCAACGCGAACTGCTGGACGGGCTGCTGGGCGCCGATCTGGCCGGGTTCCACATTCAGAACCACTGCAACAACTTTCTGGAAACGGTCGATCGCGCTCTTGAGTGCCGCATCGAATGGGACCGTTTTGCCGTCAACCGCCGGGGACATTTCACGCTGGTGCGGCCGTTTCCTGTCAGCGTCGTGTTCGATACCGAAACGGCGCGTACGTCAGCCATGGCCAGGCCGCCCGAGGCCGAAGACGTTTTCAAGGAACTGGGAACGGAAGGAACCTTGATGGGCGTCGGCGTCGACCGCATGGACTACACTAAGGGAATCGTGGAACGCTTCCGGGGCATCGAGCGGTTCCTCGAAAAATATCCCGCCTTCCAGAACAAGTTCAGTTTCATCCAGATCGGCGCGCCGAGCCGGACCGACATCCAGCAGTACCGCACCCTGGTGGAAGAGATTGAATCGGAGGCCCGGCGCATTAACGACCGGTTTCAGAACGGCGCGTGGAAACCGATCATCCTGCTCAAGCGGCATCACAGCCACAAGGAGATCATGCGCTACTACAGAGCTGCCGATCTTTGTATGGTGACGTCGCTCCACGACGGGATGAACCTGGTGGCCAAAGAGTTTGTTGCAACCCGCAACGACGGCCAGGGAGTTCTGATCCTGAGCCGCTTTGCAGGGGCCTGCCGCGAGTTGCGCGACGCGCTGATCGTTAATCCCTACGACACCGAGCAACTGGCAGAAGCCATCCGCTTTGCTCTGTCGATGGATCCGGAAGAGAAGAGGCTCAGGATGCAGCGCATGCGCCGCGTGGTCCGCGAGCACAACATCTATCGCTGGGCGGCAAGCCTGGTTCGCGAACTATCAGACGTCCGGCTCGACAGGCCGGAGCCGCTGAAGGTCCGATAACAAGACCAGCCCTTCTTCCTGTGAAAGGCCTGCAAGCCTTTCGGGCTGTAACGCTGGTCTCAACCCGACACTATGAAAAAAGTCAGTTCGTCCCGCCGCAGTTCACCCGGTTCGAAAACCCCGAAGAGTTCACCCAAACCTCGTCCGTCCCCTGACGGTCTGAAGCCGCAATACCTCATTGACTGCTGGGCCCAAGTGGACAGGCGCATCCGCAAAGCCAGGCACATTGTTGTGTTTCTTGATTTCGACGGCACCCTGGTGCGGCTGCGCCGGAAGCCCAAAGAAGTGTTTCTGGGAGCGCCGGCGCGGCGTGTGCTGCGCAAACTGGCGGGCCGCCGGCAGGTTACGCTCTGCTTCATCAGTGGACGGCAGCTCACCGACCTGCAGCATCGGGCGCGCGTCGAAGGCGCCATCTATTTCGGTTTGCATGGCTGGCAACGGAGCAATGGGCAGCCGCCCGATCTGCCGGGCACACGCAAGCTTCGAAAAACAATGGAGTGGGTTCAGCAGCAGGTCCGCGATCTCCCGGGAATCAGAGTGGAAGACAAAGCCATCTGCTTCGGAATCCACTACCGCAACGCCGGCAAGCCTGCCGTGGAGAAGGCCCGCGCGCTCGTCCAGGAGGTGATGGCCCGAATAGGACCGGGCTACGAATTAATGGCAGGCAAAAAGATCTGGGAAATCTATCCGAAGGACATGGGAAGCAAAGGTCTGGCGGCAAAGGACCTGCTTCAGCAAATCCCGGGCCGCAAGCTGGTGATCTACGCCGGGGACGATACGACGGATGAAACAGCTTTTGCTTTGCTGCGAAAAGGTGTCACAATACGGGTCGGCAAATTCCGGGAAACGAAGGCGAATTTTTTCCTGCGCAGTCCGGGTGAAGTCCTGATGTTTCTTGAGAAGCTGGAGGCATCGCTAGCTTGACAAAAGCCCGTCAACCTTTTCAGTTTGCCACGGCATCCTACCTGACCCGTATCTGCAATCAGCGGGCGACTTGCCTGGTTGAATTGTATAAAGGGCTTGGCTTGTGCAGTGACGCGTCGATTTTTTACCACACCTTTCACAGCCTGCGACGCCACCATTTCCTCACTGAAGGCTTTTCAGACGACTTCGCCCAGTGGATCATGGCCGCCTGCAATCTGGCGGAACTGGCCGAGCAACTGGCGTCTCTCGACCTGCGCGAGTATGCCAATCTCCTTGACCTGAGGGACGACCTCCGGTCGCTGGTGGCGGACTACTGCCTGGCGTTCCCCGAACGCGCCCAGCAGAAAGCCTTTGAACCTTTTTACTTTTCAGAGGCCATCGAAGTCTCACTCCCGCTCGGCATTGAGGCACACTCACTCGGGGAATTTCAGGAGGTCCTGGGAAAACTGGGCAACGCTTCATTTCATTTTCACTTTGTGACTTCGCGATTACGCCTGCACCTGCGGAGCAACGATTTCTCCCTGTGGTTCTCTACAGGATTGGGAATGGACAAACTGGCCCAACAGGCCAACCGCATTGACATCTACACCAATACGCTGGAGGCAGCACGCCAGCAGCTTCTCTATCTGATCAGCCAGGAGCTTGGCCCGTGAACGAGACCCGGCGAGAATCGCGCGCCGTCCATCTGGAAGACTATGTTCCGGTTGTGGGCGCGCCCAAAATGCAGGAGCTTAATACTCTCGCCGCCGGGCTGAAGGGGCGGTCCGTGCAAATGGTGAATTCCACTTCGGTGGGAGGAGGCGTGGCTGAAATTCTGAGCCGACTGGTCCCGCTGCTCAAGGAGTTGGGGATCGACGTACGGTGGGACGTCATGACCGGCGGAAACGACTTCTTCGAGGTCACCAAGGCATTTCACAACGCGCTGCACGGCGCGCCTTTTGAGCAGCCGTCCGAATGCTTCGAAATCTTCCTTGCCTACAATGAGCAGAACCGCGCCCGCCTGGCGATGGATGCCGAGTTTATCGTGATCCACGACCCTCAGCCCGCGGCCCTGATCAACGGCCGCAACAACCGCGCCGGGAAGTGGACCTGGCGATGCCATATCGATCTGTCGCAGCCGAATCCGAAAGTGTGGGAATTTCTTAAAGCTTACGTGCTGCGTTACGATGGCGCCTTGTTCTCCTCGCCGGATTTCACCCAGCAGCTCCCCATTCCGCAGTATCTTTTTTATCCCAGCATTGATCCCCTGTCTGAAAAAAACCGGGACCTGGAACCGGAGTTTGTCCGAGGCGTGCTGGAACGATTTGACATTGATCCCAAGCGGCCCATTCTGACCCAGATTTCCCGTTTTGACCGGCTGAAAGATCCCGTCGGCGTGGTAAAGGCCTACCAGATCGTCAAACGGTATTTCGATTGCCAGCTGGTTCTTGCCGGCGGCGGAGCGGCCGACGACCCCGAAGGCGGGAAGGTGCTGGACGAGGTCCGGGAGGTCTCAGCAGGCGACCCTGATATCTTTATTCTGGACCTGCCGCCCTGGAG
>JBAUWE010000294.1:0-6137 GCA_049583595.1 Terriglobia bacterium
CTTGAAAGGATTGAAGGAGGTTATGCTGTCGTGATGAAGCGCTGGAACGAAGTCAAGGCTACCGAACTTCCAGAGCTGAATGGCCGACTGCGCCAGTCGGATCATCCGGGGCTTCGGCTTCGGCCGCAACCGCTGCCCCAAACTGAAACGCGGGACGAAGAATAGCCAAGCTTAAGCCAGGACCTCGCGCACCATCCGGGCGGTTTCGGTAACCTGGTCTGAAAATCGAGGGAACAGGCCAATAATCGTGGCATCGATGGGCTTGATGTTCTGGTACGCCCATTCGATGGCTTGGCGCTTCTGCCCTTCAGACCGGCATTTGCGGCCCGCCGCCAGAACCTTGTAAACCAGCGTTGGCTTGTCAACCCTGCGCACGGCCGCGGCCATCCGGGGAGGATCGGAATCGATCCAGCCCTCGTCGAGGGGGTGCGCGCCGATCTCTTTCATCCATTCTTCGGGGCGGCGAGTCAGGTATTGCAATCCGGCCATATAGAAGTCATTGGCAAAGCCCTTCTCATGCAGAGTTTCCAGAATCCTGGGGTTATGCGTCGAGATGCCGGCAAGGGTTCCCATTTCGTGGACCCTGTCGATGTAGGTTTTGATCAGGTCGATCTTTCCCGCCCGGAAAAGAATATCGGTGGCGCCGCCGTGGAAGGCGATCCCAATGGGTTTGAACTCCATCGCTGCCTGTGCGCACTTGATCGTTCCATCCAGAACCTCTTCCGGCGTGCGGCCCATCTTCGGGTCGTAGTGCCAGGAAGCCGCCAGGCAAATGAATTGGATGTTACAACCTGCCCCACGTATTTTGGGGAACTGCCGCTTCATGTCGTAGTTGAAGCTCGCCTGCCAGGTGTTGACCCCATGCTTTTCGCAATCCAGCATCAGTTTCACGATGCGTTCGTCGGTAAAATATTCCCGCATCAGTCTGTCAAGGATGTAGTTGAAGTGTGAGTAGCCGTAAATGGGGTTGCTTCCCACAATCAGCCGGGAAACACGGTGCGGCCCCAGCTTTATGGTTGGCAGGGACTCGGTGTGTTGTGCAGCCATAGTTCCCGGCATCATCAAGCCGGCTGCTACGGTTGTGGCGCCTTTCAGAAAGTCCCGGCGGCTGCCCGCCGGCTCTGAGGGCATTGTACTTTTTTTCGGGTTGGGCGACTTACTGTGGGCCATGAGCACCCTCCTGGTTGTTCAGAGTTACTGATTTGAAGCCGACAATACATCCCTCTTTCAAGGCAAGTCAATCGACGGCATCACACAACGCTGTGACACTCCGCACACTGTGATTTTCGATCTACGTCTTTATACTTTCGGGTAAGGTGGAAGAAGGACATGGATGCCTCCAGACCGGGAGGCGAACGGCATGATCGGGACCAAGATTCAATATATCCTTGCCATGGTCCTGTTTGTCCGTCACCAGCGGGAAACGATATGCACCACGAAACTGAGTCTCCAACGACGATCCAGTTGCCCAGGCCCGCTCGAAGCGGCGTCGTTTCGCTCGAAGAAGCTCTTTCTCAGCGCCGATCCACTCGTGAGTTTGCCCCCGGCCCGCTGACAGAGCGGCAACTCTCCCAGCTTCTGTGGGCAGCGCAGGGGATGACGGGTTCTGACGGGTTTCGCACAGCACCTTCAGCCGGTGCGTTGTACCCGCTGGAGATTTATGTCGTCCTGCTTTCCGGTTTCTATCACTATGATCCGGCCTGCCACCGGCTGGATCGCCTGTCGCCAGACGACCTGCGTCCGGCGCTTTACCGTGCCGCGGTTGAACAGCAGGCCATCAGAGAAGCGGAAGCTGTTTTTGTGATGGCAGGAGTCTATGAGCGCACGGCGCAGAAGTACGGATCGGCCCGCGCCAGGCGCTACGTGCATCTTGAAGCCGGCCACGCCGCCCAGAACCTGCTGCTGGAGGCTGTGGCGCTGGGACTTGGGGCCGTGTCCATGGGAGCCTTTCACGACACCGAGGTGCAGAAGGCGCTCTCCCTGCCGCGAAACTACCAGCCCCTCTATCTGATTCCCGCTGGGAAACCGAGATAATTTATTCTCCAGGCCATTTGCGATTCTGCAGAGTTTTTTCCCGGCACGGCTGAACGGGCACCTCGATGCGAAAACGCCCTAAAAAATCCTCTTCTTCAGCCGGTTTATGTTGAACTTGGCGGTATCGGCAATGGCCATCACGGCCATTACGCCGGCCTGTACCGGGTCGGTAACCACCAGGTCGGCCACCTCGGGAACGCTGCCGGCCATGTTCAGGCTGATCACCAGCAATCCCTGGGCGCGCACCTCACGGACGGCGCGTTCAATATCGCCGCCCATCAGGGATCCGGCCAGCACCAGGACGCGTGCGCGCGGCAATCGTCCCACCGCTCGAACGGCTTCCGCCAGGGGCTGCTCGCCCACCAGCGGAATGGTATCCACGGAGATGTGCTCGCCGCGGATGTTGTGCCGGTCGGCTTCGGATATGGCGCCGATCGCCACCTGCCCCACCTGCGCGCCGCCGCCTATCACGATGATGCGTTTGCCGTAAATTTTTCCGAGAGAGTCAACCAGTGACGCCTCTTTGACCACAGGAAGAGCCCGCAGTCCTTCCAGCAGCTCTTCGGGCGGGCCGGGCAGTTCCACTTCAAAATAGATCCGCGCCTCATGCGGACTGCTGTCAACGATTGCCACGGATGAAATGTCGCCCTTCTGCGCGGCAATCACCCCCGTCAACTGGTGCAGTACACCCAGTCCCGATTCCACACAAACGAGAATTCCAACTTTCTCCGCCATGGTTGCTCCTGACGAGAGGCGGGAGCCCTCAAGCTTCGCGCTTCCATGCCTGCACGTCCGCTTAGCGTAGCACAGTTTGTACGGTCCAGCAGTCTGACGGTTTGCGGTCTAACTGCAAACAGGCCATCATAGACTGGTCCTCGAAGGATATTCGAGCCGGTGCGGCAAGTGAAGGAGCGGAGATGGCAAAGAAGATGCTGTTGCTTTCGGTTGTTCTCATTTGTGCAGGCGCAGTCCGTTCCCAGGAGTTTCGGGAGGGCTCGCGCGCCGGCCTCGATGTGCAGAACGGCTGCACCGATGCCGCTGACGTAAAGGCCATTCGACAGATCGCTGTGCAATGGAAGGACCGCTATAACAGCGGGGACGCCGCCGGGGTCGCGTCGCTTTATGCTGAAAATGCCGATTATCTGACGCAGCACTATATCACCGGAATCATCCACGGGCGCGCGACCATCCAGGCTTATGTCCAGCGCGGCGTCGACGCACATTACCATATCGATTCCATCCAGATTTTATCCATGGGCTGTTCCAGTAATATCGCCTACACGGTGGGCCGCTACGAATCCACCAATGCCGGGCAGAAAGCCATGGGCGTCAACCTGGTCGTTGTCCGGAAGATGAACGGCCGCTGGTACATCGTGGCGCACGAGGCCGCCGTGCCTGACCCGGCCACGGCGGTCCGCCACCTCGACATCAGTCCGTTACCATGACCCTCCATTCCGGTATATGATTTTGTCCTCTGTGTTGTTTGTGTTTTGTGCAACGGGAAGGGCTGCGCAGAGGCGCGGTCTGCGGAAGTCCGGCCGTCAATCTTATTTGTAACCGTAGATCGATGCACGGCGGCGGATCACAGTTCAAAGGAGGGTATCGTGGATCGCAGAACCTTTTTTCAGAATTCTCTGGGGGCCGTGGGAGCCGCGGCCGTTCTTAATGATGCTTCGGTAGGAGCGGTCGTACCAGCCCAGCCAGCGGCGCCGACCCAGCCGAACGTGATCTGGTTCCTGGGGGACCAGTTTCGCTCCTTCGCCATCAGTTGCAACGGCGACCCGAACGTTCATACGCCCAACATTGATATTCTTTCCCGCACCGGAGTCAACTTCGACCACGCCGTTACCAGTTTTCCGCTCTGCTCGCCCTTCCGCGGTTCCATGCTGACCGGCCGCTACCCGCACCATTGCGTTCCCGGCCATGAATATCCTCTTCCGGCGGGCCAGCCCACCATCGCCACGCCGTTTCGCGAGGCGGGCTACCGGACCGCCTACTTCGGCAAGTGGCACGTGGATGGATGGCACGAGCGCAACGGCCGTGGCGGCCTGCACATTGTTCCACCCGACCGGCGCGGCGGTTTCGATGACTGGGTTGGCTATGAAAACAACAACAGCCAGTGGGATTGCTGGGTGCACGGCGGCTCCGGAAAGGACGCATTCCAATACCGGCTGCCGGGCTATGAAACCGACGAACTGACCAACCTGCTGATCAAATACCTGAAGGAACGCGGTGAAGAAGCGAAAGCGGGCAATGCGAAGCCGTTCTTTGCTATTGTTTCCGTTGAGCCCCCGCACAATCCTCATGTTGCGCCGGCGGAATTCATGAGCCACTACAACGGCGGCCAGCTTGAACTGCGGGCCAACGTTCCGCCCGTGGAATCGGTCCAGAAGCGAACGCGCCGCGAACTGGCCGGTTACTACGCCCAGATTGAAAACCTGGATTGGAACCTCGGGCGTGTGCGGAAGACGCTGGAAGAGATCGGCATGCAGTTCAACACTTACATTTTTCAGTTTGCCGACCATGGCGACATGATGGGCTCTCACGGACACTTCCTGAAAACCACCCCGTTCGAGGAATCCATCCGCATTCCGATGATTGTGAGCGGTGGCGTACCTTACTACAACGGCAACCGCAGCGGCCGTCCGTCCATACCCTTCAACAGCGTGGACATCGCTCCCACCACGCTGGGACTTTGCGGCATCCGGAAACCCTCCTGGATGGAAGGCACCGACTACTCGCATTACCGCCTGGCCAGCAGGCCCAGGGTAAGCGAGCCCGATTCCGCCTATCTGGAACAGGTTGTGCCGCCGGGATTTTTTGGTCCCATCCAACCCATGGACACGCTGGTTAACCGGGTCAAAAAGGCCGAGGCGGGAATCCAGGGCGGCTGCATCAATCTCCCCTGGCGCGGGCTGGTTACCCGTGACGGCTGGAAGTACGCCTGCCTGCCCGATACTTCCTGGCTGATGTTTAACCTGAACGAGGACCCCTACGAGCTGGTCAACCTGGCTCACTACAACAGCCATCGCGCCGAACGCAAAAAGCTGATCGACCGCCTCAAGCAGTGGGTCAGTGACACCGGCGACACGTTTGCAGTGCCCGACAACTGAGGCTGTGCACGGGGGTGGATAGGCCGCCCCCATGCTTTGGGGAACAGGCCACTCTGCTGCTGCTTAAGCCGGTTGTCCCGATACAAAGCAGTATAATGTTCATTTGCTTTGAGAAAATGATGGCGGGGAGCGAGATGAACAGGCGGCAGTGGCTGGAACAGGCGGGCATTACGCTGGTAGCCGGGCTGGCGGGCTGCAATCGCGGGAGCCCACCGGGCAACCACCCGGGAAAAGTTTCGTCGGTTGAGGTTGGCGTCAACCGGGGCGGCCCCATCATCCTGCAGACGCCTTCGGCAGAATTTCGCGTTCTGCCTTCCGGAAACATCCAGGCCTTTCTCCGCAAGCAAAACGGCAACCTGACGATTGAGGATTCTGCCTCCGGCCATGGCGGGGCGGGCAGCTATCTTGTGAGCGGCGGCAAGCGGATTGCAAACTTCACCTTTGATTTTGGCCAGTCGGTCATCTCCGACGCCAGGGGCAAAATTGGCCCGGTCGGAAAGCGCATTGAAATGCCCGCCAGCAACCCGGAAGGAATCCACAAGACTTTCACGGTGGAGATCTACGACGACTTTCCCAACCTGGCCGTGGTGACGGAAACCTACAAAAACATGGGCACGACGGACCTTCCGATTGACCGCGTGGTGGCCAACCGGCACCGGCTGAACGCTTCGCTGGTGGATCGCAAGGCGCCGCCTTACCGCATGTGGTCGTTCCAGGGTTCCAGTTACAAATGGGGCGAAAACATTATCGAGAAGGTTCCGGCAAGATTTTCGCAACCCAACCTGATGGGCGGCCCCACGCCAAAGGGCCTGGGCGGTGGCATCCCGGTGGTGGCGTTCTGGACGGATAAAGTGGGAATCGGCATGGGCCACCTGGAACTTCTGCCGCTGGTGCTCTCGCTTCCCGTCAAGGTCGGCAGTGGCAATCGCGTTGAAGCCGCCCTGGAACTGGAATCCCAAACGACGCTGAAGCCCGGCGACTCCTATTCGC
>JBAUWE010000295.1:0-1930 GCA_049583595.1 Terriglobia bacterium
AGACATGTGCTGGGCGGGCCTGGATATATCCCTCCCAGCGATAAGATTACCCTGGCCTACATCGGATGCGGCACTCAGGGAACGAGAGAGATGTTGCGGCTGATCGCCACGCCCGGCGTGCAGATTACGGCCGTATGCGATCCCGTCAAGGACGGCAACTACTACATTGATTGGGACAAGAACGGCATCCGTGACAGCGTCCGCCGGGTTCTGGAGAACCCCAATTGGGACGCCGGAGTCAGCGGCATCCGCGCCGGCCGTGACATGGCCAAGGAAATCATCGAGACCTATTACGCCAAGAAGCGGGCGTCGGAGAACTTCAAGGGTGTCGCCTCCTACGCTGATTTCCGGGAACTGCTGGAAAAAGAGAAGGACCTGGACGCCGTCAAGATTATGACGCCCGACCACCTGCACGCCACCATTTCAATCGCCGCCATGAAGAAAGGCAAACACGTGCTGATGCACAAGCCCCTTGCCAACCGGGTGGCGGAGGTCCGGATGGTGGTCGAGTCCGCTCGGAAGACGGGAGTGGCCACGCATCTGCTCGCCTGGCACCGGCCCATCAACGACGTGCGAGATATGATTCAGGGCGGCGCCATCGGCACGCTCAAGGAAGTTCACAATTGGACGGACCGCCCCTTCTGGCCGCAGGCTCTGAGTCTTCCCACCGACAGGCCGCCGGTCCCGCCGGGCTTCGACTGGGATCTGTGGCTGGGGCCGTCGCTCGATCGGCCCTATCATCCCAGCTACACCTTTGCCGTCTTTCGCGGCTGGTACGAATTTGGAGGCGGCAGCATCGCCGACATGGGGAACTACAGCCTCTGGCCGATTTTTATGGCGCTCGACCTGCCGGTCCCGTACAGCATTGAAGCTCAAGGCAGCTCCAGTTGCGAAATCAACGACCAGGTCAGCACCGTCAAGATGAATGACTTTGCCTTTCCGTACGCCAACCGCTTGTGCTTCAAGTTCGCCGCCCACGGACGGTGGCCGGCCATCAAGCTGTATTGGTACGACGGCGGAATGCGGCCCTACACCCCCGACGAGTTGTTGGAAGACGGCAAGTCGATTCCCGCAACAGGCAGCCTGTTCGTCGGCGACAAGGGAATGATCCTGAACGACGAAATCATCCCGGCGAAAAAGATGCGGGCCTCTCGCGCCAGCAAGGGAATTCCGGAGCCCCAGCCGGATCAGGGCCGCCGTCGACGTCGTTTCGCCACTGACAACGAGTGGCTTGCAGCGTTCAAGGGGGGCCCGGCCTCACAGGGCAACTTCCTCAATGCGGCCAACTGCTCAGAAACCATTGCTCTGGCCGGGGCGGCCATCCGCTACAGTCGAAAGGTTTTTCATGAAAGCCACTGCGCGCCGGCGCTGCTGTGGGACCGGGAGAGCATGAAGTTCACCAACATCGCCGACGCCAACCAATACCTGACACGCGAATATCGCGACGGGTGGAAGCTGACGAGCGCGTAGCGACCAGGCACGCTCGAAGGCCCGCCTGCATCAATGTGGAGGTGCACATGTCTGCAATTTCAAGAAGAGAGTTTTTCAAGCAATCGGGAGTGGATGCTGCAGTGGCCGGGTTCCTGTGCGTCAGCGCCCGGGAACTTCGCGCCGATCCGCTCGGGCTGCCTATCGGGAGCCAGACCTATCCCCACCGGCAGAGGATCAAGGATGGTGACTTTGCGGGGCTGTGCAAGGACATGGCCGCCCTGGGAGTCGGGAGCCTGGAGCTGTGCTCGCCAGGATACGAAGAGTTCGCCAGCCTCACGGACGCCAAACAGACCAGGAAGATCATGGAAGACCACGGGCTGAAGTGCCCGAGCGCCCACTTCGACCTGGATGAACTCCGAAACAAGCAACAGGAGGCGATTGACTGGGCCCAAGGCATTGGCATGACGCAGATGGGTACGGCCAGCCTGGACGGGCCCGT
>JBAUWE010000296.1:0-1978 GCA_049583595.1 Terriglobia bacterium
GACACCACGCCGTTCTCACGATGGCCCCTGCGTCCGCTCTTGTTGAGGATCGTCAGGCGCCAGGCCGGGGGGCCGGACACGCTCCAGGGGGTGGCTCGGTGCTCATGGGCGTATACGCGCACACAGCCGATAGATCACGCGTGCGACGAAGACCAACGACCGCAACAATAACAACCACACCGCAGCATTTCCAAAGGCGGCGAACACGATACCTGAGATGGACGATGGTGAGATGCGAAAGGGCCCTCCCAGCACGGGGTGCGGCCTCGACACGATGTTATTTCGAGGAGTATGCTGTAACCTTCTGACGAAACGATAGAAGGTACCAGCGTGGCGAAAGTGCTCAGAAGGTCGGGGACGGAGGTGACGCTGGAGGTCACGGTGGATCTCAGGGGCACGTTGCTGGAGATGGAAGGGGCGATCCAAGAGGCGAGCAACGCGGTGGGCCGCTGTGCCACCGAGGAGGCGCTGAAGCGTTTCGACACCGACGGTAGTCCGATTCGTGTCGGGGCGATGAAGCTGACCGCGCGCGGGTGCGATCCCAAGGACTATCAGAGCCCCTACGGTGTCGTGCGCGTGGAGCGCTACGTCTATCAGGGCTCGCGCGGGGGGCGGATCTACTGCCCACTGGAGCATCAGGGGCGCATCATCCGTGGGGCCACACCGCGCTTCGCCAGCCAGCTCAGCCACAAGTATGCGCAGCTCAACGTGCGGGCGGTGCAGACGGATCTTGCAGAGAACCATGGCCGTCAAGTGGCCACCTCTTACATTCAGAACGTCGCCGAGTGGGTGGGCAGCATCGCCGCGGCCAAGGAAGAAGACTGGGCGTACGCGATGCCGAAGCTCAAGGCGCGCATCGACACCGTCATGGTCAGCCTCGATGGGGCCATGATCCCGATGGCCGACAGCGCGGGCTACCGCGAGGCGATGGTGGGCACGCTCTCGTTCTACGATCCCGAGGGCGAGCGCGCGCACACGATCTACCTCGCCGCCGCGCCCGAGTACGGTAAGCAGGAATTCTACCAGCGCCTGACGCGCGAGATTGACCGGGCCAAGCAGCACTATCCCGACGCGCTCTACCTGGGGATCGCCGATGGCGCCGCCAGCAACTGGAGCTTCCTCGAGCAGCATACCGAGCGCCAACTGATCGACTTCTTCCACGTCAGCGACTATGTCGGCACGCTGGCTCAGGCACGCTATCCGCAACGCCATGCCGAGGAGAAGCGCTCGCACTGGCGCCATCAGCAGTGCCGCGACCTCAAGCAAGATCCCAACGCCGTGGACCGGCTCATTGCAGAAGCGGCCACCCTCTCGCGGCGCGCCTCCCTCTCGCAGGCCCTTCGCGACGGCGCCTACCGCGCTTGGACCTATTTCAACAATCACCGCCACCAGATGGACTACCCCGGCTTCCTCGCCCAGCACCTGCCGATCGGATCGGGTGTGACCGAGGCCGCCTGCAAGACCCTCGTCAAGCAGCGTCTGTGCGCCTCTGGGATGCGCTGGAAGACCAAAGGGGCCAGGATTATTCTCAGCCTGCGTTCGCTGGTCAACACCACCGGACGTTGGGCTCAGTTCTGGGAGAAAATTGACCAGTTCGGTGCTGAGTGCTGCTTCTGAGTACATCATTGCGAGGCCGCACCCCCCTGCACGGAAGGATAAAGAATACCGTCAAGGGATGGGTCAATACGCGCCGAAAGATATCCGGCAATGGCCTACGTGGCGAGATAATCGAGCGGCTCATCATTGGGCATGACAGGCAGTGCAAAGCGGTCGCTCAGGCGCCCAAGGAACTGTGCCCGCTCCAGGCTTTGCAAATACTTTGGATCGAAGATACTACCCTCGACGTAGACAGACCGCAGCGCCGCGACATCGAGGAGCCGTGCCGGCCGCAAGAGTTCGAAGCGAACAACCAGGACTTTGCTACCCACAATGGGGCGCACTTCACCGACGGCCAGCTCCGGATCGGTCGCCCCGTAGA